>DASYAD010000040.1:0-90688 GCA_036501515.1 Trebonia sp. | reverse complement strand
GCTCACGCGGGCGTTGCTCAACCGGGCGGCTTTCAACCCGGGTGGTACTCACGCGGGCGTTGCTCAACCGGGCGGCTTTCAACCCGGGCGGTGCTCACGCGGGCGGTACTCACGCGGCCGTTGCTCAACCGGGCGGCTTTCAACCCGGGCGGTACTCAGGCGGGCTGCGTTCAACCGGCCGCGCTCGACCGGACGGTGATTAACCGGGCGCGCTGAACCTGGCCGCGCTCAACTGGGGGCTGCGTTCGGGAGAGACTTTGGTCCTGCTGACTGGGGGCGTTCGGCCGTGGGACGGACGGCCGAGGCGGGGTGGACTTTGCTTTACGACGCTTGTCTCAGCGAATCTTGCCTCCGCGAATCTTGTCTCCGCGAATCTTGCCTCCGCGAACCTTGCCTCCGCGTATCCGGACACCAACATCTCCGCCCCGATGATGCTGCTCGTCGCCCTCGTCGCGGCGGGCAGCCTGGCCGTCTGGCTCATCATGGTTTTCCGGGCTGATCGGGCCAGTGCCCGGCCCGGCCCCGCCCAGGCGGCCGGCCGTGCCGCGGTGGCAACGCCACCGCAAAGGGCGGAAGATGAGAACCGTACAGTCACTTACGCCGCGTCTGGCGGGCCAGAAGCAGCCGCCTGACCCAGCTTTCAGACTGAGCACGCTTTCAGACTGAGCACGCTTTCAGACTGACCAGGCTTTCAGACTGACCAGGCTTTCAGACCGACCAGGCTTTCACGGGCCAGCGGGAGGACGGATGAGCGACCAGGTCGCCGCGAGCGTGTACGCGCTGCTCGCTGACGGGCGGACGGTCGAGATCAGGCCGGCCGCGCAGGCCGACTTCGCCGCCGTCAAGGCGATGCACGAGGCGATGTCGCCCAACAACGCGTACCTGCGCTTTTTCAGCCTCAGCAGGCTCGCGGCCGAGCAGGAAGCCCGGCGGGTCACCAGGGAAGCCGGGTCTGACCACGCCGCCCTGCTGGCGGTCTTCGACGGCCAGGTCGTCGGGGTCGCCAGCTTCGAGGCAGGCCGTGACAACGGCCGGACGGCCGAGGTCGCGTTCGCCGTGGCGGACACCATGCATCACCGTGGCATCGCCACGCTGCTGCTCGAGCACCTGGTGTCGCTGGCCAGGGCCAGGCAGTTCGAGGCGCTGACGGCGGAGACGCTGCTTGAGAACACGGGCATGCTGCGGGTGTTCTCCGACGCGGGGCTGCCCGTCGTCAGCAGGCGCGAGGACGGCGTGGTCGGCATCACGATCCCGCTGCCGCCCGACGACGCCGGCCGGCAGCTCGCGGACTACCTCGACACGGTGGCCAGGCGCGAGCGGTCAGCCAGCGTCGCCAGCCTCCGGCCGGTCTTCGCGCCCCGGTCGGTGGTGGTCATCGGGACCAGCAGGCGGCCGGGTACGGTGGGCCGCTCGGTCCTCGAGAACATCACGGCCGGCGGGTACAAGGGCCAGTTGTATGCCGTCAACCCGAGCGGCGCGCAGCTCGGGGCCGTCCCCTGCTTTCCCACCGTGGAAAGCCTGCCCGAAGCACCCGACCTGGCGATCGTGGCCGTGCCGCCCGCCGCGGTGACCGACACCGCCGAGGCCTGCGGACGGCGCGGCGTCCGCGGCCTTGTCGTGCTCACCGCCGCCGTCGACGCGGCCGCGAGCGCCCGCCTGCTCGCCGTGTGCCGGCGGTACGGTATGCGGCTGATAGGCCCCAACTGCTTCGGCATCGCGGTGCCGTCGATCGGCCTCGACGCGACGTTCGCGGCGGCCAACCCAGCCCCGGGCAGCGTGGGCCTGGTCATGCAGTCCGGCGGCCTCGGCTTCGCGATGGTGGACCACCTCACCCGGCTCGGCATCGGCATCTCCTCGTTCGCCTCCGTCGGCAACAAACTCGACGTGTCAAGCAACGACCTGCTGATGTGGTGGGAGCAAGACGGCCAGACCCGGGTCGCGGTGCTGTACATCGAGTCGTTCGGCAACCCGCGCAAGTTCGGCAGGACCGCGCGCCGGGTCGGCTTGAAGATGCCGGTGCTCACCGTGCACGCCGGGCGCAGCGAGGCGGGCCAGCGCGCGGCCGCGTCGCACACCGCGTCGGTCGTCTCCCCGCTGGTCAGCAGGGAGGCGCTGTTCGAGCAGGCGGGGATCATCGCCACGCCGAGCTTCGGCGAGCTGATCGGCGCCACCGCACTGCTCGCCACCCAGCCGCCGCCCGCGGGCCGTACGGTGGCGATCGTGTCGAACGTGGGCGGCGCCGGCGTGCTCGCCGCGGACGCGTGCACGGACCTCGGGCTGGCCGTGCACCACCCGGCGGGCCAGGTCAGCCGCAAGCTGCGGGACATCATCCCGGCCGGCGGCTCGGTCAACGGGCCGGTGGACACGGCGGCGACCGTGTCGGCCGATGCCTTCAGGGAGGTGCTCGAGACGCTGAGCGCCGACCAGGAGGTGCACGCGGTCATCGCGCTTGTGCTGCGCACCGGGGCGACCGGAGACCTGCTCAGCGCCATCGCGCAGGCCGAGGTCGGTGTCCCGCTGGCCGTCGTCGTGCTCAACCAGCCTGAGGCGGTCAGGCTCATCGACGGCCGGGACGGCAAGGTGCCTGCCTACGCCTACCCCGAAGTAGCGGCCAGGGCGCTGTCCCGCGCGGTCAGGTACGCGGAATGGCACGCGGCGCCTGGCCGTACCGTGCCCGCGTACCCCGACGTGCAGACCGAGCGGGCCAGGGAGATCGTGCACGCCTTCCTGGCCGGGCAGCCGGACGGCGGCTGGCTGCCCGGTGACGACGTGACCGCGCTGCTTGGCCGGTACGGCATTCAGGTGGATCCCGCGGCGACGGCCGGCAGGGACGACACCGAGGTGGTGATCGGCGTGCGGGAAGACCAGATGTTCGGCTCGCTGGTCGTACTCGGGCTCGGCGGCACCGCCGCCCGGCTGCCTGACGACCACGCCGCCAGCCTGGCGCCGCTGACCGAGGCCGACGCCGGCGCGCTGATCAGCTCGATCAGGTCGGTGCCGTCCCTGCACGGCCACCTGGGCGACCCGGCCGCCGGCGTATCGGCGCTGCGGGACCTGCTGCTGCGGGTTTCCCGGCTCGCGGACGACCTCCCAGAGGTCACCGAGCTCGACCTGTACCCGGTCATCGCCAGGCCCGGCAGCGCCGTGGCGGCGGACGCACGGATCCGGGTCGCGTCACAGGCCGCACAGGACCCGTTCCTGCGCAGGCTGCGCTGACGGGTTCCTTTTAGGGGACGACCGTGACCGGCCACTTGCCTGCCCTGACAAGGCGGACGGCGAGCGAGCCCATCAGCCGGTGGCCGGCCTTAAGCGAGGCCCCGACCACGATCGCGTCGGCCCGGGTCTCCGCCGCGATGCGGGTGATCTCGTGGTACGGATCGCCCGCGGCATTGATGAACGTGACCGGGATGCCCAGCTCGCGGGCGACCTCGGCGGCCCGGCCGCCCAGCTCCCTGGCGATCTCGTCGTGCACTTCCTGCTCCGCGGCCAGCACGGCCGCGCCGCCTGAGCTCGTCAGGGGAAGCGACGTGAACGGCGAGACGTAGACCGCGACGACCCGGGCGCCCTGCCTGCGGGCCAGGCCGGCGGTATACGAGGCGGCCCGGAGCCCGGTGACCGACTCGTCCACGCCGACCAGGATCACCGAGGGACCGTCCGTGCCAAGCTCGAATTCGCCGTGATCCACGGGAAAAGTCTAACGTTTCCCCGGCTGCCCCGACGGACGGGCGTTCATCACCCGCGCAGCTCGGCCGGGACGGTGAACGCGAGCAGCCTGGCCTCCCCCGGAACCGTGTCCGCCCAGGCGCCCGGCAGCCCGAGGACCGCGACGAAGGCGGTCGGGAACGCGTTCGGCGGGGCCAGCTCGGGGCCGGCCAGGCCGATGGTGAGCTCGGCCAGACCCGGGTTGTGCCCGACGACGAGCACCGTCCGCCACTGCGGCGAGAACTCCCTGACCAGCATCAGCAGGCCGAGCACGGTCGCTTCGTAGACCCGCGGCTCGAAGCGCGCCGCCGGGACGCGGCCTGGCTCGGGCGCCGCGGCCGCCAGCGCCTCGCCGGCCAGCTCCCAGGTCTCCCTAGCCCGCCGGGCCGTCGAGCAGATCACCGCGTCCGGCAGGTAACCCGATTCGCCCAGCCAGCGCCCGACCACGGGCGCGTCGCGCAGGCCGCGCTTGGCCAGCGGCCGGTCGTGGTCGTCCACGTCAGGCCAGTCCGACTTCGCGTGCCGCAGCAGCACTAGCCGCCGGCCGGGTTCCGGCCCGGTCTGGCCGCCGCTCACCACACCACCGTGCCCATCAGGCAACGTTAACCGGTCGTGCCGCAGGAGGGTACGCGGGCGATAACCGCGCTCTTCGCGCTCACGCTGGTGATAATCAGCGGCTAGGCTGGACAGAATGCAACGGGTGGCTCTTCGGGACGTCGATCTCGCTTCCTTTCGCGCGGCGATCGGCCCGGAAGGATGCGCCGACGGTACCGCGGCCGTTCAGCGCGGCGCGGTTGTCCAGATGGCCTGGGAGGCGTCCCAGCAGCTGCTCACCGGGACCGTGCGCGACCGGGCAGGCGAGATCAGGACGGTGTCGGCCTCGTTCCGCGCGTCGCCCGGGTTCCCGCTGCGCTTCCGCGAGGGCTTCTGCAGCTGTGCCAGGGGCACCAACTGCGTGCACGTCGCCGCCCTCGTGCTCGCCGCCACCGACGAGACCCTGCTGCCCGCGACCACCGTCGCCGAGTCCGTGGCCCGCCGGTCGGCGCTGCCATGGGAGCAGTCGCTCGACTCGCTGCTGGCCGCACCGCAGGCCCCGGAGGCACCGCCGGACCCCGCGTCCGGCGCGCCCCTCGCCGTCGAGTTGTCGCTGGTGCAGAACAATCCTGAGCCGTTCCGTTACGCGAGCTACGCCACCGACAACGGGCGCCACGAGCCGACCGCGGAAGATCCCGTCCGCAAGCTCAAACTCCAGGCCCGGCTGGTGCAGCCGGGCCGCCTCGGTGGCTGGGCAGCCGGTCAGCTGGCCTGGTCCCGGCTCGACTACCTGCTGATACGAGACGAGTTCCCGGCCGCGCACATCCACCTGCTGCACGAGCTCTACGCCCTCTACCGTGCCAGCTCGTCCTCGCAGGCCGGTTCCTTTCACGGGTACTCCCCCGGCCGCGGCGACCACAAGTACCTCGACCTGTCCGCCTGCGAGTCCCGCCAGCTGTGGCCGGTGCTCGAGCAGGCGTACGCGGCCGGCCTGCCGTTCGTCTACCGGGGCAAGCAGGGGCAGGTACCGCCGCCCGGCTCAGCCGAACTGTGCCTGGACGTGACGACCGACGACGGCACGCTGCTGATCGCGCCGACCGTCAAAACGAGCGACGGCACTGACGCCGTGCCTCTGCGGTTCGTCGGCAGCGAGGGCCACGGGGTCATCTACGCCGACCGCGCGCAAGCGGAGCGCGGTGAGCACGCCAGGTTCCGGCTCGCCAGGCTCGCCCACCCGGTGCCAGCCCAGCTCCAGCAGATCGCGCTGGCCGACGAGCGGCTGGTGGTCCCCGAGGCCGGGCAGGCGGCGTTCCTGTCCAGGTACTACCCGCGCCTGCGGCGCCAGGCCACCATCACCTCGTCTGACGGCTCGTTCACGGCCCCCGAGATCTCCGGTCCGTCGCTTGTACTCAACGCCGGGTACACCCGCGGGCACCGCCTTGATCTCCGCTGGGAATGGGTGTACCAGGTCGGCGGGTCCGAGCTGCGCGCACCGTTCGGCGCCGCCCGCGACCCGTTCCGCGACCCAGAGGCCGAGACACGGGTACTGACCGGTCTCAGCTTCCCGGCCGGCGTGCCCGGCGTCCCGTCCGCGGCGAAGGTCACACTGCACGGTCTCGACGCCATGGCGTTCACCACCGAGGTGCTGCCGCTGTTCCAGGGACAGCGCAACGTGCGGGTCGAGGTGACCGGGCAGGTTCCCGACTACCGCGAGGCCGGCGACTCGCTGGAGATCGGGCTGTCTACGGGCGAGGTCGAAGGCGACCGTGACTGGTTCGACCTGGGCATCACGGTCACCGTCGAGGGCTCGACGGTGCCGTTCACCGACCTCTTCGTGGCGCTCGCGCACAACCAGACGCACCTGCTGCTGCCCGACGGGGCGTACTTCTCCCTCGACAAGCCGGAGCTCGCGGCGCTAGCGCGGCTCATCGACGAGGCCCGCGCGCTGCAGGACCAGCCCGACGGGGCGCTGCGGATCAGCCGGTTCCAGGCGGGGCTGTGGGACGAGCTGGCCGGGCTCGGCGAGGTCGGCCACCAGGCGGCAGCGTGGCAGCGGCAGGTGCAGGGACTGCTTTCCGCCGCCGAGATCGAGCCGGTGCCCGCGCCCGCCGCCATCAACGCGCAGCTGCGGCCCTACCAGCTGGGCGGGTTCCAGTGGCTTGCGTTCCTGTGGACGCACGGGCTCGGCGGCATCCTGGCCGATGACATGGGACTTGGCAAGACCCTGCAGACCCTGGCCCTGCTGCAGCACGTGAAGGACCTCAGGGACCGCGAAGACCCGCTCTCAAACTCTTCATTTTCTGACGTCGACGCCCACGCTGATTCTGGACCGCATGGGCAGAAAAGAAAAAGTTCGCTCGTTCGGCATCACCCTTTTCTTATCGTGGCGCCGACCTCGGTGCTGGCCAACTGGGCGGCCGAGGCGCACCGCTTCGCACCGGAACTCAAGGTGGTGACGGTCTCCGACACGATCGGCCGGCGCGGCGGCACGCTGGCCGACGTGACCGACGGCGCCGACGCCGTAGTTACCTCCTACACGCTGCTGAGACTCGACTTCGAGGCCTTCGGCGCGCGCGAGTGGGCGGGCCTGATCCTCGACGAGGCGCAGTACGTCAAGAACTATCAGTCCAAGGCGTACCAGTGCGCCCGCCGGCTGGCCGCGCCGTTCAAGGTCGCGATCACCGGCACGCCGATGGAGAACAACCTGATGGAGCTGTGGTCGCTGCTGTCGATCGCCGCGCCAGGGCTGTTCCCGAACCCCGACCGGTTCAGGGACTACTACGCCAAGCCGATCGAGAAGTCAGGCAATGCCGACCTGCTCGCCCAGCTGCGCCGGCGGATCAGGCCGCTGATCATGCGGCGGACCAAGGAGCAGGTCGCGGCGGACCTGCCGGAGAAGCAGGAGCAGGTGCTCGAGGTCGAGCTCGACCCGGAGCACAGGCGGGTGTACCAGACCCACCTGCAGCGGGAGCGGCAGAAGGTGCTCGGCCTGCTCGACGACGTCAACCGCAACCGGTTCACGATCCTGCGGTCGCTCACCCTGCTGCGCCAGCTGTCGCTGCACGCCGGCCTGGTCGACCCCGAGCACGCGGATGTCCCCTCGGCCAAGATCGACTCGCTGCTCGAGCAGGTCGCCGACGTGGCCGGCGGAGGTCACAGGGCCCTGGTGTTCAGCCAGTTCACCCGGTTCCTGAAGATAGCCCGCACCCGACTGGAGGCGTCCGGCGTGGAGTGCTGCTACCTCGACGGGTCCACCACCAACCGGGCGCAGGTGATCTCGTCGTTCAAGGAAGGCACCGCCCCGGTGTTCCTGATCTCGCTGAAGGCCGGCGGCTTCGGTCTCAACCTGACCGAGGCGGACTACTGCTTCCTGCTCGACCCGTGGTGGAACCCCGCCACGGAGGCCCAAGCGGTCGACCGCACGCACCGGATCGGGCAGACGCGGAACGTGATGGTGTACCGGCTTATCGCCGCAGGCACGATCGAGGAGAAGGTCATGGCGCTGAAGGCACGCAAGGCCGAGCTGTTCTCCTCGGTCATCGACAGCGACGGCGCGTTCGGCTCCGCGCTTTCCGAGGACGACATCAGGGCACTGTTCACCTAGCCGGATCGTCAACTTCTGGTTGACGATCCGGTAATCGTCAACCTAGAGTTGACCCATGACTGAATTCCCTGTCCCGCTGGACAACCTCATCGCTTACGTCAAGGCCCTGCACCCCGAGGGCGGGCCGCTGGAAAACGTGTCGGACGCGTTCGCGGTCTCCACGCAGCTCGACGAACGGGCCGACGCGCTGATCGGCCACTTCGTCGACCAGGCGCGCAGAACGGGCCTGTCCTGGAGCCAGATCGGCGGCGCCATGGGTGTCTCCAAGCAAGCCGCGCAGAAGCGCTTCGTCGCGCCGCCTGCCAAGATCGCCGACCTGATGCCCGGGTCCGTCGAGCCGTTTTCCCGTTTCACCGCCCGCGCGGCCCGTACCCTCGCGGCCGCGGGCAAGCTCGCCGCTCCCGGCGCCGTCGGCAGCGCGCACCTGGCCGCCGCACTGCCCACTGAGCCCGCCGGAGTGGGCGCGAAGGTCCTGGTCACCGCCGGAGTGACGGCCGAGCGGCTGTCAGCCGCGGTCGGCACCGGCCTCGCCGAGCGGGCCGACAGCACCAGCGCGGCCGAACTGCTCGAACTGACCCTCGACGCCAGCGCGAGGGACGCGCTCAAGGGCGCGCTCAAATCGGCCCTGCGCCACGGGCACAACTACATCGGCACCGAGCACCTGCTCGCCGGCCTCACCGCCGCGGGCGGCCCGGTCGCGGAGGCGTTCACCACCCTCGGACTGCCGCCCGAGCGCACCGAGGAACTGCTGTCGGCCGAGCTGTCCGCCTTGCTGGCCCGCAAGCAAGGCGGGTGACGTTCCGGCAGCCGGCCAGCGGGTCAGGACGATTCCGGTAGTCGCACTGTGACTATCTATGCTGATGGCTAGCCGCGAAAGCGGAGTATCCCTCCGTTCGGGACAAGAGGAGTTAGACCGCGTGAGCATTCTCGGCACCCGGGTCCTGCGGACCGAAGATCCCGGCTTCCTGACAACCGGAGCCGTCTACACAGAAGACGTCCAGGACGAGCGGCTCGCCGGCGCCTGCTACGTGCACTTCGTCCGTTCAACCGTCGCCCATGCGAAGATCGCCGGCATCGACACGAGCGCGGCCCTCGGCGCCGACGGCGTAATCGCCGTCTACACCGCCGCCGACCTCGCGGCGGACGGCATCAAGCCGCTGATGCCGATGGCGCCGAACATGAACCAGGCGATCCAGCAGACGCTGCTTGCCAGCGACACGGTGCGGTTCGTCGGCGAGCCGGTGGCCGCGGTCGTCACCGAGGAGATGTACCAGGGCGAGGACGCGATCGAGCTGGTCGACGTGGACTACGACTTCCTCCCCGCGGTCGTCGACATGAACGACGCGCTGTCCGGCGTCAACGGCCTGCTGTTCCCCGCGGCAGGCACGAACGTGGTCTGCACGTTCGGCGACGCGTCGGCCGCCAGCCCCGACCTGTTCGACGGCTGCGACGTCGTGGTCAGCGAGGTCGTGCAGAACCGGCGGGTCGCGCCGGCCCCGATGGAATCCCGCGCGGCCGCGGCCGTCTGGGGCGAGGACGGGCGGCTGACCGCCTGGATACCCAACCAGGGCGCCCAGGGCACCAAGGCGGCGCTTGTGGGCGCCCTCGGGGTGGCGCCCGACGTGGTGCGGATCATCACCCCTGACGTGGGCGGCGGATTCGGCGCGAAGTTCGGCGTCGACCCCGAGCAGGTCTTCACCTGCTGGGCCGCCCGTCAGCTGGGCCGTCCGGCGCGCTGGTCGGAAACCCGGATGGAGAACCTGGTCGGGATGACCCACGGCCGGGCGCAGCAGCACACGCTCACCATTGGCGGGACGAAGGACGGCACCGTGCTCGCCTACCGCCTGGAGATCGTCCAGGACAGCGGCGCCTACGCGCGGTTCGGGCCGTTCCTGCCGTCGCTCACCATCCTGATGGCGCCTGGCCCCTACCGCATACCGCGGGCCGAGGCCTGGGCCACCTCCGTCGTCACCAACACCACGCCGGTCGGCGCGTACCGCGGCGCGGGACGCCCGGAGGCCGCCGCCGCGATCGACCGGGCAATGGACCTGTTCGCCAGCGCGGCCGGGGTCGACCCGGCCGAGGTGCGGCGGAAGAACCTGCTGCCCAAGTTCACCGAGCCGCACACCACCGCGTTCGGCGCGGTCTACGACTCAGGCGACTACGTGACCGCGCTTGAGAAGGCGCTTGACGCGGCCGACTACCCGAGCCTGCGGGCCGAGCAGGCCAAGCGGCGGGAAAGCGGCGACACCCTGCAGCTCGGTATCGGCCTGTCCTCGTACGTGGAGATCACCGGTCCTGGCGGCGAGGCCGGCGGACCGAACGAGAACGGCACCGTGGAGGTCCACCCGGACGGCACCGCGACGGTGCTGACCGGCACCTCACCGCACGGCCAGGGTCACCAGACGGTCTGGGCGATGCTGGTCAGCGAGGAACTCGGCATACCGATCGACAAGATCACCGTCAAGTGGGGCGACACCGACCTGGTGCCGAAGGGCGGCGGGACCGGCGGCTCCCGTTCACTGCAGCTGGGCGGCGCCGCCGTGCAGCAGGCGTCGCGCGAGCTGCTCGACGTGGCCCGCGAGCGGGCCGCCGAGACGCTCGAAGCGGCACCGGCCGACCTCGTGTTCGACGTCGGGTCGTCGTCGTTCTCGGTCAAGGGCGACCCGGACATCTCGGTGCCGCTTTCGTCCCTGGCGGGCACAGAACGGCTCTTCGTGCGCAGCACGTTCACCTCGCCCGGGCCGACGTTCCCGTTCGGCACGCACGTGGCCGTCGTCGAGGTCGACACCGAGACCGGCAAGGTGTTCTTCCGCCGGATCGTGACCGTAGACGACGCCGGCACCGTGATCAACCCGCTGCTGGCCGAGGGCCAGCGGCACGGCGGCATCGCCCAGGGCGCCGCGCAGGCATTTCTCGAGGAAGTCGTCTACGACGAGGACGGCAACCCGCTCACGGCGACCTTCGCCGACTACCCGTTCCTGTCCGCGACCGAGGTGCCGAGCTACGAGCTGGTCGACATGGAGACCCCCACCTCCTACAACCCGCTCGGTGCCAAGGGCATCGGCGAGGCCGGCTCGATCGGCTCCACCCCGGCCGTGCAGAACGCGGTCATCGACGCCGTGGCCTACCTCGGCGTCACGCACATCGACATGCCCACGTCCCCGCAGCGGGTCTGGCGGGCGATCCAGGCGGCTCAATCAGCAAGGGAGGGCTGATCCGGTGCTGATCAAGCTCACGGTCAACGGGGTCACCCGCAGCGACGAGGTGGAACCCCGGCTGCTGCTCATTCACTACCTGCGGGAGACGCTCGGGCTGCGCGCCGCCAACACCGGCTGCGACACCACGTCGTGCGGCGCGTGCACCGTGCTGCTCGACGGCGAATCGGTCAAGTCCTGCACGATGCTGGCCGTGCAGGCCAACGGACGCTCGGTGACGACCGCCGAGGGCCTGGTCGCGCCAGACGGCACGATGAGCGCCGTCCAGCAGGCATTCCGCGAGAACCACGGGCTCCAGTGCGGTTTCTGCACCCCCGGCATGGTGATGGCCTCAACCAGCCTGCTGGCGGAGAACCCGCACCCCACCGAGCAGGAGGTGCGCGAGGGACTCGAGGGCAACTTCTGCCGCTGCACCGGGTACCACAACATCGTCCTCTCGGTGCTCGCGGCGGCGGACAAGCTCCCGGGCGACACCGACACCGTGCTCTCCGATGACTCGGCGCTCTCCGGCAGCTCAGTGACGCCGGCCGCGGAGGTGACCGCATGATCCCGGCATCATTCGACTACCAGGTAGCCGATTCGCCTGAGCACGCCCTCGGGCTGCTGACCGAGTACGGCGAGGACGCCAAGCTGCTGGCCGGCGGCCACTCGCTGCTGCCGATGATGAAGGTGCGGCTGGCGCAGCCCGCGGTGCTCATCGACATCGCCCGGGTGCCCGGGCTTTCCGGCATCCGCATCGACGGCGACGACGTGCTCATCGGCGCCACCACCAGGCACGCGGAACTCGCGTCCTCCGCCCTGCTCAAGGCCGAGGCGCCGATCCTGGCCTACGCGGCCGCGCAGATCGGCGACCCGCAGATCAGGCACCGCGGCACGATCGGCGGCTCGCTTGCGCACTCCGACCCGTCCGCCGACCTGCCCATGACGCTGCTCGCCCTGGGCGGCGCGGTCGAGATCACCGGGCCGTCAGGCCCGCGGGTCGTCCGCGCGGACGACTTCTTCACCGGGCCGTTCGAGTCCGCCCTGGGCCCCGACGAACTGCTGACGGCGGTCCGCGTGCCCCGTGGCGGCTCCGTCCCGTGGGGGTACCAGAAGTTCACCAGGCGGGCCAACGACTGGGCGATCGTCGGCGCCGCCGCCTACGGCGGCCGGGTCGCGCTTGCCTCTATGGGGGGCACGCCGCTGCGCGCCACGGCGACCGAGGAGGCGCTGAAGTCGGGTGCCTCCGCCGAGGAAGCGGCTCAGTTCGCGGCCGAGGGCACGTCGCCCGGTTACGACATGCACGCGGACGTGGATTACCGGCAGCACCTCGCCCGCGTGCTCACGAAGCGGGCCCTCGAAGGCAAGGCGGGCTGAGAGCACGCCGCTCTCAGCGCCGTGATCCGGCCGCGCAATCCGGCTGAGCCGTACGCAGCCGGGAACATATCGGTCATCGTCGATAATTCCGGTAAGCTACGCTAGGCGTTTTGCCCCTGTCGGTGATGGAGTGAATGATGCGGCGGAACCAGGCCAGGCTGGAGCCGTCGATGCGGCGGCTGCTCGCTCTCGTGTGCGCCATCGTCGGGGTGGACACGGTCTTCTTCTCGGCCCTGACACCGCTGCTGCCGCACTACGCGGCGGCGGCGGGGCTGTCCAAGGCCGCCGCGGGGGTGCTGATCGCGGCCTACCCGGCGGGGACGCTGCTCGGGTCGCTCCCGAGCGGCGCGCTGGTTGCCCGGTTCGGCGACCGGACCGTCGCGGTGCTCGGGCTGACGCTGATGGCCCTGGCGACGCTCGCGTTCGGCTGGTCATCGTCGCCCGGGCTGCTTGACGCGGCCCGGGTAGTGCAGGGCATCGGCGGCGCCTGCACCTGGACCGCGGGCCTGTCCTGGCTGGCGACGGCCGCGCCGCCGGCCAGGCGGGGCGAACTGCTCGGCACCGCGCTCGGGGCGGCGGTGGTGGGCGCGCTGTTCGGCCCGGCCGTCGGCGCCGTGGCCAACGCGGTGGGCACCGGGGCCGCGTTCTCGGCCGCCTCGGTCGCCTCCGTCTTCCTCATCGGGGTCGCGTTCACCGTGCCGTCGCCGCGTCCGCAGGCACCGCAGCCGCTCCGGGCGGCGCTCCCCGCGCTGCGCGACCGGCAGGTGGTGACCGGCTGCTGGCTGATGGCGCTGGCCGGGATCGCCTTCGGCACGCTGGACGTGCTGGCACCGCTGCGGCTGTCCAGGCTCGGCGCGTCTGGCACGGTCATCGCGGTCACGTTCCTGTGCGCCGCCCTGGTCGAGTCATTCCTGTCGCCGCAGGCGGGGCGGCTGTCGGACCGCTTCGGGGCCGCCCGCCCGCTCACCGGGGCGCTGCTGCTCGGTGCGGCCTGCGCGGCCGTGGTTCCGCTGATGACGTCCGCCCCGTGGCTCATCGGCGTGCTCATCGCCGGGATGCCGTTCTACGGGACGCTCTTCGCCCCGGCTTCCGCCCTCGTCGCCTCCGGCGCCCAGGACCTGGGCCTCAACCAGGGGATCGCGTTCGCCCTGTCCAACCTCACCTGGGCGGCCGGCCAGTCGGTGGCCGCGTCCGCGAGCGGGGCACTGGCGCAGGCCGCCTCGGACCTGGTGCCTTATGCCCTGCTCACGGCCGCGTGCCTGGCCACCCTGTTCACGCTGCGCGGCGTGCGTCCAGGTAAGCCTTTGCCGGCGGGTAAATGACCGGGGCCGCCGCCACCACCGACGCGATAAGCGCGAGGAAGGCGCCGAAGTCCCAGCTGATGGAAAAGCCCGCCAGGCCGCTAGTGGACGGCATCGCGAAGAACCCGATCACGATAAGCAGGAACTGCAGCCCGGTCCCGGCGATCAGCACCGTCTCGTGCGCGACGGGAATGCGGAACGGCAGCCGCTCCCAGGCGGCCCTGGCGCCGAGGTAGGCGAGCAGCACGAGCGCGAGCAGAAACTCGAGCCAGAGCCAGTGGTGGTCACCGGTACCGCTGACCGACCCCGTGCTTGTCACCCCGAGGGCTGAGTACTTCCCGCTGAACCAGGGCAGCCACAGCGAGATCATCGTGACCAGGGTCGCCCCCGCGACGACCTTGTCGACGGTGGACACCCGGGTCAGGTCGAAGTTGACCGGCGGCAGCGCGGACATACGCTGCCCGAACGGACCCGGCTGGCCCGGCTGGTACTGACCCGGCTGGCCCGGCTGGTACTGGCCCGGCTGGTACTGACCCTGCGGGTAGGAGTACTGACCGCCCGGCGCCTCCCCGCTTGGCGGCCCGTAGCCAGGGCCCGGCTGAGTGGTGTAACCACTGGCACCGGCCGGCACCGGGGCGAACCGCGTGCCGCAGTTAGCGCAGAAAGCCGCACCAGGATCATTCGCCGTCTGGCAGTTTGAACAGTTCATCGCGCCTTCTCCTCCACAATGCTCCCGTATAACGCGCTAGCGGAAAGCTCCCGCATAGCGCGCTGATGAAACGGAGTGTGGCAGATACCGGGATGCGGCCACCCCGAATTCTCGCGGGGCATTTCCGCGGAGAAATGCCCCTTGCGAGTGACGCTGCCCGGTCAGTACAGCTAACCCATGGCCGGGGCGGAAGGCGCCGACGGCGACGGTGACGGCAGCTCCACCGGCGACGGCGAAAGCAGCGGGAACGCCTGCTGATCGGCCAGGGCGATGGCCAGCTGGCCGGCCGCGTTGGGGTGCAGCGGCGCCGGGTCGGCGGGACCCTGCACCCACGGGTCAGCCGTGCACAGCTCGTGCCCGGTGAACCGGGGCGCGGCCACCCCGAACCCGAACAGGTTGGCGCCTTGCCGCAGCACCGTGTTCAGCTGGCCGAGCCTGGACTCGAGCACCTTGACCTTGCCGGCGTCCATCCCGTACTTCTGCAGGCAGCTCAGGTCGGTCCCGAACGGTGAGTAGTACTGGTTCACCAGGACCGCCGGATGGGCGGGCAGCCCGTCAAGGTCGCTGAGCAGCTGGTAGTAGTTCCTGGTGAACGTGTTGAGCAGCTGGGTGAAGTAGGCCGATGACACCTTGTCATCGCAGACCGTCTGCGCCGCGCACAGCTGGGTCATCACCGACCATGACAGGTCGTCCGCGCCCACGCTGACGATGATGAGCCTGGCACGGGTGGCCGCCGCCGCCTGCGGCAGCTGGGGCGGCGCGACCTCGCCGTTGTAGAGCACCTCAGGTCCGAGCAGTCCGTTCTCGATCGTCGCGCTGCCGCAGGCGAGGTTGAGCACGTTCCACTGGTTCGCCGCCGCGATGTCGGCCGCGTACGACTCGGGCGAGCGGCCGCACGCCTGCTCAAGCGCGGTCGGGTCCTGCCCCCAGGGCAGGCCCCAGCCCGAGGCGGTCGAGTCGCCGATCACCACCGCCTGCACGCCCGGCTGGGCCGCGCCCGCCGCGGTCGTTCCCGTGCTCGGGTCGACCCCCACCAGGTCGTCAAGCGTCTTAACGCTGCGCAGCACCCGGGGGGTGCCCGAGGCGGTCAGGGCGATGCCGCCCAGGTTCACCGCGACGACGACGGCGACGCCGCCGGCCAGCAGCTTCCAGACCTTCGGACGCCTGCGCACCGCGGCGATCGCCACCAGCGGCACGACGGCGAACCCGGCCGCGATCAGCGTCTCCCACAGGAAGTAGCGCTCCCAGCCCGCCGCCAGCTGCTGGCTGAGGGTGAGCGCGACCTTTGACGGTCCCTGGGCCCGCAGCATCTGGATCACCTGGGGGTCGATCGTGATGTGCTGCAGCGCCAGCTTCGGCCTGATCGGGCCGGTGAAATCCGGCTTGGTCGCCATCACCTGGCCGAACAGGTCGAGCTCACCGGGTCCGCTCAGGCTCGCGTTCGGCAGGGTCGCGCCAACCTGGGCCGTCTGCCCGGCCGCGGACACCGTTTGCAGCGGTGCGACCCGCAGCGCGAGCCAGATCGCGCCCGCACTCACCACGCCCAGGGTGACCACGTAGAAGGCGGTCACCCGGGCCAGCCGCGCGGGTGCCCGCGTCCACGGCCCGCGCGTCGTCCAGTGAGCTCGCAAGCGTTGCAGAAGCGCTGAAATCGTTGAATCTCCCCGGTCCCGGCAGCGTGTTCAGCGTACCCCCGGAAGACCGGAAATAGTCACAAATAGATAACGGAGGCGTCCCCTCCCGTTCGGGTCAGCTGTTCCCCGAGGTCAGCCCGGCACATTCTTCAGCGGCCGGGGCAATTTAGCGCCGGTGCCGGGTAAGCCGCCTCCGTTCAGCACGGTCATTTGTGCATAGCTCCTCAAAGGGACGGCGACCACAGGAGACCCGCACATCGGCACGCACCGTGCCCCCGCATACGATTCCTTAGCAATGGAAACTATCGTCGCGCCGGCCGTCCGGCCTGGGCACCGGGTCGGGATGCTAGCGCTGCTCGGCGCCCTCTCCTCGTTCGGGCCGCTTTCCATGGACATGTACCTTCCGTCGACCCCCACGATCGCCGCGAACCTGCACGCCTCGCAGTCGCTCGTACAGCTCACCCTGTCCGGGTGCCTGGCCGGCCTCGCCGTCGGGCAACTGGTCGCCGGGCCGGTCAGCGACGGCCTCGGCCGCAAGCGGCCGCTGCTGGTCGGACTGGTCGCCTTCACCGTGCTGTCGGTCGCCTGCGCGGTCGCGCCCGACATCGGGGCGCTGATCGTCTTCCGCTTCCTGCAGGGCATGGCAGGCGCGGGCGGCGTGGTGCTGTCGCTCGCCATCGTGCGCGACCTGTACTCGGGGACCGAGCTGGCCCGGGTGCTCGGCTCGCTGATGCTGGTCTTCGGCCTGGCGCCGGTGCTTGCCCCGGTGATCGGCGGGCAGATCCTGCGCTTCACCAGCTGGCGCGGCGTCTTCGGTGTGCTCGCGGCGATCGGCCTGCTGCTGTTCCTGCTCGCCTGGTTCCTGCCGGAGACGCTGCCGCCTGAGCGGCGCAACCGCTCGCGGCTGCGCCAGTTCGCCGCCGACTCCAAGTCGCTGGTCCGCGACCGGCAGTACGTCGGCTACACGCTCGCCATCGCGCTCGGCAACGCCGCGCTGATCACCTACATCTCCGCGCTGCCGTTCATCGTGGAGGACGCGTACCACAAGTCGCCGCAGCTGTTCAGCGTGTTCTTCATGATCAACTCGATCGGCCTGGTGACCATGGCCCAGCTGGGCGCGCGCCTGGTCAAGCGGGTGCCGGTGGCCCGGGTGGTCCTCGGCTCGCTGCTGGTGATGGCGGCTGGCTGCGTCGCCTTCCTCGCGATCGCGCTGACCGGCCACCCGCCGTTGTGGGCCCTGCTGGTGCCGCTGTTCTTCTTCATCGCGTTCTTCGGCAGCATGCGCCCCAACGCGACCGCGATCGCGCTCACCAACCAGGGCGCCATCGCCGGGACCGCGTCGGCCTGGGTCGGTGCACTGCCTTTCCTGCTCGGCGCCTTCCTGTCACCACTGGCAGGCCTGGGCGGCGAGGGTGCGGCCACGGTGGCCGGCGTCATGCTGGCCGCGCTCTGCGTCGGCGCGGTGCCCTGCGTGCTGCTGATCGCCGGCCGATCTCGCCGCGTAGCCGAAAGTTAACCTGCTGGAAGTACCCGCCGCCTGTTTGGGGCGGTTCCACGGCTGGCAGGATGCTCACTATGAGTGCCGATCAAGTCGATGCGCTGGTGATTTTCGGGGCGACAGGGGACCTGGCCAAGCTGGAGACGTTCCCCGCGCTCGTGGGGCTGGTCGAGCGCGGCGTGCTCGACGTGCCGGTGATGGGGGTCGCGAAGAGCGGCTGGGGCGTGGAGCAGTTCCGCGACTACGCCGTGGCATCGCTCAAGCTGAACAACATGGACCCGGAAACGCCCGCCGCGGTCAAGATGCTGAGCCTGCTGAAGTACGTCGACGGCGACCTCGGCGACCCGCAGACGTACCAGTGGATGGCCAGCGAACTGGGCGACGGGGCCAAGCGGATCCTGTTCTACCTGGAAGTGCCGCCGTTCCTGTTCGGCCGGATCGCCGAGGGGATCTCCGGCGTCGGGCTGGCCGCGCAGTCGCGGGTCATGGTGGAGAAGCCGTTCGGCAACGACCTCCCCTCGGCGCGGGCACTGAACGAGACCATGCACAAGTACTTCCCCGAGGAGAACGTCTACCGGGTCGACCACTGGCTGGGCCTGGACCCGGTCGAGTCGCTGATGTTCGTCCGGTTCGCCAACTCGATCATCGAGCCGCTGCTCAACCGGAACTACGTCCAGTCCATCCAGATCACGATGGCGGAAGCGTTCGACGTGGCCGACCGGGGCAGCTTCTACGACAAGACAGGCGCGATCAAGGACGTCATACAGAACCACATGCTCCAGGTGCTCGCCACCGTGCTGGCCGAGCCGCCGGACGGGTCAGGGCTCGGCTCCTGGATCGCGTCGAAGTCGCAGCTCATCAGCGCGCTGAAGCCGCTGACGCCGGCCGACGTGATCAAGGGGCAGTACGAGGGCTACCAGTCGGTGACCGGCGTGGCGCCCGGGTCGAGGACCGAGACGTTCGCGGCGGTCCGGCTGGCCGCCGAGACCTGGCGCTGGGAGGGCGTGCCGATCGTGATCCGGGCGGGCAAGTGCCTGCCGGTCACCGCGACCGAGGTGTTCCTCGACTTCAAGCGGCCGCCGCACGACGTCTTCGGACTCGGCAACGTGCTCGCGGACAACGCGCTCCGGTTCCGCATCTACCCGGAGACCCAGGCCGTGCTGACCCTGGTCGGCAAGAAGCCGGGAGCGGGCTGGACGCCCGAGGTCCAGGACCTGACGTTCATCCAGCACCCGGGCGCCGACATGCGGGCCTACGACCGGCTCATCGGGGCCGCGCTTAACGGGGAGCGCTGGCTGTTCGCCCAGCAGGACGCCGTCGAGGCGTCGTGGCGGGTCGTCGACCCCGCGGTCGGCGACATCGGCCCCGTCGTCCCCTATGCCCGCGGCTCGTGGGGCCCGGACGCGTCCTTCCTGCTGCCCGCGGGCGAGGCCTGGCACGACCCGGCCGAGTAAGCATCGGCCCACTCCAGTGCCATTAGGCACGCCAGTAACAGGAACCAAAACGCTCTTCCTGCCCTGGTTTTCCGCCACGTAGTCTGTCGGGATGTCTACCTGGATCGTCTCCGACTCCGCGCCGGGCAGCGGGCCGCGGGTCGCGGTCAAAGACCTGATCGACGTGGCCGGGATGCCGACCACGGCGGGCTGCAGGCCGGTCGCCGACAGCGCGCCGCCCGCCGAGCGCGACGCCGCCTGTATGGCCGGGCTGCGCGCGGCGATCCAGGCCGGCCAGGCGCGGTTCGCCGGCAAGACGAACCTGCACGAGCTCGCCTACGGCGTCAGCGGTATCAACTCGGCCTTCGGCACCCCGGTCAACCCGCTCGACCCGCGGCTGATGCCCGGCGGCTCGTCCAGCGGCTCAGGGACCGCGGTCGCCGCGGGCGAGGCCGACATCGCCTACGGGACCGACACCGGCGGCTCCATCCGCATCCCCGCCGCCTGCTGCGGTATCGCCGGCCTGAAGACCACCTGGGGCCGGGTCTCCAACGACGGAGTGCGGCCGCTCGCCCGCGGCCTTGACTCCGTGGGACCGATGGCCCGCGACGTGGCCGGCGTGATCACCGGCATGGCACTCCTCGAGCCCGGGTTCACCGTGGCGGCCGAGCCGCCGCGGACGGTTGGCGTGCTCGCGATCGACGCCGACCCGCTGATCACCGAGGCGATCGACGCGGCGCTGCGCACCGCGGAATTCAACCTCGTCCCTGTCGGCATTCCCCGTCTTGACCAGATCATCGCCGCCGCCGTCACCGTCCTCGACGCCCAGGCCTGGCAGGCCAGCCGGGACCTGGTGGCGGTCGCGGGCGACCAGCTCGGCAACGATGTCAGGGCACGGCTCAAGCTCGCCAGCGCCATTACCGAAGCTCAGGTCGCCGCGGCGGAGGCGGTCATCGCGGGCTGGCGGGACACACTCGACGCCTTGTGGCGTGAAGTGGACATGCTCGCGGCGCCCACGCTGCTGGGCTTCCCGCCGCTGCTTGATGAGGCCCACGTGCTGTGGAAACTGCGCGCGCTGACGTCGCCGGTGAACGCGGCGGGCGTCCCCTCGCTCGCGCTGCCCCTCCCGGTGCGCGACCGGATGGCCGGCCCGGTTCCGGCCAACGTGCAGCTCATCGGCCCCCGTGACAGCGAGGAGCGGCTGCTCGCGGCGGGTCTGGTAGTCGAGCAGGCAGTGCGCGGCTAACTGGCAACCTCAGCCTGCCCGCGATCCGCCCAGAGCGCAGCTGCCTGCGGCGGATCTGCCGTCGGCAGCGTGGCCGCCCTCGGCCGTCGAACCTGGCGCAGGGTGGAGGCATGCCTCAGGAAACGAAGATTCCCGCCTTTACCGAGCAACTGCGCCAGTCGCTCGTGCAACGGCGCGTGCTGGTGCTCGACGGCGTCCTCGATGACGACAACGGCACCGTGCTCGCCACCCAGCTGCTGACGCTGGCCGACGAGGACCCGGACACCGACGTCGCGTTGTGGATCAACTCGCCCGGCGGCTCGGTGCCGTCGATGCTGGCGATCCGCGACGTCATGCGGCTCGTCCCCTGCAACGTGGCCACGCTCGCGCTCGGGCTCGCCTGCAGCGCCGGGCAGTTCCTGCTCTCGTCGGGGACCAAAGGCAAGCGCTACGCGCTGCCGCACTCCCGCATCCTCATGCACCAGGGGTCAGCCGGCATCGGCGGCTCCGCCGTCGAGGTGGAGCTGCAAGCGGCCGACTTGCGGCTGACCAGGGATACCGTCCTCGGCCTGATCGCCGAGGACACCGGACAGCCGATAGACCGGGTGTTCGAGGACTCCAGGCACGACCACTGGTACAGCGCGCCCGAGGCGCGCGACTACGGGTTCATCGACGCGATCGCCGAGACCTTCGCCCAGCTGATGCCGGCCAGGCGACGGCCCTTCGGGCTACGTCCCACGGCGGGCGCGGCCGCGGTAAACACATCCCCGGCCACCGCGGCCGCGAACGGAGGCGCGGAATGAACAGCTACACGATCCCCAACGTCATCGCCGAGCACCCGCGCGGCGACCGGATCATGGACGTCTACTCGCACCTGCTCACCGAGCGCATCATCGTCCTCGGCACGGCCATCGACCCCGGCGTCGCCAACACGCTGACCGCGCAGCTGATCTTCCTCGAGGGGCAGAGTCCCGACCAGGAGATCAACCTTTACATCAACTGCGAGGGCGGCGATATCCCGTCGATGCTCGCGATCTACGACACCATGCGGTACATCAAGGCGCCGGTGGCGACCACCTGCGTCGGCCAGGCGGTGGCCGCGGGCGCGGTGCTGCTCGCCGCGGGCGCCGCCGGGCGGCGGGCGATGCTTCCGCACGCCCGGGTCATCCTGCACCAGCCGGCCGTCAGTGGCCAGGGCACCATCCCCGACCTGATCCTGCAGGCGGACGAGCTGGTCCGGCTGCGCGCGGAGATGGAATCGGTGCTGTCAGAGCACACCGGCCAGTCGGTGGAGACGCTGCGCGCCGACACCGACAGAGACCGGATCTTCACCGCCAGGGCGGCCGTCGGCTACGGACTGGTCGACGAGATCCTGACCGGCCGTTAGGCCGTTAAGCCGCGAGGGCGACAGGACCGGACGGGCGCTGCGCGGAACGCAGGAAGCGCGCCGCGCCCCCGGCCGTCCCTGTCCCGGTGCGGACAGTAGACACGGCGATGACAGCGGTGGCGGCACGGCGGAGATCCTCGGCCGTGTCCGCCATCAGCTCGGCCACGCTGGTGTCGAGCGCGCCCGCGAGCGCCGCGATCATCTCGCTCGACGCCTCCTTGCGGCCCCGCTCGACCTCCGACAGGTACTGCGGCGAGATCCCGGCCCGCTCGGCGGTCTGGGCCAGCGTCTCGTCCCGGTCAGCGCGCAGTGCCCGAAGACGGTGGCCGAGCACCTCCCGCCACAGCGGTTCAAGCACCTGCTCGCGCAGCGGGTAAATCCGCCCGATCTCGCTCATGAACCCTCCTCGCTGGCGCTCGTCGGCCGCATTCGCGGGCGCACAGTGCTTACCGACTCGCTCGCAAGCTCGCTCATGGCCCCACTGTAAAGACCCTCAGCCGCGAGCGGAATCGCCGTTCACCAGCAGCGGATTCGCCGACGTGACGGCAACATGGTGCTAGCGTTCGCCGGCTAGCGAGACGGCGGCGGCGAGCAGCTTGTCGGCCGAGACCGGCTTGACTAGCAGGCCGTCGGGCTGGCAGCCGTCGGCGTCGCTGAACTCGTCGCGCGAGTGGTTGGTGACCAGGATGACCGGGAGGCCCGGCGCGACCCGGCGGAGCGCGGCAATCAGCTCGATGCCGGAAATGACCGGCAGGTCGAGGTCGGTGAGGGCCAGGTCCCAGGGCTCGCTCGCGGCGAGGGCGAGGGCCGTCAGCGGGTCCGCGGTGTGCGTGACCGTGAACCGCCCGCGTTTCTCCAGGGCGTAGGCGGCGAAGAGCGCGGCCTCAGGGTCATCCTCGACGACCAGAATCCGGCCGCGCGGGGCGCTGACCGGTTCGGGGGGATGAGAGCAGGACTGCATGAGGCCACAGTCTGCCGTCTCCACGTGGGGATTCCGGTTGCCGCCGTGGTGCGGGAGGGTTGCTGGCGTCAGTCTGTGCTGGCGACCGTGCGGTAGCGGTAGCCGAAGCCCCTGACCGCCTCGATCGGGGACCGGGCGCCCGAAGTGGCGCCGAGCTTGCGGCGCAGCCGCATCACGCTGTACTTGACGCGGTCGGGGCCGATGCCGAAGGGGTCGCTCCACACCAGGTCGAGCAGCTTGACCGGGCTCAGCACCTGTCCGCGGTGCCTGATGAGCGCCGCCAGCAGGCGGAATTCGGTGGCGGTGAGCTCGACCAGTGCGCCGTCCACCATCACCTCGTGCGCGGCGAAGTCCACCCGCACGCTGCCGTCGTCGTAGATCTCCGCGGCCTGCTGCTCGCCGCCGCCGCCGGTCGCGCGGCGGAGCAGCGCCTGCAGCCGGGCGATGAACTCGGCCGTGCCGAACGGCTTGGTGAGGTAGTCGTCCGCTCCGGCCCGCAGGCCGCGGACCTTGTCCGACTCCTGGCCGTGGGCGGTAAGCATGAGCACCGGAACCTCGCTCAGCTCACGGATCCGCTCCAGGACGGTCCAGCCGTCCATCTCTGGCAGCCCGACGTCGAGCACTACGATGTCCGGCCGCTTGCTGTGGAAAACCCGCAGCCCTTCGCGGCCCTCGGCCGCCGTGGTGACCTCGAACCCGTTCCTGTCGAGCACGGTCATCACGCCGAGCGCGATGTCCGCGTCATCCTCGATGACGAGCACCCGGTCGGTCACGGGGCCGCCGAGGTGGCGTGGACGGGCAGGAACACGCTGAACGTGGTCCCCTGGTCGAGCACGCTCTCCACCTTCACGTGTCCCCCGTGCATCTCAACCAGCGACTCGACGATGGCAAGCCCGAGCCCGGTGCCCGGCAGGCCGGCGATCCGCGCGTTGGACCCGCGGACGAACGGGCCGAACAGCCGGGCCGCTTCCTCAGGCGGAATGCCGATCCCCGTGTCAGAGACGTCCATCCGCCAGGTGCCGCGGTGGTAACGGACCCGGACCCGCACCAGCCCGCCCACATGGGAGAACTTGACCGCGTTGCCGATCAGGTTGTCGAGCACCTGGGTGAGCCGCCGGGGATCGGCCGCCACCGGCGGCCCCTCGCCCGCGTCCAGATGGACCGAGACCCGGGACTTGGCCGCCACTGGCTGGGCATTCTTCACCGCCTCGGCCGCCAGCTCAGGCAGCGACACCTCGGTCAGCTCGAGCGGCAGCCCGCCCGCTTCGAGCCGGTTCAGCATCAGCAGGTCGTCGATCAGCCGCAGCAGCCGGTCGGCGTTCCGCTCGATGATGCCGAGGAAACGCAGGCCGTCAGGCGAGAGCCCGGCCGACTCGCCTTGCAGCAGCTCGCTGAAGGAAATGATTGAAGTCAGCGGCGTGCGCATCTCGTGCGAGACAACCGCAAGAAATTGCGCGCGCTGCTGATCTGTGCCCGTGCGGGAAGGCTCGTCGCGCAGCCCGCTAGTTTCGCCTCGCAGCCGATCCGGGTGATACCTGGCCCGAGGAACGCCCCCGTCCCCCATGATCCCTATTTTCCCTCTAGACCCGCCTGCCCAAACAATTTCGGTTACCGGCCGCAACCGATCTGCACCTGACAGGCAAACCCGCTGGCCACGTGCGTTAGCGAGGGTAGTTGACATGACGATCACCGAACCCACTGACTTCACGGGGCAGGGCGCCGAGGGCGGCGACCTGGAAGCACAGCCAAGGGTCTCAGTCATCATCCCGACGCTCAACGAAGCAAGGAACCTTGAGCATGTCTTCGCCGCGCTGCCGGACGGCCTGCACGAAGTGATCCTGGTTGACGGTCACTCCACCGACGGCACGCCGGAGACCGCGCGCCAGCTGCTTCCCGACGTCCGTATCGTCGAGCAGACCAGGTCCGGCAAGGGGAACGCGCTCGCCTGCGGGTTCGCCGCCGCGACAGGCGACATCATCGTGATGATCGACGCCGACGGCTCGACCGACCCGGCCGAGATCCCGCGGTTCGTCTCCGCCCTGACGGCGGGGGCCGACTTCGCCAAGGGGTCGCGGTTCGCCCCCGGCGCGGGCAGCAGCGACATCACCCCGCTGCGCAAGTTCGGCAACCGGATGCTCGGATTGTTCGTCAACACGCTTTTCGGCACCAGCTACTCGGATCTCTGCTACGGCTATAACGCCTTCTGGGCCAAGCACGTCCCCGTCTTCGACCTCGCTGCTGACACTCCAGGGCAGGAGGCCGTCTGGGGCGACGGCTTCGAGATCGAGACGCTGCTCAACCTGCGCGCGGCCACCGCCGGGCTGGCCATCGCCGAGGTGCCGAGCTACGAGCACGCCCGCATTCACGGCACTTCTAACCTGAACACGTTCCGTGACGGACAGCGGGTGCTCCGCACGATCCTGATCGAGCGGAGGCGGAAATGACCGCCCCGGCCGCCGAGCAGGCGACCTGGACCGGGGTGACCGCCTCGGTGGTCATCGCCGCCTACGACAGCGAGCGCTGGGACTACCTGCGGTCGGCCGTCGAGTCGGTCACCGCGCAGACCAGCCCCGTGCTCGAGACCGTCGTGGTCATCGACCACAACCCGGGGCTGCTCGACCGGGCCCGCCGTGAGCTCGCCGCCATCACGGCCGACGGCACGCCGCAGGTCATGGTCATTCCGAACACCCGTGCCCGCGGCGCCTCAGGCGCCAGGAACACCGGCGTGGCGGTCTGCCGTGGCAGCGTCGTCGCCTTCCTCGACGACGACGCCTGCGCGACTCCCGGCTGGCTGAGCGGGCTGCTCGGCCATTTCGCCGACGACGGCGTGGCCGGGGTGGGCGGCCGGCTCGATCCGCTGTGGGGCGCGCCGCGGCCGCGCTGGTTCCCTGGCGAGTTCGGCTGGGCGGTCGGCATGTCGTACGACGGCATGCCGTCGAAGACCACCCGGGTCCGCAACGTGTGGGCGAGCAACATGGCCGTGCGCCGCTCGGCGTTCGAGGCGGCAGGCGGCTTCCGCGAGGACTTCGGCAAGGTGGGCACCGTCTCCAAGCCCGAGGACACCGACCTGTGCATGCGCGTGAACAGCGGCGCGTGGCTGTACGACCCGGCCAGCGCCGTCGGCCACCTGGTGCCGGCTGAGCGCACCCGGTTCCGTTACTTCGTGGTCCGCTGCTTCAACGAGGGCCGCGGCAAGGCCGGGCTGGCCGCGCTGAACGGCGTCGGCACGAGCATGTCGGAAGAGCGCGGCTACGCGTCGCGGGTGCTGCCGAAGGCCGTCGCCAGGGAACTGCGGGACGCGCTGCGCGGTGAGGGCGGCGGCGTGCTGCGCGGCGCGGCGATCGTCGCCGGCGCAGGCACGGCGGCGGCCGGGTTCGCGGTCGGCGCCGCCGCCGCTTTCCTCAGCAGGAATCGGGGCTGACCCGATGAACTTCACCCCGGTCGCGGTGCGCGAGGCCGAGCTCAGCCACCCGGTGGCCGGCATCGACGCCGGCCCCGAATACGGTTCCGCTCTCGTCCTGGCCCGCTGGTACTCCGAGCCGTTGGCACTGGTCGACGTGCCGCTGCGCGACGGCCAGGCCGACGCTGAGCAAGTAGCCAGGTCGCTCTGGCCGTCGGTCCAGCGGCTGGCCGCCGCCAGGCTCGCCGCCGACGGCGCGACGCGGCTCGCGCGGCAGACCCCGGCCCTGGCCGGGGCCGGCACCGCCGCCGACACCGTGCCCTCCACCGACACCGTGCCCTCCACCGACACCGTGCCGTCCACCGAAGCCGTGCCTTCGACCGACGCCGACCCGGCCGGCTGCCGCCCCGGCCACCCCGCGGGCCGCGCCCGCCGGGCCCGCGCGGCAGTACCCGGCTTCCCGGCCGAGATGCTGACCAGCGGCCTGCGGCTGTCCTGGCCGCCTGCCTACCTCCTCGGCCGGGCCACCGTGCTGCGTAACGCGCCGGCCGTCAGCGTGATCGTCTGCACCAGGGACCGGGCCGACAAGCTGCCCGCCTGCCTGGCCGCGGTGCTCGTGCAGGAGTACCCGGACTTCGAGGTCATCGTGGTCGACAACGCCCCCGCGGACGACGCGGTGGCGGACCTGGTGGCCCGCCTGAACGCGGCCGGCACCCGCGGCGTGCCGCTGCGCCGGGTCGTCGAGCCCCGCCCCGGCCTGTCCTGGGCGCGGAACACCGGGCTGGCCGCGGCGTCCGGCGCGGTCGTCGCCTACCTCGACGACGACGAGCACCCCGACCGGCACTGGCTGGCCGAGCTCGCCCGCGGGTTCGCCCTCGGCCAGCGCGTCGCGGGCGTCAGCGGCCTGGTGCTGCCTGCCGCACTGGAAACCCCCGCTCAGCGGCTCTACGAGGAGTTCGGCGGGCACAGCAAGGGGCGCGGCTTCAGCCACGCCGTCTTCGACCAGGCGTCGCACGCCCGCCAGCACCCGCTGTACCCGCTGCCCGCGTTCGGCGTCGGCGCGTCCATGGCGTTCGACCGGGCCGCGCTGACCGGCATCGGCGGCTTCGACGTGGCACTCGGCGCGGGCACGCCGGCCATGGCCGGCGAGGACACCGCCGCGATCGCCGACGTGATGCTGGCCGGCGGCACGTTCGTCTACTGGCCGGGCGCGGTCATGTGGCATCAGCACCGGCAGACCTTGCCCGAGATGGAGGCGCAGCTCAACGGCTACGGCTCCGGGCTCACGGCCTTCTACACCCGCGCCGTGCTCCGCGACCCGCGGCGGCTGGCCACGCTGGCCAGGCTCGCACCGCGGGCGCTGCGCGACCTGGGCGGCGGCGACTCGGTGCGGACGGCGACGATGTCGGCCGACTACCCCGCCAGCCTGCGCCGGGCCTCGCGCTCCGGCATGCTGGCCGGCCCCGCCCGCTACCTGCGCAGCCGCCGCCTGCAGGCCAAGCTCAAGGGAGAACTCGCGTGACGGCCATCGACAAGGGGCACCGGCCCCTGCTCGGCACCGTCATCTCGCTGGTCGCGGCGACCGGGGTCACCTCCGTCCTCGGCGTGGCCTACTGGTGGCTGGCCGCGCACCGCGAGTCCCTCGCGGCCGTGGGCAACGGCTCGGCCGCGGTCTCGGCGATGACGCTCATCGGCACCTTCGGCATGGCCGGGCTCAACACCACGCTGATACCGCACCTGGCCCGCAGGACCCACCGCAGCGACGGACTGCTGGCCGCCGCCCTGCTGGCCGCGGCGCTGGTCAGCGCGCTGCTCGGGGCCGCCCTGTGGCTGGCCGCGGTGGCCGTCGGCGGTGGCTTCGCCCCCTACCTGCACACCGGCCCCGAGGCGCTGGTGTTCATCGGCGGCTCGGCTCTGACCGGCGCGGGCCTGGTCCTCGACGAGGCACTTCTCGGGCTGGTCGGCGGCGCGCCGCAGCTCTGGCGCAACTGCGCGTTCGCCGTTACCAAGCTGGCCGTGCTGGCCGGCCTCAGCGTCGTGTGGCACGACCAGTTCGGCACCTCGATCCTGACGGCGTGGGTGTGCGGGACCGCGCTGTCGCTGGCCGTCGCGGCGGTGCTGCTGCGGCTGCGCGGCGTGCGGCTGGTGTCAAGGCCGCAGTGGGCGGCGCTGCGCGAGATCGGCCGGGCCAGCGCACGCAACACCTGGCTCAACAACGCGCTCCAGGCGCCCGTGCTGCTGGCGCCGATCCTGGTCACCGGCCTGCTCGGGGCGGAAGAAGGCGGCGCGTTCTACGTCGCCTCCACGGTAATGACCGTCGTTGTCATGCTGTCGTTCCACTTCTCTACCGCGCTCTACGCCGCCAACGCGGCCGACCCGGCCGGGCTAGCCGCCAAGCTGCGCCTGACCCTGCGGGTCTGCCTGCTCGGCGGGCTGGTCGGCGTGCCGCTTGTCATCGTGGCGGCGCGGCCGCTGCTGCACGTGTTCGGTCCGCAGTACGCGGCCAGAGCCACCCTGTCGCTGCAGCTCATGGTCGTCGGCTACTTCGGCTCGGTGCTCAAGAACCACTACGTCGCACTGCTCCGCATCTCCGCCGAGATCACCCGGGCGGCCGTCTTCGGCACCGTGACCTGCGCCATCCGGCTGGCCGCGATCGTGGCCGGCGCGCTGGCGGGCGGCCTGCTCGGCGTGTCGGTGGCGCTGCTCGCGGTGATGACCGCGGAGGGCCTGTACACCGTGCCCGCACTGCGCCGGGCACTGCGGGCACAAGACCCCGCGCCCGCCCAGGCCAAGCCCGCCGAGAGCGAGCCCGCACCCCAATCCCCGCCGCGCAAGACACGCGTCGTCTACTACCTGCAGACCCACAGCCGCCCGGCCCAGCTCGTCCGCCTGGTCAGCCTCATCACCGCCGGCAGCCCCGGCGCCCTGGTGCTGATCAGCCACGACGCCAGCAGCCAGCCGCTCGACGAGTCCGCACTCCAGGCACTCGGCCACGTCCAGGTGCTGTCGGAGACCGGCGGCTACGGCGACTTCTCGCACCTGGACCGGTACCTGGCCGCCGTCGACTGGCTTGACGACAACGGCATCGACTACGACTGGCTGGAAAACCTCACCGGCCAGGACTACCCGCTGCGGCCGGTCGCGCAGATCGAGGACACCCTCGCCGCGTCAGGCGCCGACGGCTACCTGCAGTACAGCCCCGTCTTCCCCGGCCGCCTGCCCGACGGCTCCGACCAGGGCACGCCCGGGTACTCGCCGTGCGCGCCGTTCGACGCGTCGATGCGCTACGACTACCGGCACTGGCGGCTCGGCCAGCCGACCGAGGCCAAGCGGCGGCTGCTGCACCCGCTGGCCGCCGTCAACCTGGTGCAGCCGTGGATCCGGGTGAGCACCGCCTACGCCTCGGTCGGCATCAGGCGCCGCCGCACCGCGTTCGGCCCGGACTTCCCCGCTTACGGCGGCTCGTTCTTCTGCACGCTGCGGGCGGACGCCGCCCGCTACGCCAGGGACTACGCCCGGGCGAACCCCGACGTAATCGCCTATTTCCGCACGGTCCTGGCGCCGGAGGAGGTGTTCCTGCAGTCCGTCCTGGTCAATTCAGGCCGGTTCCGCTTCAACACCGACTCAGCGCGGTACATCGACTGGACGGGCTCCAAGTACAACCACCCGAGGACACTCGGCACCGAGGACCTCGGCCAGATGCTGGCCAGCGGCGCGCACTGGGCGCGCAAGCTTGACCTGGAACAGGACGCAGGGCTTTTCGACAGTCTCGACCAGCGGATCGGGCGGGGGCCGGACGCGCTGGACGACCACGCGTGCACGGGGGTTTACGCGCGGAGATGACCTATGCGAATAAGACGGCTGCCGCGCTCGCGGTCATGGCCGCCGGGGTGCTTGCCGTCTCGGCGGCCTACGCCATGGGCCGGACCGGCCTTGGCGGCGGCGCCCACGACATCGCCGTAGCCCTCTACTGGCTGGGCGAGGCGCTTATCTTCGCCGGCCCCGCGGCGCTCGTGCTCGGCAGGAAAGTGCCGGTCAACGGGCCAGCCGAAGTCCCCACCGCCTGGCTCGCGGTCGCCCTCGGGCTGGCCACCTACCTGGCCAAGTACCTGTACAGCCCGGCCGCGTTCCAGTTCTCCGACGAGTTCCTGCACCTGCGCACGCTGGCCACCCTGCAGAGCACCCATCACCTGTTCGGCGTCAACCTCGCGCTGCCGGTCAGCCCCGGCTACCCGGGCATCGAGGTCGCCACCAGCGCCCTGACCGACCTCACGGGCCTTGGCGTGTTCCCGGCCGGGCTGATCGTGGCCGGGCTCGCCCACCTGGTGTTCACCACCGCCCTCTACCTCCTGTTCCGACAGGTCAGCGGCAGCACGAAGATCGGTCTCGCCGCCGTCGCGGTCTACGCGACCAGCCCGCACTACCAGGTATTCGACGCGATCTTCGGCTACCAGACGCTCGCCCTGGCCTTCTTCGCGCTGGCGCTGCTGGCGCTTCGCTACGCCGGCCAGCCGGGTGCGAGCCGGGCCAGGCAGACGGGCGCCTGGCTGCTAGCGGCCGTCTTCGCCGCCGCCACCGCCGTCACCCACCACGTGACCAGCTACGTCCTGGTCGGGATGGCGGTGCTGATCGCGGTCGCGGCGCTGTTCGCCAAAGACAAGGGCGTTCGCCGCACGAAACGGCGCTTCGCGGTCCCCGCCTCCTTCGCGGTCCCCGCCTGCTTCGCCGTCGGCGCGGCCGCGATCGTCGTGCTGTGGACCTGGCTGGTCGTCCCTGGCACGGTCAGCTACCTGTCGCCCGCGGTCACCCAGCTCACCGACGGCATCAGGTCCGCGCTATCCGGGCACCACACCCAGGCAGGCCCCGCCGCGCTGCCCACGCCCACGGGCGACCGGGTCGCCAGCATCGCGGTGGCGCTGCTGATCATGATCGTCATCCCGTTCGGCTGGCGCCAGATCTGGCGGACACAGCGCGGCAGCAGCTGGGCGCTCGCCCTCGGCGCGGGCGCGGCCGCCTACTACCCGTGCGTCGCGCTGCCGTTCGTCACCGCCGACGGCAGCGAGCTGGCCGGACGGCTGCTCACGTTCGTCTACATCCCCGTCGGCTACACGCTCGCGGTCGCCGTCACCGCCGCGCCGCTGACGCCGCGCAGGATCGTGGCCGGCGCCGCCGCCGCGGTGGTCCTCGTCGCCGGCGGCATCTCCATGGGCTGGCCGCCCTGGTGGGAGCGGCTGCCTGGCAGTTACGTGGTCGACGGGTTCGAGAGCGGCATCAACGCCGAGTCGCTCGCCGCCGCCAGCTGGGCCGCGGAAATGCTGCCGCCAGGCCAGCGGTTCGCCGGCGACTACACCAACAACCTGCTGATCGGCACCCTCGGCGGGCAGAACCCGGTGAACGAGGCGGTGCTGTTCTGCGGCGCCACCTGGAACCTGGCCGACGCCCTGATCGCCCGGCAGCAGCAGGTCCAGTACCTGGTCGTCGACCTGCGGACCACCGAGCAGCGGGCACCCGACGGCAGCCTGTTCGCCGAGGCGAACACCTGCCCGAGCCCCATTCCGCGGGCCTACATGACCAAGTTCAACGCCGTCAACGGCATGACCCGGGTCTACGACAGCGGGAACATCGTCGTCTACGCCCTCTCGGAGGCCGCATATGCGCCCTGACCGTGCGATGTGGGCCGTCGGCCTCACCCTCGCGTGCGCCGTGCTGGCCGGCCTGGTGCTCAACCTGATCACCGGGCTGACCCGGCTGTCCTGGGCCGTCGCGCTGGCCATCGGGGTCGCCTGCGCCTGCACGGTCCTGGTCGTCTACTGGCGCCGGGCCCGTCCGGTGCCAGCCGCCCCCGTTCCGGCGCGGAGACTGTCGATCTCGCCCCTGACCGGCGGGTTCCTGGCGCTGGCGGCGATGCTGGCGGGCGGCGCGGTCTGGCTCGGCGCGGCCAGCGCGGGCTGGCAGGACTCGCCCGGGTTCGCGCAGCTGTCGCTGGTACCAGGACAGGGCACAAGCGCCACCCTCGCGGTCCGCGACAGCTACCCGGGCCAGGAGTCGTTCCGCCTGGTGCTGACCGGCGCCGGGCACGCGGTGAGCAGCTGGCAGCTCACGCTGTCCGACGGCGACACCTGGCAGCGGACGGTGACCGGCACCGGGCTGACCGCGACCCTGACCACCCCCGGCCAAGTACTGAAGGTGACATCATGAAACGGACCGGAGCGCTCCTCACGCTGCTGATCGCGCTGCTCTGCGCGGCCGCCTGCACAAGCCAAAGCGGTAGCCCCGCAACGGGAGCGGCTGACACCCCCACCTCAGCCGCGCCGTCCACGGCCGGGCCGGGCGCGGGCACGGGCTCCGCGTCATCGGGCACGCAGTCATCAGGCACCCAGTCGGCGGGCACGGCGACCTCGAGCACCGCGTCAGAGCTGACCGACGGCATCCCCGACCCGCATAACCGGATGCTGCTCGGCGCCTACACCGACCTGTCAGGCAAGACGACCGCCGCCGCCGTCGCCGCGCGGGAAAAGGCGATGGGCCGCGACTACGACCTTGAGGTCACCTACTACGACTGGACGGACTCGTTCCCCGACGCGGGCGAGGCCGCGATGGCGGCCCAGGGAGTCACCCCGCTGATGGCCTGGTACCCGCCCGACGCCAACTCCGGCTCGACCGCCGCGCTCGGCCAGATCGCTTCCGGAGCCGACGACAAGCAGATCCGCACGACGGCGGACGCGATCAAGGCGTACGGGCACCGGGTGTTCCTGCGCCTGGCGCCGGAGATGAACGGCAACTGGTATAAGTACTCCGGCGACCCCCAGGCGTACGTGGCCATGTGGCGGCACGTGCACGACGTGTTCGCGAAGGCCGGCGTAACCAACGTGACCTGGGTGTGGTGCCCGAACGTGAACCCGGCCAACTGGGACTCCTACTACCCGGGCAGCGCTTACGTGGACGTGATCGGCGTCGACGGTTTCAGCAACACGACCTATACCTGGCAGACGTTCCAGCAGCTGTTCGGCGGGTTCTTCGCGCACTTCGCCACGTTCGCGCCAGGCAAGCCGCAGCTGGTAGCGGAGACCTCGACCAATTCGGGCGCGGGCGTCCCGGCGGCGGATGTCGGCTCGGCGGCGTCGTTCATCTCTGGCATGGAGAGCTACCTGAAAAACACGGCCGGGCCGAAGTACGACGTGATCGGCGTGTGCTGGTTCGACACCGACACCAACAACGGCATCAACTGGCGCGTCGACCAGACTTCGGCGGCCTGGAAGGCCTGGCTGACGCTGGCGAGCGACCCCTATTTCGGCGGCCACGGCTCGTGAGGGATGCCTTACCTGCTAGTTTTTCCTTGCTAGCCATGGGCTACTTTGTCGTGATCCGGAGAATTTACGAGGGATTTTCCTGGGCGCCACGGCGGAAACAAAGGAGCGTTTACCGGAGTCATGCGAGCCAACGCAACGCGCCCGCGCGGTCGCGTCGTCTACTACCTGCAGACGCACAACCGCCCCGCGCAAGTCGCCCGCCTGGTCCAGGTCATCACCGAAGCGAGCCCTAACGCCGTCGTCCTGATCAGCCACGACGTCAAGGGCACGCCGCTCGACGTGCCCGCGCTTGAGGCGCTGGGCAACGTGCACGTGCTCCTCGGCCGTGGCGGCTACGGTGACTTCTCGCACCTGGACCGGTACTTCGCCGCGGTGGACTGGCTTGACGACCACGGCATCGAGTACGACTGGCTGGAGAACCTCACCGGCTCGGACTACCCGCTGCGGCCGATCGCCGAAATCGAGGAAATCCTCGCCGCCACCGAGACCGACGGCTACCTGTCTTACAGCCCCGTCTTCCCCGAGAGAATCCCGGCCGGCGCCGACCCCGGCCAGCCCGGGTACCGGCTAGTGCGGCCCGTCGACGCGATCCTGCGCTACGACTACCGCTACTGGCGGCTCGGCCAGCCGACGGACACCAAGCTGCAGCTGATACGCCCGCTGATGGTGGTCAACCTGCTGCAGCCGTGGCTCAAGTTCTTCAACTCGTACGCCGCGGTGGGCATCAAAACCCGGCGCAGCCTGTTCGGCCCGGACTTCCCCTGCTACGGCGGCTCGTTCTTCTGCACGCTGAGCCGCCCGGCCGCGCGTTACGTCAGGGAGTACGCGCGGGCCAACCCGGACGCGGTCGGCTACTTCAGGCGGCTGCTCGCCCCCGAGGAAGTCTTCCTGCACTCAGTCCTGGTCAACTCCGGCAAGTTCCAGTTCACCAAGGACGCCAAGCGGTACATCGACTGGACCGGCCAGCGGCACACCCACCCGCGCACCCTCGGCACCGAGGACCTCGGCAAGATGCTGGCCAGCGGCGCGCACTGGGCCCGCAAGCTCGAACTCGACCGCGACCCCGGTCTTTACGACCAGCTCGACGAGCGGGTACGGCTGCGACCGCGCCCGGGCGAAGGCCGCGTGCCCTCGGACAGCTACGCCGGCCGGGGCAACCAGGGCCGCTAACCGCGCAGCAGTCCGGCCAGCCGCCCGGCCCAGGCGTCGTCGTGCCTTACTTCCGCGGTCAGCGCCCCGGCCAGCGGCGACGACGCCACGTCCTGGCGCCGTGGCGCGGCCAGGTCCCCCGCCGCGCCTGCGTGAATGTCCGCGGCGGCGAACCCCGCGTCGTCGAGCGCCTGGTTGACCCGGGCGCGCGGGTCGGCGCCGCCCGCGCGGTAGACGTACGTGGCGGGCGCGTCCAGGTTGAGCACCTCGTACGCGACCGGGTCGCCGCCGCCGACGGGGGTGAACAGCGCGAACGCCAGCACGGTGGGATCGTCGCCGGCCACGGTCAGCGCGGCCAGGTCCTCGGTCTCCGGTGTGAGCAGGCCGTGGCTGACGTCGGCCCGCGGTGTCATACCGCCGCCCCAGCCGCCACCGCCGCCGCCTGCGAGCCCGCCGCCGAGTGCGCCCAGCGCCCCGAAGGCCCAGTACCCGCCGAGGCCGCCGTACCCGGCCGGGCCGCCGCCGAACGGGCCCCCGTAACCGCCGCCGGGTCCTAGGCCCGACATCAGGCCGGCCCCGAGCATGCCGCCGACCCCCGGGCCGAACCGCCCGCCCGGCGCCCCGTGATCGCCGATATGCGGCGTCACCGACGGGTCCTGCCACGCCGTGACGCCAACCGCCGCCTGGCGGACAGAGGCCACCTGCTTGAACCCGATGGCCAGCTCCGCCCGGCCCGCGACGGCGGAGACCGCCGCCAGCCGGCCCGGCCGGGTAGCGACCCGCAGCAGGGTGACGCTGAGATCGGGATGGACCGCGTCCAGCGCGCGGGCCGTCACGGCCACGCCGTCGCGCAGCAGCCCGGCAGCGGCCCGCAGCGCCATCGGGTCGAGCCCGGGCAGCAGCGAGCCGAGGAAGGCGGACGTGCGGTTCCGCGCTTCCCGCAGCCGCTCGCCCAGCAGCGCGGCGAACTCACCGGTGCGACGGCCAAGCCGGGTGACGTCGAGCGTGCCCGCGCCGCCCAGGTCGACGGTGACCGTGTAGTCCCGCACGCGTACGCCGGCGGCAAAGGCGAACGCGAACCGGCGTGCCTGACCGCCGCCGACGACGAGCAGGGCGTCTTCGAAGACGTGGAGGTCGACAGGGGAAGCCGCCACCGTTCCGCTGAACCGGGCGCTGTCCCCCACTGCGCCGGACTCCGCCGCGGCGACCTCAGCCCGCGCATCGCGCAGGTCTTCGAGCAGCTCGCTGCGCATCCGGCCGAGCCTGCTGAGCTCAACCGCGGTGCCGTCGGAGAGCGTGACGAGCACGGTGAACGGCGCGGGCTCGGCGACCGAGGCGATCCGGGCGGACGGGACCCGCAGTGCGGCGCCCACGGCGGGCCGGAGTTCGAGAACACCGCCTGTCAGCGACACCTCGCCGTCACCGGCCTCAACCTCACCCCCGCCCGCGGCGAGCAGCCGGTACCAGGCGGAGCTGGCCGTCATCCGGCCGGGGTACCGCATTCGGCGCAGAACTTCGCGCCATTCAGCGTGGTTCCGCAGTTGCCGCAGAATTTCTTCGCCGCCTGCGCGGCGGCGAGCGGGTGACCGCAATCCTGGCAGAACTTGCCGCCGCCGCTCTCATGGCCGCACGACGGGCACAGGCCGGTCCCCTGGTCGCGGACGTTGATGTCCTTCGTCCAGTCCTGCGCCTGAATCTTCTGGTTCAGCTGCGCGACCTGCGCCTGCGCCTGCATCTGGGCGACGGCCTGGTCGAGCTTGGGCGCGCAGCTGACGCACAGCCCCCGCTCGGTGTTCCAGCACACCTGGTCGCAGACCCACTGGCCGCAGTTGTGGCACTGCTTGAAGTACGGCTTCATCTGCTCGACGGCCTTGGCGAGCGCCTTGTCGCGGGTCGAGCCGCGCACGGTGTCGCGCATGAATTCGGCGTCGTAGCCGAGCCGGGACGCCTGCGAACCGAGCTGGCCGCCGACGATGTCGCCGCCGAGGCGGAGCAGCCGCCCGCCGAAGCCGGTCACCGAATGCTGGAACGGCGAGGAGTAGCCGTTACCGCAGCGACGGCAGAAAAACTCGAATTGGTACCCGTCGTCGCTGCTGCGATCCTGGTAATTGTCGGTGAAGAAGACCATCCCGGCCATGGCGATTCCCCTCGATAAAGTGTGCAGGGGAACCGTAGCAACTCCCGCCGACGCGGGCCAGCGCAAACGGGCAAACAAGGCGCAAGCCGGACGGATTCTGGCTGATGCTCTCAGGAGGTGCTTTCAGGAGGTGCGCTGAGGCTGGTTAAACGCCGAGCGGGTGCCGCGGCCCGCCCGCTAGGTCGACGACCCCGGGCAGGGACAGGAGCTGGGTCGCGGTCTGCGTTTCGGTGCCCGCGCGCAGCGTCAGCTGATCGGCGTAGACCCCGGCCGGCAGCCACAGCTCGTCGCTGCTCAGCCGCTCGGTGACGACGATCCTGACGCTGGACTGGGGACCGGTCCTGCCATCGGACCCCGGCACCCAGAACACCCGCTCCGCCGAGCGGGCGACAACCGGGGTGAGATCGGCCAGCTGGCCGCGCCTGACGAACTCCCACAGCCGCCCGCCGTCGAGAGGGCTGGCAGTCAGCGGCGGCCAGTCCGCGGGCTGGCTGCCCGTGCGGGGCATCACCAGCACGCCGGGCACGGCCGAGGCGTCGTCCCACGGCTCGGGCAGCCGGCCGTAGGCCGCGACCACCGCCTGCACCTGGCAGCCGGACAGCCAGCCGAGCAGGGCGCCGTCCCGCGGTACCGGGACGCTGGCCTCGATCACCCGGCGGACGTCATCAGGTACCGCGGCGCCTGCCTCGATCTCCGCCCGCGCGCCGTCGCGCCTGTCCCAGTGCCTGAGCACGAACAGGTCGTCCCACTCCATGATGAGGACGTAGAACCGGGGAACGCCGGTGTCGCGGTTCACCAGCACCATCGAGCCGTAACGGTGCTCGGCGTAGTGCCGCCTGACGGCCAGCGGGTAGTTGCGGAATAGCCGCAGGCACGCCGCGAACGCGGCATCGCCCGGCTGGGCCTGAACCAGCACAGTCTGCTCCTTGGGGTTACCGGGTGCTGACCCTGGTGACCAGAGGGCGTGCCGCGTCCGCCGCCTCGAGGGGTCGGCACCAAGGATGGGGCCGCCGCGTCGGCGAGACATCGGGCAGCTGACCGATAACCCGCCGCGCGTATCCCGCTGCGCTGCTCCCCCTAGACTGCGGGGCTCCCTCTACACTGCGGGCATGCCTGGCTCCACGGATCACAGTGATCCCAGCGCGACCTGCCCGTTCTGCGCGATCATCCGGGGGGAGGCGGCCGCCGCGACCGTGCTCGAAACCGAGCACCTGCTGGCATTCCTCGACATCAGGCCGCTGTTCCGCGGCCACACGCTGCTGGCGCCCAAGACGCACCTGCGGCTGCTTTCCGACCTTCCGGCCGGCCTCGCGGCCGAGTTCCTCACCACCGCGCAGCGGCTTGAGCGGGCGGTCGAAGACGGCCTGGCCGCGGCCGGGAGCATGATCCTGGTCAACAACGTGATCAGCCAGTCCGTGCCGCACCTGCACCTGCACGTCATTCCGCGCAACCCGAAGGACGGGCTGCGGTTCTGGCTCGGGCCGCGGCACCCGTACGACAGCGCCGGGCAGGCCGAGGAGTACGCGGCCAGGATCCGGGCGGCGCTGCCGGCCGTGTCAGCCGGGTCAGCGTGAGTCAGGGCTGAACGTGAGTCAGGGCTGAACGTACCTGGCCGGCGACACGCCCAGCGTGGCGGTGAAGTCGCGGGTCAGGTGGGCCTGGTCGGCGTAGCCCAGATCGGCCGCGAGCACCGCCCAGTCCACGGCGTCGCCCGCGTCGGCCCGCTGGGCGGCCTCGAGCAGCCGGGCGCGGCGCATCACCCACTTGGGTGACACGCCGACGTACTCGGCGAACAGCCGCTGCAGCCGCCGTTCCGGCAGGCCGGAGACCTCGGCCAGGGCCGCCACCCGGCGCGGGCCCGCGTCGGCGGTGATCCGGTCGACGATCCCGGCCACCTGCTGGGCCAGCGGATCGGGCTCCGCGCCAGCTCCGCGGAGCAGCCGCTCGCCCGCCGCGATCATCGCCTCGTCACCGGCGCCGGCGTCCATCGCCGCCGCGCGGGCCTCGTCCGCCGCCGGGCCGAACACCTCCGCGGCGGGGACGACCCGGTCGGTCAGCGTCGTGACCGGCTGCCGGTAGAACGGGTGAAAACCGCCGGGCCGGAACCGGATGCCGAGCGCCCTGCCCTCATCGGCCAGGCGGCGGGTGAAGATCGACTGGTCCACCCCGTAGATCCGCGCCCCTGACGCCTCGAGGGCCAGGTTCACGTTCGGGTGCGGCAGGATGTCCTGCTCGTGCGGCGGCTGGCCGCGCAGGTTCCAGCGGACGATCCAGAAGAAGTCGATGAACGGCGCCAGGTCGGCCGGCGGCAGGCGCCGCGACAGGGTGAACCTGGCGGCGGCCGCCGCCGGCCGCAGCACCCCCGGGCCTGCCGGGACTGACTCAGGCTCACCTGGTTCGCTCACGTCAGCAGGGTAGCTGTCGCGTTTCTTCAAGACTCCGGCACCGGGCCTGGCTAGCCTCGGTGACCATGAACCTGCATGCCGAGATGACAGACGCGGCCGGCGCGGCCGCGCGCACCGTGGGAAACGTCAGCGACAGCCAGCTCGGGCTGCCCACCCCGTGCACCGAGTGGGACGTGCGCGCGCTGGTCAACCACCTCATCCTGTGGACCTCTTACTCCCTCGAGGCCAGGGCCCGCGGCGAGTCGGTCGGCCAGGACCTGATGGACCGCGACTTCGCGGCCGAGCCTGGCTACGCCGCTGACTACCGGGCGCAGCTCGACCGCGCGCTGGCCGCCTGGTCGGCGCCTGAGGTGTGGGAGGGCTCGCTCGACGTGATGGGCTCGGCCACTCCGGCCGCCGACGTCGCCGCGCTCAACCTGGCCGAGATGGTGCTGCACGGCTGGGACCTGGCCACCGCCACCGGGCAGCGGTACCAGGTCAGCGACCGGGCGGCCGAAGCGGCGCTGGGGGCCGTCGAGGCCAACGCGGAGCTGTTCCGCCAGTACAAGGGCTTCGCGGAGCCCGTCGAGGTGGCGCCGGACGCGTCCGCGCTCGACCGGGTCCTCGCTACGTCGGGGCGCGACCCGGGCCTGGGACACGGCGCCTGAGGCACGCCGCGCGCTTGCCGGGCACCGGGCTCACCCGCGGTACCCGGCTATCGTGTCCTTCATGCTGACTGCCGCGCCAGAGATCGTCGCTGACCTCGCGCCAGGGGGTGTCCTGCGGGCCGCCGTCAACCTGGGTAACCCCGTGCTCGCTCAGGGAACGCCTGCCGCACCCGCGGGTGTCGCCGTCGACATCGGCCGCGAGATCGCCGCCAGGCTCGGCGTCGAGGCCGAGCTGCTGTGCTTCGGCGCGGCCAGGGAATCGTTCGACGCCGTGGTCTCCGGACGGGCCGGCCTCGCCTTCCTGGCGATCGAGCCGGCCCGCGCGGCGGAGATCGCCTTCACCGCGCCGTACGTGCTGATCGAGGGGGTCTACGCGGTGCCTGCCGGGTCCCCGCTGACCACGGTGGCCGAGGTCGACCGCCCGGGCGTGCGCGTCGGCGTGAAGCAGGGCTCGGCCTACGACCTTTACCTGACCCGCACGCTGCGGCACGCGACGATCGTCCGCGGCGCCGAGGGGACCGGGGTGTTCGTCGCCGGGAACCTCGAAGCGGCGGCCGGTGTCAGGGAGCCGGTCACCGACTTCGTCGCCGCGCACCCGGAGTTCCGGTTGATCGACGAGCGGTTCATGGAGATCCCGCAGGCGGTGGGCACGGCCAAGACCAGGCGCGCGGAGTCGGTCAGGTTCCTGCGCGAGCTGGTCGAAGAACTCAAGGCCAGCGGCTTCGTCGCCGATTCACTGCGCCGGTCGGGCCAGACCGCGCCGGTCGCGCCGCCGGCGGCCTGAACCGTCACCACTTTCAGCCGCGGCCTTCGCGGGCAGCAGCCAGACGAGGCTGGGGCACTCGGCGGCGATAGCGGCCACCACCGCGACGCTCACCGTCAGCGCGTGCACTGCGGTCCCGTGACCTGCCACCGGGCACCGAGCACCGAGCACCGAGCACCGAGCACCGAGCACCGAGCACCGAGCACCGAGCACCGAGCACCGAGCACCGAGCACCGAGTGATGTTAGGCCCGGTGCTCACGTGCGCAAGTGACTGACGTGACTGCTCATACTATTGTGATGGTAACTTTTATCTAATTGGTAATTCGTATGTACCAGAGCACGAAAACTTTCCATGATCTTTTATTCTTCCAGCGGTTTCCTAGTTTTCGGCTAGTTGACGCCGCACCGCTCGCCACAAACGTCACGGAAGCGCTCAGACGAAAAGAACCGGGCCGCCTCTCGTCAATGAGAGACAGCCCGGTTCCGGGCCCGCGGCGTGGTACCGCCAGCCATTGCCGTTACGCCGTTGCCGTTACGCCGTTGCCGTTACGCCGCTGCCGTCAGGCCGCTGCCGTTAGCCGGCCAGGTCGGCGGCGAGCTTGGTGAAGTTCGGCACGCCGAGGCCGGTGGCCGCGTTGTAGAGCGTGCCTGCCTTGCCGGTGTAGAACAGATTGTCGTTGCTGGTGCCCGTCGTGTTCAGCGGCGTAACGGGGCTGTCGGGACCGGTGGCCAGCGCGTACAGGCTCGGGTTCCACAGTCCGGTGCGGTGCCCCAGGTAGGAGTCGATGACCGCGGCCGAGCCGTTGAACTGCGGCGCAACGAAGCTGGTGCCACCCCAGCCGCCCTCGAGCGCCGTACCGCCCGCAGCTACAGCCGACGGCTCGTAGAGCAGGTAACCGGTTTCGGGGTCGCCGTCGGCCGACATGTCGGGTTCCGCGCGGCCGGAGGCGTAGCCGGAAACCACCGGCGGTGTCGAGGTGACGCTCCAGCTGGTCGGCTCCGTGAAGTCGGTGCCCGTCACGATCACCTGGGGATCGGTCGGGGTGAAGTACTTGACTCCCTCGTAGCTGGAAGTGCCCGGCACCTGCCGCTGGTAGGACGGCTCGGGCTCGACGCTGCTGAACCCGCCGCCGCCGCCGGCCGCGTTCGCGATCGCGGCCTCCGCGTAGGTGGTGCCTGTCGTCGTCGCGATCGCCTTCCACAGGTAGTCCCAGCCCCAGGCGCGCTGCGCCGCGACGCTGACCTTGGCGGTTCCCTTAGCGCCGGTGAGCGTGCCGGTGAACGGCAGCGTGGTCGCGCCGGAAGCGGTGGCGTAGGGGCTGTCGGCCGGGGTGTCGGCGACCAGCTCGGTGGTGCCGAGCTCGTCGGAGTCGTCGTAGGCGCCGGCGTCGCCCGAGGCGTCGAAGACCGACTGGCCCTGGTCGGCCAGCTCGAGGAAGGCCTCGTCGAAGGCGGCCTCGTAAGCGGCCGTCTCGGTTCCGGCCGCGACCCCGGCGGCGACCACTGTCTCCGACTCGCCCCAGCTGGTGGAGAGGCTGTCGGCGGCGTTGCTGCTGGCGGCGGAGAAGAACGCGTCGATGAACCCGGGGTCGGTGTTCGGCGCCTGGTAAATGACCACGTTGGCGCCGGGCGCGAGGGCGCCGGACTGCTCGACGTCCAGGTCGGTCTCGCCGGTGCCTGCGGCGTCGCTCGGCGCGCCTGATCCGCCGTCCACGTTGACCGAGGTCACGGTGCGGCCGGTGGCCGGCACCTTGGCGACGTTCGTCCAGAAGTACTGCGGCGCTCCCGGGTCAACCGTGGCCAGGGTGACGATGCCGAGGGTTGTCCCGGCGCCGTCGGCCGTCTTGTCCAGCTGGGTGAGGCCGTAGCGGGAGGCGAAGTTGGACGGCAGGTTGTCGCTGGGCGTGGACGACGCTGCCTTCGGGGTGATCGCACTGGTCAGGTGATCGGCGTGGCTGACGAAGGGCGCGTAGTTGGTCAGCCCGAGCACCGCGAGCACGTCCTGGCTCAGCCGGTACGGCAGCTTCGGCGCCGCGGTCGCGCTGTACACCGTCTGCGCGGGGATCTGGTGGCCGTCGGAGCCGGGCTGCGACGGCACGTGGTAGTTCTTCTGGCTGCAGCTCAGGGCGGCGTCGAATTCGCCCGCCGTGCCGGTGGCGGTGACGTCAACGTTGCCCGCGTCCGCCGTCGCCTTGATGCCGAAGTTCCCCAGGTAGCTGATCAGCGCGCTGACGACGGCCGGGTTGGCCCCGTACTTGGCGGCGAACTGGCTCACCGAGTCGAAGCTGCTGAGACCACTGGTGACCGACGACTCGAGCTGGCCCTTGTCGCGCTCCCTGAGGATGAAGGAGACCTGCTCGGGGGTGTCTGACGGGGTGGTGCCGAACGGCGCCGCGCCGGGCAGCGACGCGGCCAGCAGACCGGTCGCGACCTTCTCGGGGGTATTGGGGCCCGGGGAGGTCGCGGCGTGCGCGGTGCCGGCGGTGGCGGCGACGGGCGCCGCGACGGCAAGCACCCCCGCGGCCATGCCGGCCCACAGGCGACGGGAGCGAACAGAGAGAGCCATAGGGTGGGCACACTCCTGACGTTGCTGGCAGCCAGTGAGGGCTGGCCGCTTACGGCTTTCAGTGAAAACTGCGGACCTGCCGCGACTTATGAGGACTTGTGGTCCCAAAGTCGACCAATGTGGTACCACGCTGGATTATCACACGTCGATGTCTACCGGGAATAGTTTCCGGGTTACTGAAGCCAGGTTTTACACGCGGGCGCACGTAAAGCAACGCGCCCGCGCGAAAGTGCATCAATCTGGTACATGATGGTAATTATCGCATGACAGAACGTGGCTGAGAATGGCTTGCCGGTTACTGTCCGAGAATGGTTTCCAACCTAATGAAGCCGGTCCGTCCCTGTGCGGGGGTACTCAGGCCGGGTACCTGGTCGGCTGGAAAGCCAGCAGACGCCAGCTGTCGTTCTCGCGTGTCCAGACTGACAGCGCCATGCTGTTCAGCACCCGCAGCTCGCCCGCCACGCGCACCTCGCCGCGCATGTCGCCGAACACCAGCGCGCAGTCGCCGCGCACCAGGATCTCTCTTTCCGGGTGCTCCATCGGACCGTAGTCGAGCTCGCCGCTCGCGATCTTCTCCAGGTAGGTCTGCCTGCTGTCCGCCACCGCGTTGGAATGCGTGTACACCATGTCCGCGGCGAACAGCTCCCCGAGCGCGCCGACGTCGCCGTCGGTCATCGCCTGGTAGCGCCGGGCCTCAAGCTCGCTGATCTGCTTCGCGGTAACGTCGTCGGCTGCTGTCATGACACCCATCCTGGTCCCGCCCGGTCGCTTCCGCAAACGTGAACTATCTGGGTGCTACCAGGAAACAGCACGCCACTACGCTTGTCCTCATGGGTGAGCAGGAACGGTCCACGGCAGAACTGATCGTCGAGTGCCTGGAGAACGAGGGCGTGACCCACGTCTTCGGTATCCCGGGCGAAGAGAACATCCGCCTGATGGAGGCGCTCTCCAAGTCCTCCATCGAGTACGTGCTTACCAGGCACGAGCAGGGCGCCTCGTTCATGGCGGAGACCTACGGGCGGCTGACCGGCAAGGCCGGCGTCTGCTCGGCGACCCTCGGGCCCGGCGCCATCAACCTGCTGCTCGGCACCGCCGACGCCACCACCAACTCGACCCCGCTGATCGCGCTGTCGGCCCAGGTCGGCATGCAGCGCAGCTTCAAGGAGTCGCACCAGGGCGTCGACCTCGTGTCGATGTTCGCCCCCGCCACCAAGTGGTCGGCGCTGATGGCCACCCCAGGCGCGGCGCCGGAAATGATCCGCAAGGCGTTCAAGCTCGCCCAGACGGAACGGCCCGGCGCCGTCTACCTGGCCGTTCCCGAGGACGTGGAAGAGGCGGCCGCCCCCGCGGGGCTGTCACCGCTGCGGGTGAACGTCCCGTCGGGCGGCGACCCGTCGGCTGAGCAGGTATCGCGGGCCGCGCAGATCCTGCGCGAGGCGGCCAACCCGGTGGTGCTCGCGGGCCACGGCGCCGCCCGGGCCGGCGCCAGCGAGGCACTCATCCGCTTCGCCCAGGCACTGAACATCCCCGTGGCGACGACCTTCCACGGCAAGGGCGTGTTCCCCGACGACCACCCCCTCGCACTGGGCACGGTCGGCTTCATGCGCCACGACTACGTCAACTTCGGCTTCGACCAGGCCGATGTCATCGTCGCGGTCGGCTACGAACTGCAGGAGTTCAACCCCGTCAGGATCAACCCCGACGGCACCACCAAGATCATCCACGTGCACCGCTTCCCGGCCGAGGTCGACGCCCATTACGACGTCTCCGTCGGCCTCACCGCCGACATCAGCCACAGCCTGGACGCGCTGGCCGCCGCCGTGTGGCGCAAGTCGCCGTCGGCCGGCGCGGAGCCGATCAGGGAACTGATCTCGTCCGAGCTCAGCAGCGGGCAGCAGGACCAGCGGTTCCCGATGCACCCGGCCCGCATCGTGGCCGACACCAGGGCGGCCCTCGGCCGCGAGGACATCGTGCTTGTGGACACCGGCGCGCTGAAGATGTGGATGGCCCGGCTGTACCCGACGTACGCGCCGAACACCTGCCTGATCTCCAACGGCCTGTCGACGATGGGGTGGACGGTGCCCGGCGCCCTCGGCGCCAAGATCGCCAGGCCGCAGGCGAAGGTGCTGGTCGCCACCGGCGACGGCTCGTTCCTGATGAACTCGCAGGAGATCGAGACCGCGCTCCGGATGCGGCTGCCGTTCGTGATCCTCATCTGGGTCGATGACGCGTACGGCCTGATCAGCTGGAAGATGGACATGGAGATCGGGCACAACGTGGACACCCGGTTCGCCAACCCCGACTTCGTCCGGTACGCGGAGAGCTTCGGCGCCAAGGGGTACCGGATCGAGGCCGCGAACGAACTGCTGCCCACGCTCCGGACCGCGCTGGCCGACGACACCGTCTCGGTCATCGCCTGCCCCGTCGACTACACCGCCAACACCGAGCTCATCCGCAGCCTCGGCGACCTGGACGAGTCGCTCTCCTGAATGCCATCCTGCACGCCCTGAAGCTCACCGGGTCGATGACCTGGGAGATCACCTGGGCGCTGATCCTCGGCTTCGCGCTGTCGGCTGTGATACAGGCGGTGGTGCGGCGGTCCACGGTGGTACGGCTGCTCGGCGACCGACGCCCGCGGACGCTGGCGCTCGCGGCCGGGCTCGGGGCCGCCTCGTCCTCGTGCTCCTACGCAGCGGTGGCGCTGGCCCGCGCGCTGTTCCGCAAAGGGGCCGACTTCACCGCCGCGATGGCGTTCGAGATCGCGTCGACCAACCTGGTGATCGAGCTCGGGGTGATCCTCGCGCTGCTGATGGGCTGGCAGTTCACCCTGGCCGAGTTCACCGGCGGCCCGCTGATGATCGTGATCCTGGCGGTGCTGTTCCGCCTGTTCCTCCGCACCCGATTGCTCGACCGCGCCAGAGAGCAGGCCGACCGCGGCATCGCGGGCTCGATGGAGGGCCACGCGGCGATGGACATGTCCGTCAGCGGGGACGGCTCGTTCGCGGCCCGGCTGTTTTCGCGCGAGGGGTTCACCTCGGTCAGCCACGTGTTCGTGATGGAGTGGGCCGCGATCATCAGGGACCTGGTGATCGGGCTGCTGATCGCCGGCGCGATCGCCGCCTGGGTGCCCGACGCCTTCTGGCACTCGTTCTTCTTCGCCGGCCACCCGCTGGCCGCCAAGCTGTGGGGACCGCTGATCGGGCCGGTGGTCGCGATCTTGTCTTTCGTGTGCTCGATCGGCAACGTGCCGCTGGCGGTGGTGCTGTGGAAGGGCGGCCTCAGCTTCGGCGGCGTGGCCGCGTTCATCTTCGCCGACCTGATCATCGCGCCGATCCTGAACATCTACCGCAAGTACTACGGCACGCGGATGGCCGTGTTCCTGCTCGCCACCTTCTTCACCGCGATGGTCGCGGCCGGTTACGCGGTCGAGCTGGTCTTCGGCGGGCTCGGGCTCATCCCCGACAGCGCCGCCGCCAAGATCCCCGATGACGGGGTCTCCTGGAACTACACCAGCTGGCTGAACATCGTCTTCCTCGTCCTGGCGGCCGTCCTGGTCACGCGCTTCGTGCGGACCGGCGGCGTGCCGATGCTGCGGATGATGGGCGGCGCGCCGGCGCCAGACGCCGACGACACGGACGGCACCGACGGCGGCGGGCACGGGCACCATGCGATGCACTAGCTTTCCCGATGGTTACGCCCGCCGCCGCGCCGTTTCCGTCGCCGTGGGACTGCTCACGGGCGTCGCCGTCGACCAGGTCGCGGGCGACCCGCGCCGCGGCCACCCGGTCGCCTTGTTCGGCCGCGCCGCCGCCCGCCTCGAGACGCGCATGTGGCGTGACGACCGCCTCACCGGAGCGGCTTACGCGGCGCTGCTGGTGGCAGCGCCCGTGGCCCTCGGCCTGCTGCCGCGCCGCCTGCCCGCGCTCTGGCTGACCGCCGTCACCGCCCTCGGCACCTGGACCGTCCTCGGCTCGCGGTCGCTGAGCGCCGAGGCCGAAGCCGTCGCGGCCCACCTGCGGCGCGGCGACCTGCCCGCCGCCCGCGAGCAGCTCACCCACCTCGTCGGCCGCCGCACCGACACCCTCGACGAAACCGAGATCGCCCGGGCGGTCGTCGAGTCGGTGGCCGAGAACACCTCCGACGCCGTGGTCGCGCCGCTGTTGTGGGGGGCCCTCGCGGGCGTGGGCGGCCTGCTCGGCTACCGGGCGGTCAACACGCTCGACGCGATGGTCGGCCACCACAGCCCGCGCTACGAGAACTTTGGCTGGGCGTCGGCGCGGGCCGACGACATCGCCAGCTACCTGCCCGCCCGGCTGACCGCCGTGCTGGCCGCCGCCGTCGCGCGGGCGGCGGGCGGCAGCGGCCGCGCCGCGCTGGCGACCGCCCTGGCCGACGGGCACCGCCACCCCAGCCCGAACGCCGGCGTGGCCGAAGCCGCCTTCGCCGGCGCGCTCGGCCTGCGCCTCGGCGGCCGCAACGACTACCGCTCCTATGTCGAGGAGCGCCCGGTTCTCGGCGCGGCGGGGCGCGCACCAGAAGCAGCGGACATCACCAGGGCCGTCCGGCTCAGCCGCGCCGTCACCCTTGCGGCCGGGGTGGTATGCGCGGCGATCGCGGTGGCGCTGGGCTGGAAGTCGAGCTGATCCCGAACGGGAGCGGCTGACACCGGTCGCCGCCCGGTAACGCGCGGGCGTCAGCCAGCTGAGGCTGCGTTTTCCGGAACAGCGACCGTTTCTAGAACAGCGACCGTTTCCGGAACGGCGACGTTGTCGCGGATCCCGAGGCGCAGGTGCTCGCTGTGGTAGACGGCTTCGTCAAGCAGCATCGCGACGTGATTGTCGTACAGCGCGTAGACGGTGCTCTTGCCGTTGCGGGTGCCTGCCACAAGCCCGAGGTGGCGTAGCAGACGGAGCTGGTGGGAGACGGCTGACTGCTCCATGCCGATATCGGCTGACAGCTGAGTGACTGAGCAGGGCTCCCGGCGCAACCGGGCGAGGATCAGCAGCCTGCTCGGGGTGGCCAGCGCTTGCAGGGTCGCGGCGACCGACGCCGCGGTGGCGGCATCGAGCACCGCAGGCGGAGTCAGCCGGCCGTCCTGTTCCCCCGGTTCGTGACCCATACCCGCAGGATAGCAGCGATGCACACATGAACACTTCTTCATATGATCCTGTAGTCTTGGGTTGCTGCTCCCACGCAGAGACGCGCTGCTCATCCGAGAGAGTTGCTGCTCACCACTGAGAGTTGCTGCTCACCACCGAGGGACTTGCTGCTCGCTACCTAGAGAAGGGCACCATGACGTCCCAGCTGACCGCACCGGAAACCGGCACCGCACGCGACACCGGCACCGCCGCGGGCACCGCCCGGAGCGCGCTCCGCGACGCGCCCGCCGTGGTCCTGCGCAGCGGCGTCTGGTCGCTGCCCGAGGTGTGCTGGGCAGTGCTGGCCACGGTGCTGTTCACGGCCGGCCTGATCGCGCACTTCACCGGGGCACCCGCCGCGCTGGCGTGGGTATTCTTCCTCGCCTGCTACGCGGCGGGCGGCTGGGAGCCGGGGCTGGCTGGCCTGCGGGCGCTGCGCGGCCGCACCCTGGACGTTGACCTGCTGATGGTTGCCGCCGCGATCGGCGCCGCCGCAGTCGGGCAGGTCCTCGACGGCGGCCTGCTGATCGTCATCTTCGCGACCTCGGGGGCGCTGGAGGCGGTGGCGACCCACCGCACCGCCCAGGCCGTCCGCGGACTGCTTGACCTGGCACCAGAACGAGCGGTCCGGATCGCCGGCGACGGCCGAGAGGAACCGGTGAATGCCGGTGACCTGCGGGTCTCCGACGTGATCCTGGTGCGCCCAGGCGAGCGGATCGCCGCCGACGGTCAGGTGCTATCCGGGGCCAGCGACGTCGACCAGGCCACGATCACCGGCGAGCCGCTGCCGGTACCCAAGACACCGGGGGACGCCGTGTTCGCGGGGACCGCCAACGGCACCGGAGCGCTGCGTGTGCGAGTGGACCGCGGGCCGCAGGATTCGGTCGTCGCGCGGATCGTGGCCATGGTCGAGGAGGCCTCCGCTACCAAGGCCACCACCCAGCTGTTCATCGAGAAAGTCGAGCAGCGCTACTCGATCGGCATGGTCAGCGCGACCTTGCTGCTGTTCGCCGTCCCGCTGCTGGCCGGGGCCGCGTTCCAGCCCACCCTGCTGCGGGCGATGACCTTCATGATCGTCGCCTCCCCGTGTGCGGTCGTCCTGGCCACCATGCCCCCGCTGCTCGCGGGGATGGCCAACGCCGGCCGCCACGGCGTCCTGATCAAGTCAGCCACCGTGATGGAACAGCTCGGCAGCACCACACGGGTCGCCTTCGACAAGACCGGCACGCTGACCGAAGGCACTCCCAGGCTGGCCGGGATCACCCTGCTACCGGGCTCCGGCCTGGACGAGAACGGCATCCTCGTGCTAGCCGCGGCCGCTGAGAACCTCTCCGAGCACCCGCTCGGCCGGGCCGTCGTGACCGCCGCCCGTGACGCGGGCCTGCCCATGGCCCGCGCCGAGCAGTTCACCGCGCACCCCGGACGGGGCGTGACCGCGCGAGTAGGCGGCCGCCTGGTCGAGATCGGCAACCCGGCCCATCTCCTCGACGACGAGGCCAGCTCCGGCCCCGGCTCCATCCCTGATCCCGGCCCCGGCCCCGGCCCCGGCCCCGGTGACGATACTGGCCGCCTCGTGGCCGGCCTGGAAGACGACGGGCAGACCGTCGCCGTGGTTCGCATCGACGGTGCGCCGGCTGCCCTGCTTGGCATCGCCGACAAAATCCGTCCGGCCGCCGCGAGCGCCGTTGCCCGGATTACCGCCGTCACCGGAACCGAGCCGCTGCTGCTGACCGGCGACAATCAGCGTGCCGCAAGACGCCTCGCAGCGCAGGCAGGGATCACCGACTCGCGGGCAGGGCTGCTCCCGCAGGACAAGGTCGAGGCCGTACGCGCCCTGCAGGAGGCCGGCCAGCGCGTCCTGCTGGTCGGCGACGGCGTCAACGACGCCCCCGCGCTCGCCGCGGCGCACGTCGGCGTCGCGATGGGCCGGGCCGGCTCCGACCTTGCCCTGGACACCGCCGACGCCGTGATTATGGGCGACGACCTGGCGACGGTCCCCACCGTCATCACCCTGTCACGCCGCGCCCGCCGGGTAGTCGCCGCCAACCTCGTCATCGCCGCCACGATCATCGCCGCCCTGGTGATCTGGGACCTGGCCGGGCACCTGCCGCTGCCGCTTGGCGTCCTCGGACACGAAGGATCAACCGTCATCGTCGGCCTCAACGGCCTCCGCCTGCTCAGCAAGCGAGCGTGGACTAGGGCAGCACTGGGGAACTAGGGCACGGGAAGTAAGGCCCCCCGGGGGAACTAGGCCAGCGCAGGAGAACTAGCGCAGCGCACGAGAACTAGCGCAGCGCAGGAGAACTAGCGCAGCGCAGGAGAACTTGCGTCGTCGAGGTCGCCCTCGTTCTCCGCGCCGCAGCTGACCCAGCGGTCCTCGAGATCGCCACGTTCTCCGCACCGCCAGCTGACCTAGCGGTCCTCGAGATCGCCCTCAGTCTCCAGGTAGGCCTGGCGGAGCGCGGCCAGGGTCTCCGGGTCGGGGTTGTTCCAGAGCTTGCGTTCGGCCGCTTCGAGGAGCCGTTCGGCGATACCGTGCAGCGCCCACGGGTTGGACTGGCCGAAGAACTCGCGCATCCCCTGGTCGAGGACGTAGGCCTGGGTGAGCTTGTCGTACATCCAGTCCTCGACCACGCCCGCGGTCGCGTCATAGCCGAACAGGTAGTCCACCGTGGCGGCGAGCTCGAACGCGCCCTTGTAGCCGTGACGCTTCATCGCGTCGATCCAGCGCGGGTTGACCACCCGGGCGCGGAACACGCGTGCGGTCTCCTCGGCCAGCGACCGCGTGCGCACGGTATCCGGCCGGGTGGAGTCGCCGATGTAAGCCCGCGGCGCCCGCCCGGTCAGCGCGCGGACGGTCGCGATCATGCCGCCGTGGTACTGGAAGTAGTCGTCGGAGTCGGCGATGTCGTGCTCGAGCGTGTCGGTGTTGTGCGCGGCCACCGCGATCCGCCGGTACGAGGTCTCCATGTCCGCCCGCGCCTCACGGCCGTCGAGGTCGCGGCCGTAGGCGAAGCCGCCCCAGGCCGCGTAGACCTCGGCCAGGTCGGCGTCGTCGCGCCAGTTCCGCGCGTCGATCAGCGGCAGCAGCCCGGCCCCGTACGCGCCCGGCTTGGAGCCGAAGATCCGGGTGGTCGCCCGGCGCTCGTCGCCGTGCGCGGCCAGGTCCGCCCGCGCGTGCGCGCGGACGTAGTTCTGCTCGTCGGGCTCGTCGAGCCCGGCGACCAGCCGGACCGCGTCGTCCAGCATCGTGACCACGTGCGGGAACGCGTCGCGGAAGAAACCGCTGATGCGCACCGTGACATCGACGCGCGGGCGGTCTAGCTCGGCGAGCGGCACCGGGTCGAGCCCGCTGACCCGCCGGGACGCCTCGTCCCATACCGGCCGCACGCCGAGCAGGGCCAGCACCTCGGAGACGTCGTCGCCCGAAGTGCGCATGGCCGCGGTCCCCCAGACCGACAGGCCCACCGACTCCGGGTACGTGCCCGTCTCGGCCAGGTACCGCGCGAGCAGCGAGTCGGCCATTGCCTGGCCGGTCTCCCAGGCCAGCCGGGAGGGAACCGCGCGCGGGTCGACCGAGTAGAAGTTACGGCCGGTCGGCAGCACGTTCACCAGCCCGCGCAGCGGCGAGCCGCTCGGCCCCGCGGGTACGAACCCGCCGCCGAGCGCGTGCAGCGTCCTGGTGAGCTCGTCGGCGGTGCCGGCCAGCCGCGGCACGACTTCGGTGGCGGCGAACGTCAGCACGGCGGCCACCGCCCGCGGGTCAGTACGGTCCACGTCACTACGGTCCAGGTCACTGCGGTCCACGTCAGTGACGTCCAGGTCACTGCGGTCCAGGTCACTGCGGTCCAGGTCAGTGACGTCCAGGTCAGTGCGGTCCACGTCACTACGGTCCAGGTCACTGCTGTCCAGGTCAGTGACGTCCGCGCCGGCACCAGCGGCACCGGTGCCCTGGACGCCGCCATCCGGGCCTCCGCTCTCACCTGCACCGAGCGTGCCCGCGACGACGCCCGGTACCGCGGCGGGGTCCCAGCCGGCGTCTTCCATGGCCTGTACGAGCGCCCTGGCCCTGGCTTCGACCGCGTCGGCCGACTTACGGTGACCGGACGCCTCGGCGTAGCCGAGCGCTTCGCGCAGCCCGGGCAGCGCCTGCGCCTGGCCGCCCCACATCTGCCGGGCGCGCAGGATCGCGAGCACCAGGTTCACCCGCTCGGCGCCCGCCGGCGCGCGTCCGAGCACGTGCAGGCCGTCGCGGATCTGAGCGTCCTTGATCTGGCAGAGCCAGCCGTCGACGTGCAGCAGGAAATCGTCGAACTCGGCGTCGTGCGGACGCCCGTCAAGACCGAGGTCGTGGTCGAGCTTGGCCGCCTGGATCAGCGTCCAGATCTGCGCCCTGACGGCGGGCAGCTTGGCCGGGTCGAGCGCCGCGATCTGCGCGTGCTCGTCCATCAGCTGCTCAAGCCGGGCGATATCGCCGTAGCTCTCGGCCCGCGCCATCGGCGGCACCAGGTGGCCGATCAGCGTGGCGTGCGCCCGCCGCTTGGCCTGGGTGCCCTCGCCCGGGTCGTTCACCAGGAACGGGTAGACCAGCGGGATGTCGCCGATCGCCGCGTCGGCGCCGCAGGCGGCGGACATCCCGGCGGTCTTGCCAGGCAGCCACTCCAGGTTGCCGTGCTTTCCCACGTGCACCACCGCGTGCGCGCCGAAGTCCTCCCGCAGCCAGTGGTAGGCCGCCAGGTAGTGGTGGCTCGGCGGCAGGTCGGGGTCGTGGTAGATGGCGACCGGGTTGGCCCCGAACCCGCGCGGCGGCTGCACGAGCACCACGACGTTGCCCGCGCGCAGCGCGGCCAGCACGATCTCACCGTCCGGGTCACGGCTGCGGTCGGTGAACAGCTCGCCAGGCGGCTCGCCCCAGTGCCCGGTGACCGCGCGCCGGAGGTTCTCGTCGAGGCTCGCGAACCACGCGCGGTAGCCCGCCGCGCCGATCCGTACCTGGCTGCTGCCGACCTGCTCCTGCGTCAGCCAGTCCTCGTCCTGGCCGCCGGCCGCGATGATCGCGTGAATGAGCGCGTCACCGTCACCCGCCGCGACCCCGGGCAGTTGGTCGCCGCCGATGTCGTAGCCCGCGTCCCGCAGCGCCGTGAGCAGGGCGATCACGGACGCCGGGGTGTCCAGGCCGACCGCGTTGCCAATCCGCGCGTGCTTGGTCGGATAGGCAGAAAGCATTAGGGCGACCCGCCGCTCCCCCGGCGGCACGTGCCGCAGCATCGCGTGCTTCACGGCGATGCCCGCGACCCGCGCGGTGCGCTCGGGGTCGGGCACGTAGCTGGTGAGACCGTCAGGGCCGGTCTCCTTGAACGAGAACGGCACCGTGATGAGGCGCCCGTCAAACTCGGGGATCGCGATCTGGGTGGCCGCGTCAAGCGGGGTCAGCCCCTCGTCGCTGGCCGCCCACTGGGCACGGGAGGAGGTCAGGCACAGGCCCTGCAGAACCGGCACGTCCAGGCCGGCCAGCGCGCCGATGTCCCACTCCTCGTCGGCGCCGCCCGCCCCGGCCGCGGCCGGCACCAGCCCGCCCGAAGCGAGGACGGTCACCACGATCGCGTCCGCCGCGCGCAGCGTGTCGATCAGGCCAGGCTCGGCCGTGCGCAGCGACGAGCAGAACACCGGGAGCGGCTGCCCGCCCGCCGCCTGCACCGCGTCTGCCAGCGCGTGCACGAAGCCGGTGTTGCCCGCGACATGATGGGCGCGGTAGTACAGGATGCCGATGACCGGCCGTGGCGTGCTTTGAGAGGCGGGCGTGCTTTCCGGTGCCGGCGTGCTTTCCGGTGCGGGCGTGCTTTCCGGTGCGTCTGCACTGCCAGCCTCTGGCCTGCTGAGGATCCCCCAGGTGGGCATCGGGGCCGGCGGGTCGAAGCCCTCGCCTGTCAGCTCGATCGCGTCGGACAGGAACCGGGCGAGCTGCCGCAGGTTCTCAGGTCCGCCGTGCGCCAGGTAGGCGTGCGCCTCGGCGACGGTCCCGGTCGCGACCGTCGACAGTTCCATGAGCTCGGCATCGGGCACCTGCTCGCCGCCGAGCACGACGGCGGGCACGCCGGACGCGAGCACCGCGTCGAGCCCGTCTTCCCAGGCCCGCCGCCCCCCGAGGATCCGTACGACAACGCCGGCCGCGCCGGCCAGCAGCGCGGGCACGTCTTCGGCGCCGAGCCTGGCCGGGTTGCCGAGCCGGTAGCCCGCGCCGCTGGCGCGGGCCGACAGCAGGTCGGTGTCCGAGGTGGACAGCAGAACGATCACGGTGCGGTGCCTCCTTCGGGATCCTGCGTCCCTACTTGACCGGGGGATCGTGACGGCTTGGTACCTGACTTCGCCAGCCGGCTCGCGGCTGGCTCACAGTGGCGCGACCGTGCTGGACTCCCACCAGCTTCCCTGGCGCCGTCACGCACTCTGGACGGTATCCGCGCATATCGAAGCCCGTCAACCCGGGCGGGCCAGCCGGCCTCCTACGATGGCTGTGCCCTGACGACGGCCGTGCCCTAACGACGGCCGTGCCTAACGACGGCCGTGCTCTTACGATGGCCGTGCTCTTGAAAGGGGGTGACGGACGTGGCGACCCAGGAGCCGGACGACGGCAGGCCCGCGCGCCGGCCGTACCCGAAAGGGGTGCGGCGCAGGCAGCAGATCCTGGACAGCGTGATCGACCTGCTGGCACAGCGGGGCGTGGACCGGGCCTCGCTGCGGACGGTGGGTGAAGCGATCGGGGTGTCGCACACCGCGCTGCGTCATTACTTCTCATCCCGCGACGAGCTGCTCGTCGAGGCGTACCGTACGCACGAGGCGCGGGCCGAGCGGGACATGCCCGTCGGGGACCACTCCCCCAGCGACGAGTCCGCGGTCGGGCTGATCGTCGGCGCGGCCGAGCGCAACCGCTCGATTCCCGGCCTGGTCGAGCTGTACGCGACCCTGACCACGGACGCGCTGCAGGAGCAGCACGCGGTGACCAGGGAGTTCGTACGTGGCCGGTTCCGGTCCCTGCGCCAGGAGCTCGCCACGCGCATCGAGTCAGCGCAGCGGGAAGGCGGGGTCGCCGCGGGCATCGACCCGGCGGACGCGGCCGCGCTGGTGATCGCCGCCTCCGACGGCCTGCAGATCCAGTGGCTGCTCGACCCCGAGGCGGTCGACGTAAGCCGCTCACTGGCGATTCTTGACCGGCTGCTGCCGCGAGACAGCGGGCCGCAGGCAGCGTGCTAGCTGTACTCCCCTAGCCCCTCGGCCCCTTCGGCACGGGATTCCCCCGTTGGCGTCCGGGTGATACTTTCCACTGGAAGGTTTTGCAGCGCATCTAGACGGTTTTGGAGCGGAGGTACCAGGATGGCGAGCGCCAATGTCCCGCCAGACAGTGTCCCGCCGGCCGGATCCGGGCTGGCTCGCTGGCGCTGGTCGGTCACGGCCGCGTTCGGACTCGGCGGGATCACGATCTCGGCCTGGGGCCCGCGGCTGCCGGCCATCAAGACTGACCTGAACGTGGGCACCGCCACCATCGGGCTGCTGCTGGCGGGGGTGACCGTCGGTGCCATCTTCGGACTGCTCGCCGCGGGTCCGGTGCGGCAGCGGCTCGGCGGCCGCCGGGCGGTCGCCGGAGCGCTGCTGCTCATTACCGCGTCGATGACCGTGATGGGCCTGGCGCTCATCCTGCGGTCGCTGCCGCTGCTGGCGGTCGCCTTCGTGGTCACAGGGACGGGCATCGGCATGCTCGACGTGCTGATCAACGTCGAGGGCTCCGGCGTCGAGCGGACCGCGGGGCGCACCCTCATGCCGATGATGCACGCCGCCTGGTCGATCGGGGCCGCCGTCGGGTCCGGCGTCGGCGCGGCCTGCGCCGCCCTCGACGTCACCCCGGCGGCGCAGCTCATCGGCGAGGCGCTCGTGGTCGCGGCGGCCGCCTTCGTGCTGGCCCCGGGGATACCAGGGCGCGGGCTCAACCCAGCGGGGCAACCAGGGCAAGCCCAGTCCGAGCAGGACGCATCCAAGCAGGACCAGTCCGGACGGGACGGGTCTGAGCCGGACGAGTCGGAGCGGGAACGGCGACGCGAGCAGCGGCGAGCACAGCTCCGTCAGTGGCTGCGCGGCTGGGCCGACTGGCGGCTGCTGCTCATCGGGCTCGTCATGCTCGGCGTCGAGCTCGGCGAGGGCTCGGCCAACAGCTGGCTCACGCTGGCGGTGCGCGGCAACCACGGGCAGACCGCGGCGGTCGCCGCGCTGTTCTTCACCGCGTTCGCGCTCTCCGAAGGACTCACCCGGATCTTCGCGGGCCCGGTCGTCGACCGCCTCGGCCGCGTCCGAACCATCCGCCTCACCACCGCCCTCGGCATCGTCGGCATCATGCTGTTCATCCTGGCGGGGAACCGCTGGGCCGTCCTGCTCGGCGTGGTGCTGTGGGCGGTCGGCGTCTCCATGGGTTTCCCCCTCGGCATGTCCGCCGCCGCGGAGAGCGGCCCTGACCCGGCCGCGCGGATCAGCGTCGTCGCGTCCATCGGCTACTTCGCCAACCTGGCGGGCCCGCCCGCGATCGGCGCCCTGGCCCAGTCGGCGGGGCTGCTGAGCTCCCTGTGGGTGATCGCCGCCCTGTTCGTCGCGGCCTTCGCGGCGGCCGGCGCGCTCGGGCCCCGGAAACCCGGCCAGACGGCACCGGTCGCTCCGGTGACTGAGTCAGCCGGCTTCCGGGACTCACCCGGGCTCCCGTAGCCGGCCAGTCCCCGCTCACCCCCGCACCGGCGCTAAGCCGGACGCTGACATACAATCCGGGCGTGCCACCAACCAGCCCCTTTGCCGGCCGCTCAGCGCCCCTCAGCCGAGCGGCACCCGCCAGCCGAGCGGAGCCTGTCAGCCGAGCGGTGTCAGCCAGCCGCCCGGCGGATGACCGCTGCCCGGGCGCGCTGCGGCTGGCCGAAGCGGCCGACGGGTTCCTGGCCCGGGTCAGGCTGCCGGGCGGGCTGGTCGCCGCGCCGCAGCTGCGGGTACTCGCCCGCCTCGCGGACGAGCTCGGCGACGGACGCGTCGAGCTCACCTCGCGCGGCAACGTGCAGCTGCGCGGGCTGCCGGCTGACGCCGCGGGCACGCTGACGGCCGAACTCGCCGCCGCCGGCCTGCTGCCGTCGCTGAGCCATGACCGGGTGCGCAACGTACTCGCCTCGCCGCTGGCCGGCCTGGACGGCGGCGACGACCTGACCGGTCTGGTCCGGGCCCTGGACGCGGCGCTGTGCGCGCGGCCGCACCTTGCCCAGCTGTCCGGCCGGTTCCTGTTCGCGATCGACGACGGACACGGCGACGTCGCCGGGGCTGGTGCCGACGTGCCGCAGGCCGATGTGGTCGCCGTCATGCGCGGGGAAGACGCCGTGGTGAACGGTCTCGTCGTTCCCGCCTCCGGGGTCGTCACCACGATGCTCGCCTGCGCGGAGGTATTCCTAGCCCTGCGGGCGGAGTCCGGCAGGGCCGCCTGGCGGATCGCCGACCTGCCGGCGGGCGCGGAGCGGGTGCGGGCCGCCGTGGCTGGCCGACTCGGGCTCGTCCGGGCCACGGAACGCGACGGTGCCGGCCAGGCCAGCCAAGGGCAGCCAGCTGCGGACGAGCCGATCGCGGGCGTCGCCGCGACAAAGGCGCGGCCCGTCGGGCTTGTCGGCCTGCGAGGAGACCGTGGGGGCGGGGAGTCAGCTGCTGGCGTTCGGGATGACTATGATTTTTCTGCCGTGCTGCTGGCGCCGCTCGGGCGGCTGACCTCGGCCCAGCTGACCTGGATCGCGGAGCGGGTCGCGGACGCGGATGCACGGGTTACCCCGTGGCGCAGCGTCGTGCTGCCGCGGCTGGCCGACGCGGACGCCGTGCTGCGCGATGCGGCCCGGCTCGGCTTCGGTACCGACGACCAGTCGCGCTGGCTGCGGGTCACCGCGTGCGCGGGCCGGCCGGGGTGTGCCAGCGCGCTGGCGGATGTGCAGGCGGACGCGGCTGGCTTCGCGGAGCGCTGGCCCGGGCGGCTGGTGCACGTCAGCGGGTGCGCCAGGCACTGCGGCCGGCCCGCCGCGACCGAGATCGACGTGACCGCCACAAGCGAGGGGTACCAGGTTGCCGGAGTTTGACTACCTCCGCGATGGCGGGGAGATCTACCGCCGCTCGTTCGCCACGATCAGGACGGAAGCCGACCTCGCGCGGTTCCCGGCCGATGTGTCGCGGGTCGTGGTGCGGATGATCCACTCCTGCGGGATGACCGACCTGCCGGGCGACGTCGGCTACAGCGACGGGGTGGTGCGCGCCGCGCGGGCCGCGCTGCTCGACGGCGCGCCGGTGCTGTGCGACGCGCAGATGGTCGCGTCCGGCATCACCAGGCCCCGGTTGCCCGCCCGCAACGAAGTCGTGTGCACGCTCGGCGACCCGGCGGTGCCGTCGCTGGCGGAACGGCTTGGCACGACGCGCTCGGCGGCGGCGCTCGACCTGTGGGTACCGCGGCTCGCAGGCGCCGTGGTCGCCATCGGCAACGCTCCGACCGCACTGTTCCGGCTGCTTGAGCTCATCGACGCGGGAGCACCGCGGCCCGCGGCGGTGCTCGGCATCCCCGTCGGCTTCATCGGTGCGGCGGAATCGAAGCGGGCGCTGGCCGCGTCCGGGCTTGACTACCTGGTGGTGCACGGGCGGCGCGGCGGCAGCGCGATGACCGTGGCCGCCGTTAACGCGATCGCGAGCGAGGCGGAATGAGCGACGGCGTACTGTACGGGGTGGGGCTCGGGCCCGGCGACCCGGAGCTTGTCACGGTGAAGGCCGCCCGGATCATCGGTGCCGCGGGCGTGGTGGCCTACCACTCGGCCAGGCACGGGCGCTCGGTCGCCCGGTCCATCGCGGAGCCGTACCTGCGCGGCGACCAGATCGAGGAACAGCTCGTCTACCCGCTGACGACGGAGACCACGGACCACCCGGGCGGCTACGAGGGGGCCATTGAGGAGTTCTACGCGGCGGCCGCCGCCCGGCTGACGGCACACCTCGCCGCCGGGCGCGACGTGGTGCTGCTGGCCGAAGGCGACCCGCTCTTCTACAGCAGTTACATGCACATGCACAAACGGATCAGCGGCCGGTTCCGCACCGAGATCGTGCCCGGTATCACCTCGGTCAGCGCCGCCTCCGCCGCCCTGGCGATGCCACTGGTCGAAGGCGACGACGTGCTGACCGTACTGCCCGGCACGCTGCCGCGCGAGGAACTGGCCCGGCGGCTGAGCGGCACCGGCGCGGCGGCCGTGATGAAGATAAGCCGGAGTTACCCGGATGTGCGCGCGGCGCTGAAGGACGCGGGCCGGCTGGAGGCGGCCTACTACGTCGAGCGCGCCTCCGGCGGGGAGCGGCAGGTCATCGAACGGGCGGGCGACGTCGACCCGTCGGCGGTCCCGTACATGTCGCTGCTGCTGCTGGCCGGGCCGGAAGCGGCCGGCCAGGTTTCGGAAGCGGCTGCGCTTTCCCGGCCTTCTGGGGTTTCCGAAGCTGGCGGGATTTCCGAAGCTGGCGCGGTTTCTGTGCCTGGCGCGGTTTCCGTGCCTGGCCGGGTGGACGTCGTCGGTCTCGGGCCGGCCGGGCGTGACTGGCTGACCCCGCAGGCAGCCGCCGTGCTGGCCGCCGCCGACGACATCGTCGGCTACGCGCCCTACGTCGACCGGGTGCCGGCCAATCCGCGGCAGCGACGGCACGGCAGCGACAACCGGGTCGAGGCCCAGCGGGCGGAGTTCGCGCTCGACCTGGCGCTGCGCGGCCGGCGCGTAGCCGTGGTCTCGTCCGGCGACCCCGGCGTGTTCGCCATGGCTTCTGTGGTGCTCGAGGCCGCCGCGGCCGACGAACGGTTCATCTCGGTACCGGTCACGATCCTCCCGGGGATCACCGCCGCCCAGGCCGTCGCCAGCATGGCCGGTGCGCCGCTCGGGCACGACTACGTGATGCTGTCACTGTCCGACCGGCTCAAGCCATGGGACGTGATCGCCCGGCGGCTCACGGCGGCGGCAGAAGGCGACTTCGCCATCGCGATTTACAATCCCGCGTCGCAGTCCCGCAGGCAGCAGCTGGCCGACGCGCGCGAGCTGCTGCTCACCCGCCGGGACGCCGGGACGCCGGTCGTCATCGGCCGCGCCGTCGGCACACCCGAGCAGCAGGTCACCGTCACCACACTGGGCGAACTCGATCCCGCGCAAGTAGACATGCGCTGCCTGCTGATCATCGGCTCCAGCCAGTCCCGCGTGGTACACGACGGTTCCGGCGCGGCCCGGGTGATCACGCCGCGCCGGTACCCGGGCTGAGCCAGCTATCCGAGGCTGAGGCCGCTAGAGCCAGCGCAGCACCTCGGGCACCGTCGCGGCCACCGCGCTGCCCGGCGGCAGCGGCGGGCGGGCCACCATGACGACCTGGATACCCAGGTTCCTGGCCGCCGCAAGCTTCGCCGCCGTCATAGGACCGCCGCTGTTCTTGGTGACCAGCAGGCCGATCTGGTGCTCGCTGATCAGCGCCGACTCTCCGGCGACGGTGTACGGTCCCCGGTCGAGCAGCAGCGTCATCCGCGGCGGCGCCGGGCCCTCCGGCGGGTCCACCGTGCGGACCAGGAACCGGTGGCGGTCGTCGGCGGCAAAAGCATCGAGATCACGACGGCCGGTCGTGAGGAACACGGCATCACCGGGCCAGACCAGTACTGCTTCGGCTGCTGCCTGAATGTCGGGGACGGTGTCCCAGGACGGGTCGGCTTCCCAGGCCGGGCGGCGCAGCACCAGCCGGGGCACGCCAGCATCCGCGGCTGCCCGCGCGGCGTTCGCAGTGATGCCGGCCGCGAACGGATGCGTCGCGTCGACCAGGTGGGTGACGCGTTCATCACGCAGGAAGGCCGCCAGGCCCTCGGCACCGCCGAACCCGCCGATGCGCACCGGGCCGTCGGGCAACCGGGGGCGGCTGACCCGGCCCGCCAGCGAGGAGATCACGTCGGTGCCGGCGGCCGCCAGCTCGGCCGCCAGCTCCCTGGCCTCGCCCGTTCCGCCGAGGATGAGAATGCGCGCGGACCTGGCGCCCTGGCCGGGCACTGCTACTTGGCCACGCTGAGCAGCGCCAGGTCCTCGCCGGTGAGGCGGAGCGAAGCGGCGGCGACGTTCTCCTCCAGGTGGGCGGGGCTGCCGGTCCCGGGGATGGCCAGGACGTTGGGCGCCTGGTGGAGGGTCCAGGCCAGGCGGACCTGGGCGACGGTCGCGGCGTGACGGCGCGCCACGTCGAGCAGCTCCGGTGAGTCGCTGCCGGGACCGCCTGACTGGCGGCGGTCCCCCGCGACCGCGAAGAACGGCACGAACGCGATGCCCCGCTCCGCGCAGACCCGCAGCACCGGATCGTGGGTCCGGTCATTGAGGCTGTAGCGGTTCTGCACGCAGACCACCGGCGCGATCGCCAGGGCCTCGTCTAGCTGCGCGACGGTGACGTCGGAGACACCGAGGTGCCGGACCAGCCCTGCGTCGCGGAGCTCGGCCAGCGCGCCGAAGTGCTCGGCGATCGACTCGTGCGAGCCTGCCCGCCGCAGGTTCACGACGTCCAGGTAGTCCCGGCCAAGCTGGCGAAGGTTCTCCTCGACCTGACCGCGCAGCTGGTCCGGCCGTGCCCAGTACCACTCGCCCCACGGATCCCGGCCTGGCCACACCTTGGTGGTGATCACCAGCTCTTCCGGATACGGCGCGAGTGCCGTGGCGATCAGCTCGTTCGCCGAGCGCAGCGGCGAGAAGTAAAACGCCGCCGTGTCGATGTGGTTAATGCCAAGCTCGACCGCCCGGCGGAGCACCGCCAGGGAGGAGGCCCGGTCACTCGGCGCACCGTGCCCGAACGGGAGCCTCCCGGTCAGGCGCATCGCGCCGAAACCAAGCCGGTTGACCGTCAGGTCGCCAAGTCGCCACGTCCCCGCCGCAGCCGCGTCCAGTGCCGGTGAATTCACCGGCCCAGCTTACGGCCCCGGTTACGGGACTATCGCTACAGATCTAGGATTACCAGTTCGATCCACAGTTATCAATACTAAGAGTAATGGTCATCTTTTCGATGACCGCGCCGTGCGGCGGCTCCGCGGTCTGTCATGCTCTGGCGATGGAAGATCACCGCGTCGTCGCCGTGATCCTGCTCCGGGCCGGGCAGGTACTGCTATGCCACCGGTCGCCGGGGCGTCGGTGGTACCCGGATGTGTGGGACTTCCCCGGCGGTCATATTGAGCCCGGCGAGCGTCCGGAAGACGCGCTACGGCGGGAGGTAGCGGAGGAACTGGGGGCCGAGCTTGAAGGCACCGAGGGCGGTCCCGTCCTGCACCGAGTCGCCCCAGAGACCGGGCTAGACCTCACCCTGTGGGTCTCGCGCCGCTGGCGGGGCGAGATCACGAACCTGGAGCCGGAAGAGCATGACGCCATCGGCTGGTTCAGGAAGGGACAACTCGGCGGCCTTGCTTTCGCTGACCCCTCCTACCCGGGCCTGCTACACGCTCTGCTGAGCGACTGAGGCCGGACGCCGCCAGCAAACACCCGCCAGCGGCAGCATCCGCCGGACCCGGCCAAGCTCGCGGCCCGCCGCGTTCCGAAACCGGAGTCTCCGATATCTCAGCTGGCGTGCAGGCGGCTGACTGCGGCGGCGATGGCCGCGACGTCGACGGGCCTGGTCGTGTCGACGGTGATCAGCGGGCCGACGCCGACCGGCCGGTCGTATTTGTCCATCGCGGACAACAGCAAAGCCGCGAGCGTCCACAGCAGCTCCCACGCGGCATTGTTCAGCCGCTGCGTCCACCCCCGGTCATACCCGCCCGAACCAGGGACGTACAGGCTGTCGTGTAGTGCTTCCTTGACCAGATCCTTGATCACCAGCGAGTAGCCAAGCTCCGCTGCCAGCGGAAAGGCCAGGCTGCTCTTCCCCGCCCCGGGCTTCCCTGAGACGTACGCGATCCGGCTCACACCAGCCACCCTAGGATAAGGCAAATGCGCGAACTGCTCGTTATCGGTATGGGCCCCGGCCATCCCGACCAGATCACCGTCCAGGCCGTGCGGGCACTCAACCGGACGGACGTCTTCTTCCGCATCGACAAGGGGAACGAGAAGTCCGGGCTGAACGCGGCGCGCGAAGAGATACTGCGACGGCACGTCACGCGGCCGGGGTACCGGGTGGTGGACATCCCCGAGCCGCCGCGTGACCGCTCGGCCGGACTGACCGCCGGCGGTTACCAGGGCGCGGTGGCGGACTGGCACGCGGCGCGGGCCGAACGCATCGCGGCGGCTCTCGACGCCGAGCTCGGGCCTGACGGGACGGGGGCGTTCCTGGTGTGGGGCGACCCTTCGGTGTACGACTCGATGCTGCGGATCGTCGACCGGGTACTCGCGCTCGGCACCGTCGTCTTCAGCTGCACCGTGATCCCCGGGGTGACCAGCGTGCAGGCGCTGGCGGCGGCGCACCGGATCCCGTTGAACCGGGTCGGCGAGCCGATCCACATCACCCCGGCCCGTCGGCTGACCCGGGCGGACAGCCCCGGACATCCCGAAGGGCCTGGGCTGCCCGAAGGCCTGGACAGTGCCGTGGTCATGCTCGACCGCGGGTTCGCCGCGGCGGAGTTCACCGAGCCCGGCCTGTCCGTCTTCTGGGGCGCCTATCTCAGCACGCCGGACGAGGTACTGATCTCCGGGCCGCTGGCGGAAGTCGCCGAGGAGATCACGGCGACCCGGGCCGAGCTGCGCCAGCGGCACGGCTGGATCATGGACACCTACCTGGTCCGACGCGAACCGGCCGACGGCGAGCCGGCTGGCCCGGAGTAACCGAGCGCAGAACGGCCGACGGCGAAGGGCGAGCACTAGGCGGGCCGGGGGAAGCCGCTCCCGTTCAGTATCCCGGTACTTGGTCTTACCGCTTGGTCCTCAGTGCGACGAGCGGTCGCGGGCGTCGGAATACAGGTGGCTGTCGCGGAAGCCGCTCGCCGCGAGCACCTGGCCGACGATGATCACCGCGGTGCTCCGCACGCCGGCCGCGAGAACCTGGGCGGCGATGTCCGCGAGGGTGCCGCGCAGCACGACCTCGCGCTCCTGAGTGGCGTAGGCGACGACGGCCGCCGGGCAGCCGGGACCGTAGTGCGGCAGCAGCTCCGCGGTCACCTGCTCGATCCGCTGCACGGCCAGGTGCAGCACCAGCGTCGCGCCGACAGCGCCCAGGCTGGCCAGGTCCTCGCCAGGCGGCATCGGCGTAGCCCGGTGCGCGATCCTGCTGAGCACGACCGTCTGGCCGACCCCGGGGACAGTGAGCTCACGGCGCAGCGCCGCCGCCGCTGCGGCGAACGCGGGCACCCCCGGCGTGATGTCGAAGGCGATCCCGGCCCGGTCGAGGCGCCTGGCCTGCTCGGCGACGGCGCTGAACACGGCCGGGTCACCTGAGCAGAGCCGCACCACGTCAAGCCCGGCCGCGTCCGCCTCCGCCATCGCCGCGACGATCTCGTCAAGCGTGAGGTCGGCGGTGTCGATCAGCCGGGCGCCTGGCGGGCAGTGCGCGAGGACCTCCGCGGGCACCAGGCTGCCGGCGTACAGGCAGACCGAGCACTGCTCGAGCAGGCGCTGGGCGCGGACGGTGATCAGGTCAGCGGCGCCTGGGCCCGCGCCGACGAAGTGGACGGTCACGGACCCTCCCGATTCTCCTGGCCGGACCAGTGACCAGGCGCCTTGCGCACCGACCACTGGACGACCGCGAGGGCGGGCCGCCAGGCCGTAAAGGAGCCGAGCCCGCCCGCGTGCTCTATGCCGATCTTGGTCAGCGTACCGCCGGCCCGCCGCTGCCAGTCCACCAGGACCGCCTGCCCCTCGATCGTGACCGCGTTCGCGACCAGCCGGCCGCCGGGCTCGAGCGCGTCGAGGCACGCGCCGATCACGCCGGCGGCCGTCACACCGCCGCCGATGAAGACCGCGTCCGGCGCCGGCAGCCCGGCCAGCGCCTCCGGCGCGCTTCCGGCGACCACCGAGAGCCCGGGCACGCCGAGCGCCGCCGCGTTCCGGGCGATCCGCTCGCGGCGGTCGGCCCGCGGCTCGACTGCGATCGCCCGGCTCGCGGGATGGACGCGCATCCACTCGATGCCGATGCTGCCGGACCCGGCGCCCACATCCCACAGCAGCTGACCGGGCACCGGGGCGAGCGCCGCCAGGGCGACGGCGCGCACCTCGCGTTTGGTGATCTGACCGTCCTGCTCGAACGCGCCATCGGGCAGCCCTGGCACCCGAGGCAGGGGTGCGGCGGCCGGGTCGAGGCGGCACTCGACCGCCACGATCGCCAGGCGGCTGTGCGGGCCGTCGCCTGGCGGCCCGACGAACTCCCGCGGCCCGCCGAGGTCGGCAAGCACCGTCACCGGGCTGGCGCCGAAACCGCGCGCGTCCAGCAGGGCGCGGATGGCAGCGGCGGCCTTCGGCTCCGCGGTGAGCACGAGCACCCGGCGTCCCGGCTGCAGCAGCGGGTGCAGCAGCTCGGCCGGGCGTCCGACCAGGCTGACCACATCGGTCTCATCGACCGGCCAGCCGAGCCTGGCGGCCGCCAGCGAGACCGACGACGGGTGCGGCAGCACCCGCACCCGGTGCGGTCCGAGCAGCCGCACCAGGGTGCTGCCGATGCCGTAGAACATCGGGTCGCCGCTGGCCAGCACGACGAGCCCGGCCGTCCCGCCAGAACCGCCTGCGTGGTCGTCAATCAGCTCGCGCAGGCCCGGCAGCAGCGGGCTCGGCAGCGGCACGCGCCTGCCGCCCACCTCGTCCGGCAGCAGCGCGAGCTGCCGGGGGCCGCCGACGATCACGCCTGCCTCGGTGAGCACGGTCTTCGAGCCGGCGGACAGGCCCGGCCATCCGTCGGCTCCGATGCCGGTCACGGTCACGGTCGGGAGGAGCACGCCCTACAGTTTGCCGCACGCGTGTGAGAGGATTGCGGGCGAACGGCTGCCGAGGAACTCCGGTGCGAATCCGGGGCGGTCCCGCCACTGTGACCTGCCCGTGCGGTGCCTGGGTGCGACAACTCAGCGCGACCGTGCGGCGGGGAGCCAGGCCATCGGCACCCGTGCCGCCGGGATCACCGCCCGGTGGTCGTCGCTTCCAGCGGGCGCGGATACCCGCCGGGTGAAGGTGTGGTTTTTTGACCCAGTTCCCGTTCAGCGCCATCGTCGCCATGGACGACATGCGGCTGGCGCTCATTCTCAATGCCGTCTCGCCTGCGATCGGCGGCGTCCTCGTGCGCGGAGAAAAGGGGTCGGCGAAGTCGACCGCCGTCCGCGCGCTGACCGCGGTGCTGCCGGCCGTCGACGTGATGCCGGGCTGCCGTTTCTCCTGCTCACCGCAGGCACCGGATCCGCAGTGCCCAGACGGCCCGCACGCGGCCGGTACCGTCGGCCAGCGGCGGCCCGCCCGGCTGGTCGAGCTGCCGGTGGGCGCGACAGAAGACCGCCTCACCGGCTCGCTCGACCTCGGCCGAGCCCTCACCGAAGGGGTCACCTCCTTCCAGCCCGGCCTGCTGGCCGCGGCGCACCGCGGCGTGCTTTACGTCGACGAGGTCAACCTGCTGCACGATCACCTGGTTGACCTGCTGCTCGACGCGGCCGCTCTCGGCACCAGCTACGTGGAGCGGGACGGCGTCTCCGTGCGCCACCAGGCCAGGTTCCTGCTGGTGGGAACCATGAACCCGGAAGAGGGCGAGCTACGGCCGCAGCTGCTCGACCGGTTCGGCCTGACCGTCGAGGCGGCCGCTCCCCGCGACCCGGCGGCCAGGGCGGACATCGTCCGCCGGCGGCTCGCGTTCGACGCTGACCCCGAGGCGTTCGCCGCCAAGTTCGCCGACGAGGAAGCGGCCCTGGCCGCCGCCATCGCCGCCGCCAGGGACCGGCTCGCCTCGGTCGTTCTCGACGATGACGCGCTGATGCGGATCGCGGCGGTCTGCGCGGCCTTCGACGTGGACGGGCTGCGGGCCGACATCGTGATCGCCAGGGCCGCTGCGGCCCACGCGGCCTGGCGCGGCGCCGCATCGGTCGACCGCGAGGACATCAGGGCCGCCGCCCGGCTCGCCCTGCCGCACCGGCGGCGGCGCAACCCGTTCGACGCGCCCGGCCTCGACGAGCAGCAGCTCGACGAGGCGCTCGGTGACCCAGACGACGGCGGCACGGAACCGGAACCGCCCGACGACGGCGGCCAGGGACCGCAAGACGGCCACGGGCCGCAAGACGCCGGCCAGGGACCGCAAGACGCCGGCCAGGGACCGCAGGACCCGCCGGACGACACGCGGCGAACCTCCCCCGACGGAAACAGCGCTGAGCCAGGCACCGCCGCCGAAGGAGGCCCGCCCGCAAGCACAAGCACCGACAGCAAAAGCACCGACAGCACCGACCGCACCGACAGCGGCCCGCCGCCCGCGGCCAGCCAGGCGGCCCGCGAGTCCGTCGCCCCGGCGGGCACCACGTTCCGCGCACGCAGGCTCGAGGTGCCGGGAAAAGGCGAGGGAGAAGCCGGGCGCCGCTCCCGGGCCGCCACCGACGCCGGCCGGAGCGTGGGCGCCCGCCCGCCACGGCACGCCTCGGCGACGCGGGACGTGCACCTCACCGCGACGCTGCTGGCCGGCGCGCCGCACCAGCTCGGCCGCGGACGGTCCGGGCCTGGCCTGCTGCTTGAGCCAGCCGACTTGCGGGAGCACCGCCGCGAGGGACGCGAGTCGAACCTGGTGCTCTTCCTGGTCGACGCCAGCGGCTCGATGGCCGCGCGGCGCCGGATGGAAGCCGTCAAGGGCGCCGTGCTGTCTTTGCTGCTTGATGCCTACCAGCGGCGCGACAAGGTCGGCCTGGTCTCCTTCCGCGCCGCCGGCGCGGAGCTGCTGCTGCCGCCGACCTCGTCGGTTGACGCCGCCGCGCGCAGGCTGGCGACCATGCCCGCCGGGGGCAGGACCCCGCTGGCGGCCGGGCTAGCCGAAGCACACGCGGTGCTGCGCCGCGAACGGCTGCGCGACCCGCTGCGGCGCCCGCTGCTCGTCGTGGTGACCGACGGCAGGCACACGGCGGGGGGCGACCCGTCGGCCGCCGCGGCGGCCCTGCGCAGGGACCGCGTCGCGGCCGTCGTGGTGGACTGCGAGTCAGGGCCGGTCCGGCTCGGTCTCGCGGCCGGACTCAGCCTGACCCTCGGCGCCGAGTACCTGGACCTCGGTGCGATTTCCGGTGCGGGCGCCGTAAGCACGGCAGACCGGCGGGCGGGCGCGAAGGCAGACGGCGGCCTGTCAGCCGAGCTGCTGGCCGGCTCCGTCCGCGCCTACCGCGGCGACCGCGGCGACCGCGGCGACCGCGGCGACCACCCAGCCCGAATCGACCGGAAGGTGGCCTGACCAGTGCCGCAGGGAGTACCGGAGACCGTACCCGACGACGGCCTGACCACCAGGCAGCGCAGGAACCGGCCGCTGCTGATCGTGCACACGGGGGCGATGAAGGGGAAGTCCACCGCCGCCTTCGGCCTGGCGCTGCGAGGCTGGAACCAGGGCTGGAGCATCGGTGTCTACCAGTTCGTGAAGAGCGCCAAATGGCGGGTCGGCGAGGAAGCCGCCTTCCGTGCCCTCGGCCGGCTGCACGAGGAGACCGGCGAGGGCGGCGAGGTCGTCTGGCAGAAGATGGGCGAAGGCTGGTCCTGGATCCAGCGCGGCGACGCCGACGACCATGGCGCCAACGCCCGTGAGGGCTGGCAGCAGATCAAGCGGGATCTCGCCGCGGAGCGGTTCGGCCTGTACGTGCTCGATGAGTTCACCTACCCGATGAAGTGGGGCTGGATCGATACCGCGGACGTGGTGGCGACCCTCGCCAGCCGGCCCGGGCACCAGCACGTGGTGATCACCGGCCGGGACGCGAACAAAGAGCTGACCGACGCGGCCGACCTGGTGGTCGAGATGACCAAGGTCAAGCACCCGATGGACGCCGGCCAGAAGGGCCAGCGCGGCATCGAATGGTGAACGTACCGCGGGTGGTGATCGCCGCGCCTGGCAGCGGTCACGGCAAGACGTCGGTCGCCACCGGCCTGCTCGGCGCGCTGCGCGCCCGGGGCCTGAAGGTCTCGCCGCACAAGGTCGGTCCTGACTACATCGACCCTGGCTACCACGCGCTGGCGGCCGGGCGCGCTGGCCGCAACCTGGACCCGTGGCTGGTCGGCGAGGATCAGATCGGGCCGATGTTCGTCCACGGGGCGTGCACACCAGAGCCGGCCGACGTCGCGGTCATCGAGGGCGTGATGGGGCTGTTCGACGGGGCGTCGCACCAGCACGGCTTCGCCTCCACGGCGCACGTGGCGCGGCTGCTCAACGCGCCGATCGTGCTGGTAGTCGACGCGTGGGGCATGGGTTCGTCGGCCGGTGCCCTGCTGCACGGCTTCGCCACCTACGAACCGGGCACCCGCCTCGGCGGGGTGATCTTCAACAAGGTCGGCTCGCCTGGTCATGAGGCGCTGCTGCGCGAGGCAGCCGCGACCGCGGGCATCCCCGTGCTCGGCTCGATCACCAGGCGCGACCAGCTCACCGTCCCCTCCCGGCACCTCGGCCTCATCCCGGCGGCCGAACTCGGCGCTCCCGCCGTCGAGGCCGTCGAAGCGCTGGCCGCCATCGTCGCCGCCAGCGTGGACCTGCCGGCGGTGCTCGAGCTCGCCCGCGGCGCGGGCCCGCTGCCGGTCCCCCAGGAAGAAAACCACCAGAGCACAGCGCCAGAACGGGAGCGCCTTCCCCGCCCCCGCCCCCGCATAGCCTTCGCGGCCGGGCCTGCCTTCACCTTCGGCTATGCCGAGCACCCGGAGCTGCTCGCGGCGGCCGGGGCGGACGTGCTGACGTTCGATCCGCTGCGCGACGAGCAGCTGCCCGGAGACGTGGACGGCCTGGTCATCGGCGGCGGCTTCCCCGAGGAGCACGCCGTGGCGCTGTCCGCCAACGCACCGCTGCGGGCGCAGGTAGCGGCGCTGGCGACGGCGGGCGCGCCGGTCATCGCCGAGTGCGCGGGCCTGCTCTACCTGGCCAGGTCGCTCGACGGTCACCCGATGTGCGGAGTGCTCGACGTCAGCGCCGAGATGACGGGCAGGCTCACGCTCGGATACCGCGACGCCGCCGCCGCCGCCACGTCACCGCTGGCCCAGGCGGGGACCCGCGTTCACGGGCACGAGTTTCACCGCACGGCGGTCAGGCCCGGCGACGACGAGACTGCCCGCGCGTGGCACTGGCGGCAGGCGACCGGACCGGTCACCGAGGGCTTCGTGCGCGGCCAGGTCTACGCGTCCTACCTGCACACGCACTGGAACGGTGTCCCCGGCGCGGCCGGCCGCGTCACCGCCGCCGCCCGCGGCTACCGGGAACTATCCGAGTCGCGCCGGAAGTAGCTGAGCGGGTCCGCGGCGATGCCCTGCATCCGTCCCGGCATCCGCCAGGTCAGGTCGCCGGCGATGACGATCGCGAGCAGGGCCGAGACCAGCACCACCCCCGCCGCCGAGATATAGGGTTCGAGCAGCGCCACGCAGATGACGACCGCGGCCAGCGCCAGCCGCGGCAGCGGGCCGGACTCACGCGACTTCCCCGTGAGGCCCGGCGTCTTGCCGAGGAACATCACCCGGCTGCCGAGCAGGTAGGCGGCGAGACCGCCGGCGGTGAACCAGGCCGAGTCCTGGGGCGCGTGACCGGTGATGGCCAGGCTCACCCCGGCCGACATAGCCAGCAGGGCGAAGGCCGGGCTCAGGTGACCGGCCGCGTAGAGACCGTAGGCCATCGCCGGGTTGCCGCCCGAGGCGCGGAGCACGGACTCGCTGATCGGCGCCGCCGCCGTGAAGTAGACCCACCACAGAGCGGCGGCGAGCACCAGGCCGGCCAGCAGCGCGGTCCAGTACGGCACATTGTGGGCCGGGACACCGACGGCGGAACCGGCCACCGCTACCACGACCTCGCCGAGCAGAATCATGATCATCAGGCCGAAGCGCTCGGCCAGGTGGCCGGCGTCGACCCGGCGGGACGGGTCCTTCGGCGGCTCGAGCATGGCCCGCAGCGAATCGGCCCGGCTCCTGCGGGCGCGGCTCTGCCGCCCCCGGCGCTTCCCGTGGTCCGCGTCCGGCTGACCGGGTCTCCCGGCGCCCCGTTTCCTCGCGGCCCGTTCCGCACCGTCGCTCTCCGCACCGTCCCTCTCCGCACCTTCCCCTTCCGCACCGTCCTGCTGTGCGCCGCCCTCGGCCGGCAGTTCGCCGTTACGTAGCAGCAGGAAGCCGGCCTCCTGAATGAGCGCGAACGCCCACAGGACGAAGCGCTCGGGGCTCGGCACGAACGCCGACGCGACGAAGACCGCGGCCGACACCCCGTAGCCGATTGCCACCTGCCTGGCCCGCTCGGCGGTGAACGTGAACGCCAGGGCGAGGACAAGCCTGGCCGCGGCGAGCGCGAAGGCGAACGCCATCACGTGCCCGTGGGACGCGGAGCTGGTCTCAACCGCGGCCACCGCGCACGGCAGCGTGCCCGCAAGCACGAACAGGCGCTGCAGGCTGCGATCCTCGTGGTGCCGGTTGTAAAGGACCACGAAGCCGATCCAGGTCCACCACAGCATGGCGAACAGGCCGGCCGCACGGCCGAAACCGCTCCCGTTCGGACTGGCCACCATGATCTCGGTGGTCTGCCCGACCGCGAACACGAAGATCAGGTCGAAGTACAGCTCAACCCAGGAGACGCGCTTGCTCTCCGGCTCGCCGGGCTTGTCCGCCGCCTCATCAGCGCTGCTCTCCGGCTGGTCAGGCTTTTCCGCTGGCTGCGCAGCCTGTTCTTCTCCCGGTGCCCCGGACGTATCCCCCGGCTCCTCAGACACCGGAATATTCAACCATGCCGTCCAGGACTCAGTTGGTGACGGTGATCGCGGGCGTCTGCTCGTACCAGCTGGCGATCAGCGACGACGCCTGCGTTCCGGCGCTGAAGTCGACCCGCAGCCAGTCGGTGCCTGACCAGGTCTGCACCGAGTAGCCGTCGTCGGGCACCGCCGTCACCAGCTGCACCGAGTCGCCGGTCACGTCGAGCGTCACCCGCCCGCCGGTCAGCGTGTAGGCGCGCACCGTGGCCGAGCCCGACGGCGATCCCGCGACGGCCGGCGCGGCGGACGCGGCCCCTGTTCCGGCAGCCCGCGCGGCCGGGGTCGTCTGGGCCTGCGGCCCGGCCGTCCCGCTGGCGGACGCGCCGGACGGCCCGCCGGTGACCGTGCTCGCTGACGTCGGCACGGCGGGCGAGCCGGTGCCGGCCGGCGCCGTGGCAGCCGGCCCGGGCCTGCCCGACGCGGTGCTGCCCGACGCGGTGCCGGGCGAGGGAGCGGGCGGCGGCGTTACCGCCGTGGAGGGCGCCGGCGACGGCGGCAGCACGGCGGCGTTGACGACCGGCATACCCGACCGCACGCCGGCGTCCCTGACCACGACATTCGCGCCGAACCAGGCGACGCAGACCGCGATCGCGGTCCCGCCCGCCCAGGCCGCAACGCCTGCCATGAGCCGCACCATGTTGGCAATAATGCCGCAAGCGATACGCCGGATACGTACGGTTCGGGTTATGGCTCGCGTGCTTATCGTCGAGGACGACCCCTATGTCCGCTCGGCGATGTCGGCCGAACTCACCCGGCGGTCGTACGTCGTGCGGACGGCGGGCACCGCGCTCGACGGCATCAGGGAAGTCAGCCACCACCTCCCCGAGGTAGTGGTGCTCGACCTCGGCCTGCCCGACCTCGACGGCAGCCAGGCACTGAAGATGATGCGCGCGATCGCGGCCGTGCCGGTCATCGTGGCCACCGCCCGCGACGAGGAGGCGGAGATCATCCGGCTGCTCAACGACGGCGCTGACGACTACGTCGTCAAGCCCTTCTCCGGCGAGCACCTGGCGGCCCGCATCGCCGCCCTGCTGCGCCGTGCGGGCCATGAGTCCGCGCCGCCGCCGGTCATCGCCGTCGCCGGGCTCCACGTCGACCTGGCCAGGCGGGAAGCGGTGCTCGACGGCCAGCGGCTGGAGCTTTCGCGCCGCGAGTTCGACCTGCTCGCGTACCTGGCCGCGCGGCCGGGCGCGGTCGTGCCGCGCGGTGAGCTGCTGGCCGAGGTGTGGCACCAGGCTTACGGCGACGACCAGACGATCGACGTGCACGTTTCCTGGCTGCGCCGCAAGCTGGGCGAGACCGCCGCCAGGCCGCGCTACCTGCACACGGTGCGCGGCGTGGGCGTGATGCTCGACGTTCCGCGGTGAGCGGGGCATCAGCGCGGGCATCGGTCAGGACGACGCTGGCGCTCGTGTCGGCCGCGGTTACCTCGATGGTGGCGATCGCGTTCCTCATACCGCTCGCGGTCATCGTCAGGGACGTGGCCAGGGACCGGGCGTTCACCTCAGCCCAGCTGGCCGGGGCGGCGATCGACCCGGTGCTCGCCGTCACCACCAACCGGGTGACGCTCGACCGCGCCATCCTCAGCACCCCGACAGGGGCGGCGGGCCAGCTCGCGGTCTACCTGACCAGCGGCGGGTCGGCAGGCCGGGCCGCGGCGGGCGGCGCGCTGATCGGCGGCCCGCAGCACGCCAGTGCGGCCGACTTGCACGCGGCTGTCGCCGCGGCCCGGTCCTTCATCGCCGCCGTGCCAGGCGGCTACACGGTCTTGCAGCCGGTCGCGCTGGCGGGCGGCAGCCTCGCGGTCACCGAGGTCTACGTGCCCTCGGCCGAGGTGTCCCGCGGCGTGACCGCGTCGTGGGCGGTCATGACGGCCACCGCGCTGGCCCTGATCGCCGTCTCCGTCATCGTGGCCGACCGGCTGGCCAGCCGGGTCAGCCGTCCGGCACGGGAACTGGCGGCGGCCGCGGCCACGCTGGGCGACGGTGACCTGAGCGCCAGGAGCACGACCGCCGGCCCGGCTGAGCTAGCCGCGGCCGGCCATGCCTTCAACGCGATGGCTGAGCGGCTCAGCAGGCTCATCACGGCCGAGCGGGTGATGGCGGCCGACCTGCCGCACCGGCTGCGCACGCCGCTGACGGCGCTGCGGATGAACGCGGCGGCGCTCGGCCCGGGCCGCGCGGCCGACGACACCAGGCTCGCCGTCGACCGCCTTGAGCGGGAGATCGACCTGATCATCAGGGCCGCGCGACGGCCCGCCGCGGACGAGCCGTCTGGCTGCGATGCCGCCGAGGTGCTCGCTGACCGCTTCGGCTTCTGGTCCGCGCTGGCCGAAGACCAGGGACGCCCCTCCCAGCTCACCGGCGCCGACTGGCCCGCGCCGGTGCCTGTTTCGCGGTCAGATCTCGCCGCCGCCGCGGACTCGCTGCTCGGCAACGTCTTCCGGCACACTCCGGAGGGCGCCGGGTTCGCGGTCACCCTCTACCGGGGCGAGGGCGCCGTTCTCGTCCTGGTGGCCGACGCGGGACCAGGGATCGCCGACCCGGACCGCGCGCTCCTGCGCGGCAGCAGCGGCGCCGGCTCCACCGGACTGGGTCTCGACATCGCCCGCCGGGTAGCCGAATCCACCGGCGGCGGGCTGAAAATCGGCACTTCCGCGCTCGGCGGCGCGCAGATCCAGCTGCGGCTGCGGACCTGGTCGCCGCCGCCGGGCGGGCGCGCGTCGGGCCGCCTCAGCCGCCGCCGCCCGGCCCGCAGGCGCCTGCTTATCGGCCGCTGAGCCGCACCTTAAGCGCTGCTTAACGACCGCAGCCCGCGCGCGGGCGGTCGCTGACACGGCCGGCCAGCCACACGCTTCCGGTGCTGCCGTCGGGTCTCACCCCCGACGGCGACGCGGTGCTGACCGGCGCGGCCGCGGCAGGCGTCGCTATCTCCGCGGTGAACGTGATGGCGATGGACTACGGCGACGGCGCCGCGCCCAACCCGAACGGCCAGATGGGCACGTTCGCGATCGACGCCGCCACCGCGACCGACGCTCAGGTCGCGTCCGCGCTCGGTATCAGCCAGGACGCCGCCTGGTCCAAGGTCGCGGTGACCCCGATGATCGGCGTGAACGACACCAGCGACGAGATCTTCACCGTGGCCAACGCGCAGCAGCTGGCGGCGTTCGCCGCCACTAAGCACCTGGCCTGGCTGTCCATGTGGTCGGCGGCCAGGGACACCGGGTGTTCGGGCGGCGCGCAGGACTTCGCCTCGCCGACGTGCAGCGGCATCGTCCAGAGCCCGGATGTGTTCATGGACGCGCTCGGCGCCTACTGACGGGCCCGCAGCGGCGAACGGCGGTGCGGCACCTGGGCGCCAGACGACGGCTACTGGTGCACCCGCGTCACCATCACTGTGAGCGGCAGTGACATTCAGTTCCTGGGCGGGCAGGCAGAAGCGCAAACGCTACGCCCGTCGGCGGAAAACATCGCAGTCCTCTTCCCGCCGGCACGCCGTGCCGGAATGGGAGCAATACAACGATGGCGCCTGACATTTCAGCTGCGTCGGCGCCATCCGCGCCTCCACTCTTGCTGATCGGCTCCGCACCCATCAGGTGCGCGTGCTCCCCAGCCGACCGCAACGCGAATCCCAGCTCACGGCCACTGGAATGCCGCCAGAATCCCGCTCGGCGTCACCGTTGAATAGCGGAGGATAGTGACGCAGCGCAGGCAGCCGCGAATGTCAGACCCCGCTGTTAGTCTCCCCACCATGCGAAAGCTCATTGACGCCCTGGTCCGGTCCGCCGAACGAGAAGGCATGGAACTCTACGGAGTGCACATCTACCGCCGCGGCGCCGAGCCGGTCGAACGCAGGCTCCGCTCGGACGACCGAGTCAACGTGCGGTCGGTCTCGAAGACCTTCACGTCCGTAGCGCTCGGCATCGCCGAAGCCGAAGGCCGCCTCGCCCTGGACGACCCCGCCCTCAAGTACTACCCCGAGCTAGCCGGCTCTGCCGCGCCCGGCCTGGACCAGGTCACGCTCCGGCACTTGCTCACGATGACGTCCGGCAGCCCGTGCTCCTGGTCCGCCGCTGAGCCCGTCGCAGTCCCGGACCTAGCCGCTGACTTCTTCGCGACCCCGCTGGCGCACCAGCCCGGCACGTATTTCAGGTACACCGGCATCGGCCCGTACGTAGCGGCCCGCGCCCTGCGCGCCGCGACCGGCGCCAGCGTCCGCGACTACCTGCTGCCCCGCGTCTTCACCCCGCTGGCCATCCACAACCCCCAGTGGCACACCTGCCCCCTCGGCCACCCGGTCGCGGAGAGCGACCTCTACCTGAGGACGTCCGAACTAGCCCGCTTCGGCCGCCTCCTGCTAGACGAGGGCCGCCACGAAGGCCGTCAGCTGGTCCCCGCCGAATACTGCGCACGAATCGCGGCAGAAACCGTCCCGAGCGTCAAAGACCCAACAGACGAAGGCTTCCGCCTCTCGGACAGTTACGGCCTAGGCGTCTGGTGCACCCCGGGCGAAAAAACGTACAAAATGGCAGGCCGCTACGGCCAGCTCTGCATAATCTCCCCGGATAAGGAAGCGGTGGTAACCGTAACCGCCCACGTGGAAGGGGGCTCCCCGCGAACCTCAATAACAGCCCTAATAGACGAAGAGATCGTGGCCTGCCTATAAAGGAAAGCGTTCCTCGGGCGAAACCCTGAGATTTTTCTTCTCTAATTAACGAGAAGTTGCTCCAATAGGAGCCGCCACCGTTCCCTGCTGCGGCGGGCCGACCTGGCCGACGAGCCGCTAGCCCGGTGGACCGATGCCGACGGCGCCATGACCGCCTACTGGCACGGGTACGACCCGGTCCCCCGGGTCGGGCGTCTCCGCCACTGGCGGGGACAGTTCATCGTCAGCATCCTGCCGATAATCTCTGACGGTGCCGCCATGGTAACGGTTAGCCAACGAAAACCGGCCAATAAGCAGGGAAACAGCTGGACGGCACGGCAGGCGTGCCTTCGCTGGTGCTAAAACCTACGCTATGGGGCTGCTCATGACTGTCAGGTCACCGGCTCCCGGCCGCCCGCACATTGTGGTGGAGCTGTCGGGCGAAGCTGACCTGAACGACAGTGGCGCGCTGCGCGACCTGATCGCAACGGAGTCAGGCGACCTGGCGGGCACGCTGGTTCTCGATGTGTCCGGGCTGCGCTTCATGGACTCCTCGGTGCTGCACGTGATCCTGGTGGCCGCCCGCTCTATGGCCAGCCAGGGCGGCACCCTGGCCCTGGCCGCACCAGCCGAGGCGGTGCGCCGCATCCTTGAGCTCACCGGTGCTGACCAGCTGCTCCCTGTCTATGACAGCCTGGCCGAGGCCCTGCAGCGCGTTTGACGGGCCCGTCCCGGGTAGCAGTCGCGCTCAGGTTCAGGCCGGCTGCCCGGCCCAGCCGGCGACACAGGGAGGGGATTCGATGCCCACGCCTCAGATCAAAGACGACAAGACCTACCAGGCGCTGCGCCGCGAAGGCAACAGCGAGGAGAAGTCCGCCAGGATCGCTAACGCGGCCGCGGCCAGCTCGCGCAAGTCGGTGGCAAGCCGCGGCGGGCACAACAAGAACTACGAGGACTGGACCAAAAAAGACCTCGTGCAGCGGGCCCGCGAGATCGGCATCAAAGGCCGCTCGTCGATGAGCAAAGAGCAGCTGATCAGCGCGCTGCGCAACCACTGAGCCGCGATTAGCGCGGAGCTCGACGGGCCCCGGTCACGCCTCAGCCTCAGCGGGCCCCCGGTCACCCTCAGCTCCGCCCGCGGCAACGGCAACGGGCGCGGCCCCCTTTTTCGGGGGTCGCGCCCGTTTTGCCCCGGGTGCCCGGTGCTGTAAAGCTCGGGTGTCCGCGCGTTACCAGCGGTACCAGCGGCCGCGTCCGGCGCCTTCGCCCATGCGGACGAGGAAGCCGAGCAGCCAGATGACGAGGACGACGAGGGCGATCCACCACAGGATGTGGATGGCGAAGCCCAGGCCGCCGAGGATGAGTGCGAGCAGCAGGACCAGCAGGATGATTCCCATGACAGCGTTCCTTCCGAAAACCGGTTCGCGGGGCGGGTCCCGCGGCGTTCCAGAGCAGGCCTCTGCTACCCGGGCCAGACGGGTCTATTCGGTTTTTGCCGGCTAATTGGTCTTTCCCGCGTTACCAGCGGTACCAGCGGCCGCGTCCGGCGCCTTCGCCCATGCGGACGAGGAAGCCGAGCAGCCAGATGACGAGGACGACGAGGGCGATCCACCACAGGATGTGGATGGCGAAGCCCAGGCCGCCGAGGATGAGCGCGAGCAGCAGGACCAGCAGGATGATTCCCATAGCGTTTTCCTTTCCGTACTCGCGTGCGGGACAGCCCCGCGTTCGCCAGCGGCACTCTGCTACCCCGGTCTCGGCGGGCTATTCAGAACCCCGCCCGGTTCCCAGCCGGCCGATCGCTTTTCGATGAGCGCCGCGAGCCCGTAGTCAGCAGCGGATGGCGCTATGCCCCTCGTGTCCTGGTGTGAACCATGACAGCCCGGGTAGCGGAGGAAGTCCGTTCGGCAATTCGACTGGGGGGCCAGTGAGACATGAGGGACAGTCGTACGACATGAAGAACGACAGTAACCCGGCGGCCCGCGGGGGTCTGGCGGCCCGCCGGGAAGGTGTCGACGCTGACGGGGTGACTGCCGGCGGGCTGGCGGCTGACGGGGGGACTCCGGGGACGGGCGGGCTAACCGATTGGCAGCGAACGGCAAGAGCCTTCGCCGCCGCGGTCGAGTCGGGGCGGCTCGACCTTCCACTGCCAGGCTCCGGAGCGACCTGGGAGCGCTGGGCCGCGCTGGCCGACCTCGCGGGGGAAGACCTGTCGCTGGCACGGCTTGGCGAGGGGCACGCTGACGCGGTGGCGATCCTGGCGGAACTCGGCGGCCCGCGGCCGCCCGCCGGCAGCCGCTGGGGCGTGTGGGCGGCGAACCCGCCGGGACCCAACGTGACGGCGAGCAGAAGAGACGGCGAGTGGCTGCTGCGCGGTACCAAGCAGTACTGCTCGGGGGCTCGGGTCTGCACGCACGCGCTGGTCACCGCCGTCGCCGAAGAAGGCGGGCCGCGGCTGTTCGCGGTCGACGTGGCTCAACTCGAGCCGCGCGACGGCAGCTGGCCGGCCACCGGGATGGCGGGCAGCGACACGCTTGACGTCTTCTTCCCCTGGGTTCACGCCGAGCCCGTCGGGCCGCGTGACGGGTACACGAACAGGCCCGGCTTCAGCCACGGCGGCTGCGGGGTGGCCGCCTGCTGGTACGGCGGAGCCCGCGCGGTGGCGCAGACGCTGGTCGCGGCGGCGTCAAAACGCGACGTAGGCCCGCACGCGCTGGCCCACCTGGGAGCCGTGGACCTCGGGTTGCGCACCGCCCGCGCGGCGCTTGTGCGGGCGGCCGGCGAGATCGACGCGGACCCTGGCGACCTGCGCGGCACCGGGGCGGCGCGGGCCCTGCGGGTCCGGGCGCTGACCGAGGCGGTCGCCGCTGACGTGCTGACAAGAACCGGCCGGGCGCTCGGCGCCGGACCGCTTGGCCATGACCGTGCGCACTCCCGCGCGGTCGCCGACCTGACCGTTTACCTGCGCCAGCATCACGCCGAGAGAGATCTCGCGCGTCTTGGTGAACTGGTCGCCGAGGGCGGCGCCGAATGGTGAGCCGCGCCCCGCGCCAGCACCCGATCGACGCGCCTGGCACCGACGAGCGGACCTGGGCCGCCTGGCCGTGGCTGAGCACGCTGCCAGGCGCCGGGCTGGCCGGGCTGGCCAGCGTTAAGAGCGCGGTGGTGGTGGCGGCGCACCCGGACGACGAGGTGCTCGGCGCCGGCGGCCTGATCTCCATGCTCGCGGCATCCCGGGCCCGGCTGCGGGTCGTGGCGGTGACCGACGGCGAGCGCTCGCACCGGGGTCACGCCTCGCCGGCCTCACTCGGACGGCGCCGGACCGCGGAGACAACCGCCGCGCTGCGCGCCCTCGGCGCCAGGACGGCCGAAGTGGTCAGGCTCGGCCTGCCCGACAGCGGGCTGGCCAGTGTTGAGAACGAACTCGCGACGGCACTGGCCCCCCAGGTGGCCGGCTTCGATCTGTGCCTCGCTCCGTGGGAGGGCGATATGCACCCCGATCACGAAGCGGCCGGCCGCGCCGCCCGCAAAGCCGCGTCCGCGGCCTATTACTGCTTTCCCGTCTGGATGTGGCACTGGGCTTCACCCGGCGATCCGCGGGTGCCGTGGGACCGGGCCCTGCGGGTGCCGCTGCCGCCGCGCGCGGTCAACAGGAAACGGGCCGCCATCACCTGCTTTGCCAGCCAGCTCGAGAACCGGGGCCACGGCCTCGGCCCGGTGCTCGCCCCGGGCGTGATCGCGCACTTCACCCGGGCGATGGAGGTGCTGCTGCCGTGACCATCGACCCGGATTACTTTCGCGAGCGCTACGCGGCCTCTCCCGACCCCTACGGGCTGGCTGAGCGCTGGTACGAGACCCGCAAGTACGCGCTCTCGGTCGCCATGCTGCCGCGCGCGCGTTACGGCGTCGCGTTCGAGCCCGGCTGCTCAATCGGGGTACTCACCACCCAGCTGGCGGCTCGCTGCGACCGGCTGCTCGCCTGCGACGCGGTCGCCGAGGCGGTCGAATCGGCCCGGGCACGAACCGCGGAGCTGCCCGGCGTGCGGGTCGAACAGCGGGTCATGCCGAAGGAGTGGCCGTCGCGGTCGTTCGACCTGATCGTCTTCTCCGAGCTGCTTTACTACTTCGACGACACCGACCTGGACGAGATGCTCCGCCTCGGCACCGGCGCGCTCCGCCCGGGCGGGCACCTGCTCGCGGTGCACTGGCGGCACCCCGCCCCAGACCACCCCTTCACAGGCGACCGGGTGCATGAGCTGCTGGCAGGCCAGGACGGCCTTGCCCGGCTGGCGCGTTACCGCGATCCCGACTTCACGGCCGAGGTGTACACCCGTGCCGACGGCGACCTCAGGTCCGTCGCCCAGGCCGGCGGGATCGTGTGATCCGGTCCATCGGCGTCATCGTCCCCGCTCATAACGAACAAGAGCTGCTCCCCGCCTGCCTGGCCAGTCTGCGGCGGGCGGCCCGGGCGCTGCGCACGCCGGTGCACCTGGTCGTCGTCGCCGACGCCTGCCAGGACCTGACCGCGCAGGCGGCACGCCGCGGCGGCGCCTCGGTCGTCGCGCTGTGCGCCAGAAACGTCGGCGCGGCCCGGGCGGCCGGGGTGCGGGCGGTGCTGCGCCGGGCCGGGCACCTGGACCCGGCCGACATCTGGCTGGCCACCACCGACGCCGACACGGTCGTGCCCGCCCGCTGGCTGCGTCAGCAGGCGCGCTATGCCAGCCGGGGCTGGGACGCGGTGGCCGGCACCATCCGGGTAGCCGACTGGTCGGATTACCAGCGGGAGACCGCCCCCCGGTTCGACGAGCGCTACGGCCGCGGCGACGGGCCCCACTCCCACGTGCACGGCGCCAACCTGGGGTTCCGCGCTTCTGAATACCTGTTGGCGGGCGGCTTCACCGCCGTACCGACGGCTGAGGACGAAGCGCTGGTCGCGGCGCTTACGGCCGCAGGCAGCCGGGTGCTGCGGACCCGGGCACTGCCGGTCGTCACCTCAGCCAGGCGCGAAGCCCGGGCGCCGCACGGGTTCAGCCACTACCTGGCCGAGCTTGAGGCCGCGACCGCTTGACCGGGGCGGCTGCGCGGGCGGGCGAGCCGCGATACTGCGCTATATTTATGAGAGTTTACTCTCATAAACTGGAGGACCGATGGCAGACGTGGCGGTAACGGGGCCAGAGGCGGGCGAAGCGATCCAGATCGGCCCGACGCGGGTGCGGATCCTGGAAGACGGGACCCGCACGGAGCACCGGCTCGGTATGGCCGAGATCACCCTGCCGCCGCACACCGGCGGACCGCCGCAGCACCGTCACGCCCGTCATGACGAGGGCTTCTACGTGGTGAGCGGGACAGCCCGGTTCACCGTGGGCACGACGAGCTACGACGCGCCGGCCGGCACGCTGGTCATGGTCCCGCCGGGCGCTCCGCACACCTTCGCTAACCCCGCCGACGAGACGGCGGTCCTGCTGAACACCTTCACCCCTGACCTGTACGTGCAGTACTTCCGCGACCTGCGCGCCATGATCGCCGCGGGCCAGCCGGTGACCGGCGAAGCGATCGCCGCCACCATGCGCCGCTACGCCACCGAGCCAGTCGACGAGCCCGGGGCCGGCTGACGCGGACCGGGATCAGCCCGCCAGCCGCGGCCGGGTGTCAGCTCGGGCAGTCGGCGGTGGCCTTCGAGAACAGGCTTGACGCCGCGGTGGCGACCCCGGCGACCGCGGTGACCGTGCCGGACACCGAGCCTGACCCGTTGGCGAGGTTCGTCACCGCGGTCTCCGCCGTGCTCAGCGCCGACTTCAGCGCGGACGCGATCACCCGCCATCCCGGTCCTGACACCGGCACCTCCACTGAACGCGACCAGCCGACGATGCATTGTAGCCAGACGATCACAATCAGTAGTTCTGCGGGTGCCGCCGGCGCTTGGCACCCGGCCCTGCGAGTAGATTCAAGGCGGATTGAGAGGAGACCCGCGTGGCCGTCGCCGCACTCCTGCTCTGGCTGTGCACCGCCGCCGTCGGCACTTACCTGCTGGTGACCGCGATTCAGTCAGCAAGTGCCGATCGCTCAGCAAGCCCACCTGGCCTGGAAAACAGTGATGGCCAGGCCGGCGCCGACGCCTCGGCTGGTACCGAGGCGGCCGACCCGGTCACCGTCGGCCAGCCCGCCGCGCAGGCGCGGTCAGCCGGCGCGACCCGGTTCCCGCCGCCCGCGCCGGTCCGCCCCAAGGACCGCTGGGACCCGCCGTCGCTGCAGCGCGCCAAGGCCGACTCATTCCCCGGCTTGCGCGACCTGGCCGAGTTCGCGCACCCGGCGCTGGCGATGATCGGCTTCGCCTTCTGGCTCGGCTACGTGGTCAGCCGCGACCGGCTGTTCGCGGCGATCGGCCTCGGCATCCTGCTCGGCGCGGTCTGCGCGGGCCTGTCGTGGTACGCCGTCAACACCCGCGCCCGCAAGCGCGCCGCGGGCGATGCGGCCGGCGACCACGGATCAGGGAAACCCGGCCCGGCGCCGCTCGCCCCCGCTCGCCGCCTGCTGATCCTGCACGGTGCGGGCGCGATCCTGACCGTGCTGTTCGTCGCGCTGTCCGCGGCCCGCTTCTAGAACTCCCCAGGGGAACCCACCCGTAAGGAACACCGTGCCGTTGCCTGAGCCGCGGGAGCGCCCCCGTCACGCGCCTCTCGTGGGCTTGCTCGCGTTCACCAGCGGCGGCGTCGACGTGGTGACCCTGATGGTCCTGGGCGGGACGTTCACCAGCGTCGTGACCGGCAACCTCATCATCGTCGGGCGGGCCGTCGGCACGTCCTCGCTAAGCCTGGCGATACACGTCATCATCGCCGTGGCCGGGTACGTGGCCGGCGTGGCGGCAGGCAGCAGGCTCAGGCAGGCCGTCGGCCGCCGGACCGCGCAGGCACCCGGCTCCCGCACAGCACAGGGACCAGGCCACACGGCGGCGCAGAAACCAGGCCCGCAGGCCGTGCAGGGCGCGAGCGGCGCGAAGCCGGATTCACCGTGGCCGTGGCCGGCGACGCTGGTGCTCGCGGCTGAGTGCGTCCTGCTCGCCGCCGTTAACATCGCCTGGATCGGCTACGGCGCCGCCCCGCCCGCGGCCGCCACCGACCTGCTGCTCGCCGCGGCCGCCGTGGCGCTCGGCATGCAGGGCGCGGCCGCCCGGGCGATCAAGGGCAACCCGTCCACGACCTACATGACCGGCGCGCTCACCGCCCTGGTGGAGGCGCTGTCAACCGGCCGGCGGCGGGACGCCGGCGCCTCGGCCGCGCTCGGCTTGTTTGCCCTGGTCGCCGGCGCGGCCTGCGGCGCGGTGCTGGTACAGCACGCGCGTACCGCCGCGCTGCTCCCGCCGCTGGCCAGCCTTGGACTGGTCGTCGCGGTCAAGCTGAGCCAGCACCGCGCCGAGCGGCGGCTCACCCGCCGAGGGTGAGGCAGCCTGCCCGGCCGCGCCGGACACTGCCCGCATGGCTGAGGAAACCCTGCTCGAGCCGCGCTCGACCGGGGCCAGGTCGCGCGGCTGGACGGTGGTCAGCATGAAGGACGACTGGGAAACCGTCTTCGCGCCCGCCTGAGACCTGGCACCCAGGACCTCAGGCCTTGATCGCGTACAGGCTGTCGTCGTGGCAGCCGATGAAGACCAGGCCGCCGGCCACCGCCGGGGTGGACAGGAACTCGGCGTTGCCTGCCGCCGAGAAGGCCCAGGCGGGCGTCCCGGTCTTGGCGTCGAGCGCCTGCAATGCGAGCACGGTGCTGTAGTAGACCCGCCCGCCCGCCGCGGCGACGCCGTAGAAGCCGGTCGCGGTCCCGGTCCGGTGCCAGACCAGGTGGCCGCTGGCGGCGCTGACCGCGTGCAGCGTCCCGTTGTTGTCCTTCAGGAAGACGAGTCCGCCGTCGGCCGCCAGGTCGCTGTCCAGCCCGCTGCCCGGGTGATACTCCCACCGGACCTTCCCGTTCGCGCCGTTCACGGCGTACACGGTCCCCGACGTGGTGCCCAGGTACAGGCTGCCGCCGTCCACGGTCAGGCTGGTGCCTGGCGGGTCGTCCTCTGACAGCAGCTGGGTGCGCCAGATCTCGTCGCCGGTCGCGGTGCGGAAGGCGTACAGGGTGCCGAGCTCGTCCAGCGCGTAAAGCACGCCGCTGTCCGCGGTGAGCGCCCGCACGTACGGTTCCCTGGTGCTGAAGCTGACGCCGGCCGCGCCGGTGGCGGCGTGGTAGGCCGTCGGCGCGACGGTGTCGCTGGCGAGGATGACGGTGGTGCCGTCGACCGCCCAGGTCCGCTTGAAGACGGCCGGCGCGCCGGTGTCGACCGCCCACGCCTTCGCCCCGGTCGCCGCCCGCAGGGCGTAGAAGTGCCCGTCGGTGGTCGCGGCGCACACCACGCCGCTGACGGCCTGCGGGGCGGCGTCGACCGCGCCGGCCCCGAACGTCCAGACCTGCCGCCCGGTGGCGGCGTTCACGGCGTACACGTTGTTGTCGGTGCTGCCGGCGCACACCAGGCTGCCGGCGACGCCGGGGTTCGCGTCGACCGCGTTGCCGGTCCGCAGCCGCCAGGCGGCCGTGACGCGCGGCCCCGCGCCGTAGTACTGCTGCAGCGACTGCGCCGTGGGGAGGGTGCTGCCGGCCGCCGCGGGCGACGACGCGCCAGCCGACGGTCCGCCAGAAGACCGGGCCGTGAGCGCCCAGCCGGCCACGCCGCCGACCACCGCGACGCCGGCCGCGCCGGCCCCGATGAGCAGCGCACGGCGGCTCACCTGGCGGGGGCCGAGCCCGCGCTCCTCAGCGGGCGGCGCCACCTCGAGACCCGGTGACAACCCGGGCGGCAGCGTCGGGCCCGGTATCACCCGGGCCGACGGCGCGGTCATCCCGCCGGCCGGCCAGGATACGGAAACCGGCGGCACGCCCGCAAACGGCGCGGCCTGCCCGGCCCCGAGCGCCTCGATCTGCGCGGTCAGCGCGGCCTGCTGTCCCTGGATGACCCGCGCCACCTCGGGCGGCCAGAACGCGGCGGGCGACAGCCCCAGGCGCTCGGCCGCCGACGTGCTGTACGCCGCGACCCGGCCAAGGTCGGGCCGTTGCCCCGGGTCCTTGGCGAGGCAGGCCTCGACCAGCCCGCGGATGTCGGCGGGAACAGCGCTGAGATCGGGTTCTGTGTGCACGATGCGGTACATCAGCGCGGCCGACGGGACGCCGCGGCCGCTGAACGGCGCGGAACCTGACGCGGCGAAGGCGAGCACGGAACCGAGCGAGAAGGAGTCGCTCGCGGGCCCGGTGTCGAACCCCTGTACCTGCTCGGGTGACATGAAGCCGGGCGTCCCGATGACGGCGCCTGTCATCGTCAGCCGGGTGTCGGCGACCGCCCTGGCGATGCCGAAGTCGATGACACGGGGGCCGTCGATCGCCAGCAGCACGTTGGCCGGCTTGAGGTCGCGGTGCACAAGGCCGGCCGCGTGGACGGCCCGCAGCGCCTCGGCCAGCCCGGCCGCCAGCCGCCACACCGCCGCCGCGGGCAGCGGGCCGTGCCTGGTGACGATGTCTTCCAGGGAGGGACCGGCGACGAACGCGGTCGCGAGCCAGGGCGGGTTGTCGTAGACGCCCGCCGCCACCACCGGCGCCGTGTACCAGCCGCTGACCTTCTGCGCGGCCTCCACCTCGTTGCGGAACCGCCTGACGAACTCGGCGTCCCGGCACAAGTCGGCGTGAATGACCTTCACCGCCGCCATCCGGCCGGCCAGCGACGACGCCAGGAACACCTGGCCCATGCCGCCCGCCCCGAGCCGGGCGAGCAGCCGGAACTCCCCCACGGTGCGCAGGTCCGCGGCGGTCAGTGCGTCCATAGCCCAGAGATTATTGCCCCGGCGAGCCCGATATGCGGGGAAGGCGAACTTCGCTGCCCGTGCCCGCATTTCCGCCCCGCTTCCCGGTTTTGGCCGAAGTTTGCGCAGGGTGTGCCGGTGGAGAGGCTCTGGCACACCGAACGGGGGCACGACCTGTGAACACACCACCAGACCGCCCGCTGCTGCAGCGGCTCGGCTCCGCCTGCGGCCGTCATCCGTGGCGCACGATCGCGGTCTGGCTCGTGCTGCTCGCCGGGCTGCTGGCCGGCGCGCAGGCGATCGGCGCGACCTACACCAATGACGTGAACCTGACGGGGACCCAGTCGGACACCGGCTTCAACCTGCTGCAGGCGCACGACAAGAACGCCAGCGGCTACTCGGGCCTGGTGGTGATGAAGGCCGGCTCCGGCACCCTGTCAAGCCACAGCGACCAGGTGAACTCCTCGGTCGCCAGCCTCGCCAAGCTGCCGCACGTGCTGTCCGCGTCGAACCCGCTGGCCCAGGGCAGCACCAGCCTGTCGTCAAACGGCACCATCGGCTACTCCACGGTGCAGTTCGACGTGCAGCCCTCGACGCTCGGCGAGTCCTACGTCAGCCAGCTCGACAACGCGGTGTCGCCGATGCGCGCGGCCGGTGTCCAGGTCGAGTACGGCGGCGGCCTTGACCAGCTCACCCGGCCCAAGGCCAACGACCTGGCATCAGAAGCGGTCGGGTTCGCGGTCGCGCTCATCGTGCTGCTGCTCATCTTCGGCAGCGTCATCGGCGCGATCCTCCCCCTGGTCACCGCGTTGATCAGCGTGCTCGCGGGGATCAGCATCCTCGGCATCGCGGCCGCCGCCCTGACCTTCGGCACGGCCTCGCCGACGCTCGCGGCGATGATCGGCATCGGCGTCGGCATCGACTACGCCGTGTTCCTGACCACCCGCTACCGCCAGCAGATCATGGACGGCGCAGAACCGGGCGCGGCGGCCGGCTTCTGCACAAGCACCAGCGGCAAGGCGGTGCTGTTCGCGGCCAGCACTGTCGCCGTCGCCATGCTGGGCCTGTACGCGTCGGGCATCACGTTCGTCGGGCTACTCGGCCTGGCCGCCGTCTTCGGCGTGGTCACCTCCGCGGCCGGCGCGATCACCCTGGTACCCGCCTGCCTGGGACTGGCCGGGCGGAACATCGACCGGTTCCGGGTGCGCAAGACGCCCGTGGCCGAGTCCGGCTCTGGCGGCGACGGCTGGCACCGCTACGCGGCGCTGATCGGCCGGCAGCCGTGGCTGTTCCTCATCGCCGGGCTGGCCCTGCTGTGCGTGATCGCCATCCCGCTGCTGTCGATCGAGACCGGGCACGTCGGCGACGGGGCCGATCCCGCCAGTTACACCGACAAGCGGGCGTACGACCTGATCAGCGAGGGGTTCGGTCCCGGCTACAACGGGCCGTTCACGATCGTGGTCAACGTGGGCCACGACGCGTCGGCCCAGACCTCGCTGGCGTCGAAGCTGCAGTCCGACCTGGCCGCGGTCAGCGGGGTGGCCAAGGCGTCGCCGCTGTCGCCGACGCAAGACGGCGTGCTGCTCACCGGCACCGTCATCCCGACGACGGGACCGCAGGACCAGGCGACAGGGACGCTGTACGACACGCTGGTGGACACGACCTTGCCGCAGGCTCTGCAGGGCACCGGCTTTCCCGGCTACGTGACCGGGCTGCAGGCGTCGCAGACCCAGTTCGACGACATCGTCACCGGTCAGCTGCCCGTCATCATCGCGGTTGTCATCGCGGTCGCGTTCCTGCTGATCATGACCGCGTTCCGCAGCCTGCTGCTGGCGGTCAAGGCGGCGGTGCTCAACCTGTTCAGCATCGCCGCCGCCTACGGCGTGATCGTCGCCGCCTTCCAGTGGGGCTGGGCCCGCGGCCTGCTCGGGGTCAGCGAGAACGTGCCCATCGAGGCCTACGTGCCGATGATCATGTTCGCCATCGTCTTCGGCCTGTCGATGGACTACGAGGTCTTCCTGCTGTCCCGGGTCAAGGAAGCCTGGGACCACACCGGTGACCACCGCAAGGCCGTCGCGATCGGCCTGGAAAGCACCGGCCGGGTTATCACCTGCGCCGCGCTGATCATGATCGCCGTCTTCATCTCGTTCGTCACCTCGACCGACGTCGTCATCAAGCAGCTCTCCGTCGGCCTCGCGGTCAGCGTCCTCATCGACGCCACCGTCGTCAGGCTGATCCTCGTGCCCGCCGTCATGTACCTGCTCGGCCCCGCCTCCTGGTGGCTGCCGCGCTGGATCGACCGGATCCTGCCGCACGTGGACGTCGAAGGCACCGAAGAACCGCCCGCCGCCACCGCGGTGAGCGGAGCGGCAGGCGGGGCGGTGACGGCGGAGCCACGCCCCGTTCCGAATGATGATCTGTAGTTTTTATCCAGAACGGAAGCGGCTTACCCAGCCCAGCCCGCCGCTAGTGCACTGGCTGGTGGCGCACTGCCCGGTGGCGTACTGCGCGCTAGCGAACGGTCGGGCTGGCCTCGACCCGGGCCAGCACGCCGTCCAGGCCGGCCTTCGACCACAGGTCGCCGCCCCGCACTACTGGCCGGCCGGGCCGATGCCCGCGATCGTGCCGCCCGAGATCCTGACGTCCTGGCCGCCGGTGCGGGCGCCGTCGGCGGTGTCGACGACGGTGACGTCGCGCAGCACGAACTCGCCGGTCGAGCTCGGGACGCGAACGTAGTCAGTGCTCATGGCCGCGCCCCTGAAGAGCTCGGGGCTCCGTTGCCCGGTGTGCGCGCGGTCGCGGCGTTGTTGTGCTGGCCGACGAGGCCGAGCGCGCGCGGGCCGTCCTGCGCGGCGATGGCGGAGACCAGGTCCGCGTGCAGGCGGTAGCGGCTTTCCAGGTACTCGGGCAGCGGGTGCGTGTCGACGCACTGCACCGACAGCGTGTGCGACTCGATCACCTCGAGCAGGCTCAGGTAGAACGAGCGCAGCATGATGCTCGGGCTGACCCGGGCGACGCAGGCGTGCAGGGCCCAGTTCGCGTGGATGAACTCGATGCCGTCGACGGCCTCGGCCGCGGCCCGCATCCGCTGCAGCAGTTCGCGCATCGCCTCCAGGTCGGCCGCCGAGCGGTGCCGCACCGCGTCCTCGACGAGCAGCGGGTCGAGCGCGTCGCGGATACGGACCGCGTCGGCCACCGACATCCCGTCGTCGTCGATCGCGAGCACTGAGTTGCCCAGCCGGACCAGCGGCGACTGGTGGCTGGCGAACAGCCCGCCCACCCGGCCCGCGCGCACCGTGACCAGGCCCCGCGCCTGCACCAGGCGGAGTGCTTCGTTGAACGTGCCGACCGAGACCCCGCAAACGGCGCGGAGCTCCTCCTTGGTGCCAAGGCGGCTGCCCGGCTCGGCGGCGGACGCGAGCTCGGCGAGCTGCCCGGCCGCCTGCTCCGGGCGCGTCGCCGACGTCGCGCCCGGTACCTGCCAGTCAGCGCGGCGGAACGCTGGTGCCTCAAGGACCATGAGGCGAACACTAAATCACCATGCTGATTTATGGCAACGTCTTGACACGTGCGCGGAGTCACGCCCAGTCTGGGTTCGTTAAACCAACATGGTGATTGGAGCCGGGCATGGACGCCACCGACACCGGGGCATCGACCGCCGTAGCACCGACGACCGAGGAACTGGTGCGGCGCGCCCGCGGGCTGCACTCGCTGCTCGCCGCCAACGCCGCCCAGGGCGAGGCCGACCGCCGGGTGGCCGAGGAGAGCATCAAGGCGATGACCGACGCCGGGCTGTTCAAGATCTCGGTGCCGAAGCGCTACGGCGGCTACGAGACCTCGATGCGCACCATGCTCGAGGTATCCGAGGCGGTGGGCGCGGCCGACGGCGGCACGGCCTGGGTGCTTACGCTGGTCAACGTGTGCAACTGGCTCGTCGGCCTGTTCCCGCAGCAGGCACAGGACGACATCTACGGCGCCGATCCCGGCGCCCTGGTCTCCGGCGTGCTCGCACCGACCGCCACCGCGGTGAAAGTCGACGGCGGCTGGCGGGTCACAGGCAAGTGGTTCTACAACTCCGGTTCCTGGCACGCGACCTGGGCCGGCCTCGGCATCCCGGTCACCGACGCGGACGGCCAGGTGGTCAACCAGGGCCTGGCGCTCATACCGCGGACGGACCTCAGCCTCGAGGACACCTGGTTCGTGGCCGGGATGAAGTCATCGGGCAGCAACTGCCTGGTCGCCG
>DASYAD010000039.1:0-53465 GCA_036501515.1 Trebonia sp. | reverse complement strand
CGATCCTGGTGTAGCGGCGCTGGCGGCCGGCCGAGCGCTGCGGCGAGACGACCTGAAGGTCGTCAATGCGGCGCAGGAACGCCTGCTTCAGCGACAGCATGTCCGCGACCTGTCCCACCGTGTAGAGCGGGACGTTCTCGTCGTCGAACGGCTCCATGCGCACCTCCTCGGGAAATGCTAAGCGGCCAGCGGGGTTCGCTGCCCCGCTGGCCGCTCGTGGCGCTGGTTAGCGCGACTGCCTTGTGCCGGTACTTACTCGGCCGGGAGCTCCGGGGCCTCGCTGGCGGCGGTGGCCACGCTGGCGGTGCCGACCGCGCTGGCGGTGCCGGCCACGCTGGCGGTGCCGACCGCGATCTTGCGCGGCTTGGCCGCCTCGCGGACGGGGATGCGGACCTCGAGCACGCCGTCGTGGTGGCTGGCCTCGATCGCCTCGGCGTCGAGGTTGTCGGACAGCCGGACGCGGCGGGTGAAGCTGCCGAACAGCCGCTCGCGGACCACCGGGTTCTCGCCCTCGGTCACGGCGTCCTCGCGGGTGGCGCTCACGGTGAGCACGCCCTTGTCGACGGTGACGTCGATCTTGTCCTGGGGCACGCCGGGGACGTCGAAGCGGAGAACCACTTCACCGTCACGCCGCACGGTGTCCATGGGCAGGGCCGGCGCCCAGCTGGAGCCGTTGCCGCCGAACGCGCGCCGCACGATCCGGTCGAAGTCCTTAGCCGGGTCGAGAGTCGTCAGGTACATCGCTACCTCCTGAGAGGGCCGCCACCCGCTGTGGTCTCGCCCTTCGCTCGTAAAAAACTTACAACTCAAGTTGTATATTCCTTGAGTCGTGTATGTCAAATAAGTTGCGAGCTTGGCTGTGCGGGCTAGGGTTGAGGCATGGCAATCCGCGACATCCGGCTGTTCGGCGACCCGATCCTGCGCACCGCCGCCGAGCCGGTGACCGACTTCGACAAGCAGCTGCGGGCCTTGGTCAAGGACCTGACCCAAACGCTCGACGACGCCCAGGGGGCGGGGCTCGCGGCGCCGCAGATCGGCGTCGGGCTGCGCGTCTTCGCCTACGCGGTCGGCGGTGAGCGCGGCTACCTGGTCAACCCGGGGCTCGACTTTCCCGACGACCTCGAGCAGCTCGGGGAGGAAGGCTGCCTGTCCTTCCCCGGCGTTTACTATGACGTGAAGCGGCGGCTGAACACAGTGGCCCGCGGCTTCACCGACCGGGGCGATCCCGTTCAGGTGGTGGGCACCCAGGTGCTCGCCCGCTGCCTGCAGCACGAGACCGACCACCTGGACGGCGTGCTGTTCATCGACCGGATGGACACCGCGACCAGGAAGCTGGCTATGCGAGAAATTAGGGAATCAAACTGGGACGCGCCGGTGAAGTTTAGCCCGCACCGGATGACCGACCGCATATTCTGACATTTAGCGTGGGTATCCGCGCTCCCGCATAGATAACGCTGGAAGCACAGGTAGCGCCACCAAAAGCGGGGTACTGAAATCGTAACGATTCCTTTACCTAAAGTTAGATAGCTTCCCTGCGGGATGAGCTATGCGGGAGGTAAACGCACATGCCGCAAAGGGTGCCCGGGGGCGGCCCTCAGCCGGAACGGCCGGACGAGCCCGGTTACGGCCGTGAACAGGGCGGTCAGGGGCGCAATGGCGACGGCCAGTATGGGCGGGGCCAGGACGAGCAGGGCCGGTACGAGCAGGGCCAGTACGGGCAGGGGCAAGCCGGCCAGGGTAGCAACGGCCAGGCCTGGAATGACCAGGGCCGGAACGGCCAGGTGCAGGACGGCCAGTGGCAGTACGCCCAGGGTCAGTACGGCCAGGCCCGGAACGGCCAGGCCCAGAACGGCCAGGCCCAGAACGGCCAGCACTACGCCCAAGGTCAGTACGGGCAGGCACGGAACGGCCAGGGGCCGTACGCGCAGGAGCAGTATCCGCAGGGTCAGTACCCGCAGGGCCGGCGTGGCCGTGACCAGTCGGCGCCGACGTACAGCTACGCGGCGCCCGGGCACTACGGCGGACCGCCGCAGCCGGACACCCAGCAGTACCAAGCACCGGGCCGCGGGCCTGGAGACCCGGCGCTTCCCGGTCCGGATGACGCACCGCGGCCGCGCAAGGTGCGGCTCCGCCGTACCCGGCGGTTCTTCCGCCGCCGCACCGTCCGGGTGATCAGCGCGGTGCTCGCGCTCTTCCTGGTCTGGCTGGCGTTCTCGGTCGGACAGGCGGCCGTGAAGAACAACGGGCAGGGCGTGTCGGCCAATCTCGCCGAGTGGGCCAGGGACCACCATCTGGGCCCGGTGGTGACGTTCGGCGAGTGGCTGTCCTACAAGCCGCCGCCCAAGGGCGGCAAGCCGTCGTTCTCGCTCGCCGTGCCGAGCGGCGAGGCCGTCACCCCTGGCAAGTCGACGGGTAATTCCAAGCAGGCGTTCGTGCCCGACATCCCGGCGACGCTGAAATCACTGGCCGGCTCGACCAGCACCGGCGAAGGCCAGTGGCGGGTAGCGGAGAAGGTGAACGGGGAGCCCGCGATCCTGACCACGTTCCTGCGCGACGCGACCTACACCTCACAGGTCAACGGGATCGCGTCGATCGACCAGCGGCTGGTCAAGTTCTCGCTGCGCCCCGGTTCAGAAGATCCGGGACCGGCCAACTGGGGGGTGCCGGACTACATCCCGGCCGGCCAGCGGAAGGGGCTGCTCGCCACCTTCAACGGCGGGTTCAAGCTGGACTCGGCAGGCGGCGGCTTCTACCTGAACGGCATTTACCACGGCACGCTGGTCAAGGGCGCCGCCTCGATCGTGTACGAGAAGAACGGCACGATAAAGATCGGCGAGTGGGGCCGCGACTTCTCGATGAACTCGTCGGTTGAGGGCGTCAGGCAGAACCTCAAGCTGCTGGTGGACCGCGGAAAGGTGGCGTCCAACGCCAACCTGTCCGTGCAGAGCAGCTGGGGTGCGACGCTCGGCGGCGGCGAGTACGTCTGGCGGTCGGGCATCGGCATCACCAAGGACGGCCGGGTCGTCTACGTCTACGGCCCCGCGCTGAGCGCGCAGGACCTGGGCGAGCTGCTGCAGCGGGCCGGCGCGGTCGAAGGCATGCAGATGGACATCAACCCGGCCTGGATGAAGTTCGATTACTACCAGGCCAAGAGCAACCCGAGCGATCCGGTGCCGGTGACGCTGCTACCGACGCAGCAGCCAAGCGCCTACTCGTACTACACGCCCTCTACCCGCGATTTCACGGCTGTCTACGCCCGGTGACCGGCACCGACACGATGACCCCCGGCGGGGACGCCGGGCCGGGGGCGGCGCCGCCCGCCGCCGCGGCGACCCGGGTATCGCCCGCGCGCTGGCTGCGCGCCGTCATCAGGACCACCAGGCCCCGTCAGTGGCCGAAGAACCTGCTGGTGTTCGCGGCGCCGCTGGCAGGCGCGTCGCTCGGCCGCAACGACGGTTTCGGCTACGCGCTGCTGGCGATGTTCGCCTTCGGCTGCGCGTCGGCCGCCGTTTACTTCGTCAACGACGTCGTCGACGCGGAGCGCGACCGGGGGCACCCGGTGAAGCGCAACCGGCCGGTGGCCTCGGGCGCGCTGCCCGCGCAGCATGCCATCGTGCTCGCCGTGCTCGCGGCGGTGTGCGCGGTCGGGGCCGGCGTGGCGATCCGTGAGCCGCTGCTCGTCGCCGCCGCCTCGACCTACCTGTGCCTGTCGTTCCTTTACTCGTTCAGGCTCAAGCACGTCCCGTTCGTCGAGATGCTGATCGTGGCGTCGGGGTTCCTGTTGCGGGTGCTCGGCGGCGCGGCGGCGACGCATGTCAGGCCCTCTGGCTGGTTCCTGCTGGTCTGCAGCCTGGGTGCGCTCGGCGTGGCCGTGGCCAAGCGCTACACGGAGCTGACCAGCCTGGGCGCCGAAGGCGTGCGCCACCGGCCGGTGTTGCGCTGGTACCGGCCGGGTACGCTGCGGGTCGCGCAGCTGCTCATCGGGCTTGCCATGCTGGCGACGTACCTGGTGTGGGCGTTCAGCGAGCGGACCGGGGTCAAGCCCTGGCACCTGGCGTCCGCCTTGCCGCTCGCCGCCGCGCTGGTCAGGTTCGGCGTGCTGACCGCGCGCCGCACCGTCCGCCCGGTGGAAGACCTGATCACCAGGGACGCGGTCATGCTGATCTGTGAGGCGGCATGGCTGGTCCTCTTCTGCACCGGCCTCTACCTGGAGTAACGATGAGAGTTCTGCTGCTTGGCGGTACCAGCGAGATCGGCTTGGCGATCGTGTCGGCGCTCGGCCTCGGGCCGGACGCGGAAGTGATCCTGGCCGGCCGTGACTTGCAGCGGCTTGAAGCGGCGGGGAAGACGCTCGGCCGTCCGGTCACCGTCGTCCGCTACGACGCGCTCGAGACTGCCGCCCACCAGGCGTTCGCCGACGAGGTGAGCGCCGGCGGAGTACCGGACCTGCTGATCGCCGCGACGGGCCTGCTGATACCGCAGGAGCAGGCCGAGCGGGACGTCCGGCTCGCCGCGACGATGATCGAGACCAACTTCACCGGCCATGTCACCGCGCTGCTGGCGTTCGGCGAGGCGATGCGCCGCCGTGGCAGCGGCACGATCGTCGTGCTGTCCTCGGTGGCGGCGGTCAGGCCGCGCAAGTTCAACTCGGTCTACGGCGCGGCCAAGGCCGGGCTCGACGCGTTCGCGCGCGGCTACGCCGACTCGCTGCACGGCACTGGCGTCCGCCTGCTGCTCGTCAGGCCTGGCTTCGTCGCCGGCCGGATGACGGCCGGCATGAAGGCCGCCCCGCTGGCGACGACGCCCGCGGCGGTCGGCGCGGCGGTGGCGCGCGCGCTCGGCGGCAACCCGGGGGGGCGGGCGGTTATCTGGGTGCCGGCGCCGCTGGCCGGCCTGGCGGCGGTGATGAGGCTGGTGCCGCGCCCGGTCTGGCGCAAGCTCGAGAGCTGACCTGGCTACCGGGCCGTGCTGACCTGGCTACCGGGCCGTGCTGACCTGGCTACCCGGGTCTGCTGACCTGGCGGCCTAGGGGTGATCGCCGGCTATTTGGCCGTGATCATCGTGCCGTCGTCGCCGCCCTCGCAGATGGACTTCATCACGCCGACGGCCCCGACGTCGAACACGTGCATGGTGAGGGCCTGCTCGTTGGCGAGCACGAACGCGCTGGTGTCCATGATCCTGATGTCGGCCGCGATGGCCTCTTCGTAGGTCAGCTTGGCGAAACGGACCGCGTCCGGGTTGAGCTTGGGATCTGAGTCGTACACGCCGTCCACGCCGTGCTTGGCGACGAGCAGCGCGTCCGCCTCGAGCTCGAGCGCCCGCTGGACGGCCGGGTAGTCGGTGGTGACGTAAGGCTGGCCGATGCCGCCGGCGAGCACGACAAGGAAGCCGCGCTCGAGGTGGTGCATGGCCTTGAGCCGGATGAACGGCTCGGCGACGCTGTGTATCGGCACCGCGGTCATCACCCGGATGTCCGCTTCGGTCCGCGCGGTGAGCGCGCCGCGCAGCATGAGCGCGTTCATCACGGTGCCGAGCATGCCGATGTTGTCGGCCTCGGCCCGGCTGATGCCCCAGCCGTCGGCCATCCGGCCGCGAAAGTAGTTGCCGCCGCCGACGACGACCGCCACCTCGACGCCGAGGTTGTGCACAGAAAGGACCTCGTCGGCGACCCGGGCGAGGTTGGCGGGATCGACGCCGGCGCCCGCCGGGCCGGCCAGGGCCTCGCCGCTTAGCTTGACTACCACCCGGCTATAACGCGGCAACGTCAGGCCCCCTATCGTCCCGTGTTTTCTGGTCGCCACGCTATCAGCCCGCGGCAGCCTGCCGTTCATCGGCCCGTGGCCGCAAAATCTTCGCTGGCGCCGGTTTTGCGCGGTTTTTACCGGTCGGCCGGTGCCGGGCCAGCTGGGGCCTTGGCCTCCGCCCAGCTCGGCGCGATCGTGATGTCGGCGATGAACCTGACCTCAGGCCGGCCAGCGGGAGCCCACCGGCTGGCGGACTCGGCCAGGCAGCCGCCGACGAGTTCCGCCGTCTGTTCCGCCCGGTCGGCCGCCACGTGCAGGAGCAGCTCATCGTGCAGGCACAGCACGATCCGGGCGCCGAGCGGCGCGGTCCTGGCCCGGACCGTGACCGCCCACATCTTGAACAGCTCGGCCGCCGCGCCCTGGACGACGGCGTTGCGCCCGTAACGGCCGCGGGCCGCCTCGTGGCCGGCGCCGCCGGACATCCGCAGCAGCCGCCCGCCGTACGTGCGCAGGTCGCGGCCGGCCTGGGCGGACCAGTCGGCGGCGTCCAGGTAGCCCATCGCGACCGGGTAGGCGGTCCGCATCCGCCGCCCCGCCACGCCGCCGTGGCCGGTGGTCTGCCCGTACATCGCCGCGATCATCGCGACCTTGGCGGTCGGCCGGTCCACGCCGAGCTCGGCCGCGACCGGCAGGTACATGTCGTCGGCGGCGGTGGCCCCGGTCAGCGCGGCGTCGCCGGAGACGGCGGCGAGCACCCGGGGCTCGATCTGGCCGAGGTCGGCCCTGACGAGCAGGTGCCCCTCCTCAGCTAGTACCGCCTGGCGAAGCACGGCGGGCATGTTGTGCAGCCCGCTCGAAGCGGTCATCCGGCCGGCCGCGCCGTCGCTTCCGGTCCACGCGCCGCGCAGCCGGCCGTCGGGCCCGAGGTGCTCGTCGAGCCAGGCGTAGCCGTACGTGGTGGCGATCCGCTCGGACTTGCGCCACTCGAGCAGCGCCGCCACCAGCGGGGACCGGTCCCTGAACTCCTCGAGCCGCCACTTGCGGGTGTCAGGCACATCGATTCCCGCCCACGAAAGCAGCGACTTCACCTGGGCGGGACTGCGCAGGTCGCCTGGCGCGCCCGCGGGCGCGTGCCGCAGCACCCGCTCGTCCCGCGCGGCCCTGATGGCCGCGGCGTCAGCCGGCCCGCGCGGCCGCGGCCCGATGATCGCGGTGAGCAGGTTCTCGGCGGCGGCCAGCCCGACCGGCAGCCCGTCGGCCGACAGCTCCGCGCAGAGCAGCTCGGCGGTGGACTCGCAGCGGGCGGTGCTGATACGTACCGCGGCTTGCGGGCCGGGGGTCCGCAGGCTGGCCAGCTGCAGCCGGGCGGCGGCCAGGGCTTCTGCGGCCCCGAGCACGGGCACCTCAGGAGCGTCGCTGGCGACGCTGAACAGGTCGGGCTGGCTGTCGGCCGGCGGCACCTCGTCGGGCGCCTGGCCGTGCAAGCAGGCCCAGGCGTACCCAGGGTCGGCCCGCCAGCCGCCGTACAGCAGCCGGTGCACCGCCGCGATATCCCAGCAGGTCGCCAGCCGGACCCCGTGCCCGGCCAGTGCCCGGGCGGTGTGCTGCGACCACACCGTCCAGCGCGGCCTGACCTGCTCCTCCGCCGCGGCCACGTCGGCGGCGGTGGCGACAAGCTCGACTGGCCGGGTTGCGAGGCGGCCGGGCGCGACAGTGCCGGCCTCGCCGGTGCCGGCCTCGCCGGTGCCGGGCTCACGGGTGCCGGGCCCATAGGTGGTGCTGGCCTGGCCGGTGCTGACGTCGCGGTTGCTGACGTCGCGGTTGCCGGGCGCGCGGGTGCCGGCCTCGCCGGTGCCGATCGCGACGGTGAAGTCGCCGCCCGGGTTGAGCGCGAGGCCCACGAGGCCGCCGCGCGGCACACCCGCGTCCTTGATGGCCGCGGCGAGGTCGTTCACGCCCCTATTATCGCCCGCCAGTTCGATCAGGGATACCCGGGAGCGCCTGGCCCGGTTGGACGGGGGAGTGTTTACCGGGCCAGGCGCAGCAGCGCCCGGACGGCCGGGGAAACCAGCCGGGCGCGGGCCGGGCGGTTGGAGCGGGGACTCACCGCCTGACGTTTCTCAGCGTAGCGCGCTGACAGCGGGGCTGGAGCCCGCCAGTTACACCCCAGCGCCGCCTGAGAGCTTCGCCAGTTACTGTGCAGGGCCGCCGGAGAGCTTCGCCAGCACCTCGTCGTGCAGCTGGCCGTTGCTGCACACGACGCTGCCGCCGTCGGGCGTAGCCACGCCGTCGAGGCTGGTGAAGCGGCCGCCAGCCTCCTGAACGATCACCTGGAGGGCGGCCAGGTCCCACAGCGAGACCTCAGGCTCGGCCGAGACGTCGACCGCGCCCTCGGCCACCAGCATGTGCGACCAGAAGTCGCCGAAGGCCCGCGTCCGCCAGACCGACTGGGTCAGCGAGAGGAACCCGTCGAGCCGGCCCGCCTTGGCCCAGCCGCCGATGCCCGAATAGGACAATGACGCGTCTCCCAGGTCGCTGACCTGGGACACGCGGCAACGGGAGGCGTTGCTGAGCGAGCGGCCGGTCCAGGCGCCGCCGCCGACCGCGGCCCACCAGCGGCGCCCGAGCGCGGGCGCGGTGACCACCCCGGCGACGACTTGGTCCCCGTCCATCAGCCCGATGAGGGTGGCCCAGACGGGAACGCCGCGGACGTAGTTCTTGGTCGCGTCGATCGGGTCGAGCACCCAGCGGCGCGGTCCGGTGCCTGTCTGGCCCGATTCCTCGCCGAGCACGGCGTCCCGCGGCCGTGACCGGCGCAGGATGTTGCGCAATGAGTCCTCGGTCGCCTTGTCGGCGTCGGAGACGGGCGTGAGGTCGGGTTTGGTCTCGACCCGCAGGTCGAGTGCGCGGAACCGCTTGGCCGTGATGTCGTCGGCGGCGTCAGCGAGAACGTGCGCGAACCGCAGATCGTCGTCGTAGCTCCCCATGCGCGAAACGGTACAGCTACCGCCAACCCGGTGACCAGCGGAGAGCCCGATTGCCGGGTGACCCGGCCCTGCGCGGGGGCATAATCGCGGTGATGAACGCGCTCGGTGACCTGCCAAGTCAGCTCCGCCGCTATGTGCGGGACGGCCGGATCTCGGTCATCCCGGCCAGGCGCGAGCCCCGCCTGCTGCTGCTCGACCAAGTGGCGCAGGCCTTCGAGCCTGGCCGCCGCTACCCGGAGCTCGCGGTCAACGAGATCCTGAAGGGTCTCTACGACGACCACGCCACGCTGCGCCGCTACCTAGTAGACGAGGACCTGCTTTCCCGTACCCCCGACGGCACCTACTGGCGCTCAGGCGGCACGGTCCCGGTCGGTTAGCAGCAGGGTCGACCGCAAGATAATGGAAAAATTTCGTGCTCTGGTACATAAAAATTTCCGACTAGATAAAAGTTTCCATCACACCCTCCTGATCAGTCACATCAATCATTCGCGAAGCTGCGACACCCGGCCAACTTGGCCGCGATAGGGAAAGAGAGCTTCCGCCGCGCACGCGGGCACTGGGGCTGGGACTAGGGCTAAGGGTGGGGCGCTGGGTGGAATACCGGGGCGGGCGGAAGGCAGGGGCTGCGTGGAGGGCCGGCACCGGGCAGAACGCTGTGGCTGCGCGGGACGACGAGGCTGCGCGGAACGACGTGGCTGCGCGGAACGACGTGGCTGCGCGGAACGACGAGGCTGGTCAGGACGTCATGGTGATGTGGAATGCGGGGTGCACGGAACGCCGGGGCTGGGTGGAACGCTCGGGGCTGGGCTGGGTGGGGTGCTGTGTGAAACGCCCGGGACTGGGGCTGGGATGGGGTGCTAGAGGGAACGCAGGGGCTGGGCGGAAGGCGAGGGGTGCGGGTGGCCGGGGCGGGGGTGCGCGGGCGGGTTAGCGGCCTGGGGGGTCGTCGGCCGCTTCGCGGCTGCGGAGCAGGCGGCGGAGTGACTCAAGGCGGGGCAGCGCGTCGTGCGCGGCCGCCCAGGCGTCGAGTGCGCAGTCGGGGGACAGGTGATCGCAGCCCGGCGGGCACTCGGCGGTGCCCTCGGCCAGGTCGCCGAACGCTTCGACGACCCGGTCGACTGTCACGTGCCCGAGGCCGAAGCCGCGGACGCCGGGGGTGTCGATCAGCCAGCCGGAGTCGTCTGGCAGGCGCAGTGCGATCGCGGACGACGAGGTGTGACGGCCCTTGCCGGTGACGGCGTTGACGTGGCCGACTGCCCGGCCGGCGTCCGGCACCAGGGCGTTCACCAGCGACGACTTGCCGACCCCTGACTGGCCGATAAAGACGCTGAGCCGGCCGTCGAGTGCCTTGCGCAGCCGCGCCATGGTCTGCGCTGGCAGCGGCTGCCTGGTAGTCAGCATGGGGATGGCGAGCGGCCGGTAGAACGCCCGCAGCTTGCGCGGCGCCGCCAGGTCGGACTTGGTGAGCACGAGCAGCGGGTCAAGGCCGGCGTCGTAGGCGGCGACCAGGCAGCGGTCGATGAACCTGGTCTTGGTTTCCGGGTCGGCCAGCCCGCAGACGATGACCATCTGGTCCGCGTTGGCCACGATGACCCGTTCAAGCGGGTCGGTGTCGTCGGGGGAGCGGCGCAGCACGCTGGTCCGTTCCTCTACCCGGACGATGCGCGCCAGCGACCCGGTCGAGCCGGACACGTCGCCGGCCAGCGCCACCCGGTCGCCGACCACGACCGAGCCCTTGCCGAGCTCGCGCGCTTTCATGGCGGTGATGAGCTGCCCGTCCCCGGCGGGATCGGCCGCATCCTCGATCACGCATCCGTAGCGGCCCCGGTCAACGCTGACGACGAACCCCTCGGGCGCGGACTTGTGGGCCGGGCGCTTACGGGTGCGCGGCTTGGAGCCGCGTCCCGCGCGGACCCGGACGTCGTCCTCGTCCAGGTCGGCGGACCGGTTCCTCAGTGGTCTTCCCCCCGGACCAGGCCGTCCCATACAGCGGTGAAGTCGGGGAAGGTCTTGCCCACGGTGGCCGCGTTCACGACCTCGATGCCCGGCACGCCAAGGCCGAGCACCGCGCCCGCCATCACCATCCGGTGGTCGTCGTAGCTTTCGAACGCGTGACCGGCGGGCGCCCGCAGCGGCCGCGGCCTGACGGAGAGCCCGTCGGGCGTCTCGGTCACGTCGCCGCCGACGGCGTTGATCTCCTTGGCGATGGCGGCCAGCCGGTCGGTCTCCTGCGCCCTGGTGTGGCCGACGCCGGTGAAGCTGGACGGGCCAGAGGCGAGGGCCGCGACGGCGGTGAGCGGCAGGCAGAGCTCGGGGATGTCACGCAGGTCGGCGTCGATTCCGTTGATCGCGCCCGATCCGGTCACGGTCAGGCCTTCGCCGCCCGCGGAGACGGAACCGCCCATCCGGGTGATGACGTCAAGGATCGCGCCTGCCGCCTGCAGCGAGTCGGCCGGCCAGTGCCTGATCGTCACCGAGCCGCCGGTGACGAGCGCCGCCGCGAGGAACGGGCCCGCGTTGGACAGGTCGGGCTCGACGGTGAAGTCACCGAGGTCAAGCGGCCCGGGCTCGACCCGCCAGAAATCCGGCCGGCCGCCGCCTGACGAGTCCGCCTCGACGACGGCGCCCGCGCCGCGGAGCATCCGCATGGTCATCTCGATGTGCGGCAGCGAGGGCACCGGCGGCCCTGAGTGCCGCACCGACACACCGCCGGCGAACCGGGGCGCGGCCAGCAGCAGCCCGGAGACGAGCTGGGAGGAGCCTGACGCGTCAAGCGTCACCGGGCCGCCCGCCACCGACCCGGTGCCGTGCACGGTGAAGGGCAGCGCGCCGCGCCCGCCGTCGTCGATGGAAACGCCGAGCGTGCGCAGCGCGGAAAGCAGTGCGCCGACCGGGCGCTCGCGTGCCCGCGGGTCGCCGTCGAACGCGACCGCGGCCGGGGCGAGCGCGGCCACCGCGGGCAGGAAGCGCATTACCGTTCCCGCGTTGCCCACGTCCACCCGCACCGTGCGGCCGGAGGCCGGGGCGCCGGGTTGCAGGCCGACGTCCGCTCCGCGAGAGTGGATCGTGGCCCCGAGTGCGCGCAGCGCCGCGGTGGCGAGGGAGGTGTCCCTGGCCTTCAGGACGCCGCGCACCACCGAGGGCGACTCGCTCAGCGCGGCTAGGATCAGCGCGCGGTTGGTAATCGACTTCGAACCGGGCAGCCGCAGCGTGGCGCGCACCGGTCCCTGCGCCGCGGGGGCGCGCCAGCGTCCGGAGTCCATAACCTTGAGGGTAGCGGCTGCCCCCGGGTGCGGGGCGCCTGCCAGCTTGGCGCCGGCGACATGGCAGCCTGCGGGAACGGCCTGACGGCGGGTTTGCCGGCGGCGTTTTGTGGTTAAGTAGTTTCAATCCGGGAGAGAAGGTCACATGTGCGGTCGGTTCGTCTCCGCGCGCAAGCGGCTCGAGCTTCTTGAGGAGTTCGCCGCCACCCGCGACGCGGTGGCCGGGACCCCGGCGGATGACCGCGGCCCGGACTACAACGTCGCCCCGACGAAGCGGATCTATACCGTTCTGGAGCACAAGGACGAGCGGGAACTCCGCCTGGTTCGCTGGGGGCTGGTGCCGAGCTGGGCCAAGGACACCAAGGGCGGCTCACGGCTGATCAACGCGCGGTCGGAGACGGTGGCGGTGAAGCCCTCGTTCCGGTCCGCCTTCGCCAAGCGCCGCTGCCTGATCCCGGCCGACGGCTACTACGAGTGGATGACCGAGGGCAAGGTCAAGCAGCCGTTCTACATCCACCGCGCCGACGGCGGCCTGCTCGCCTTCGCGGGACTCTACGAGCTGTGGCGGAACCAGGAAGTACCAGAGGACCACGAGGACGCCTGGTACTGGTCGGGCACCGTCATCACGACCCAGGCGACGGACGAGATCGGCCGGATCCACGACCGGACGCCGATGGTCATCCCGCCCGACACCTGGGCGGACTGGCTCGACCCGGCCAACAACCAGAAAGAGCTGATGCTCGCGGCGATGCGTCCCGCGACTGTCGGGCCCGGCGGGCTGGCCTCGTACAAGGTCTCGACCGAGGTCAACTCGGTGCGGAACAACGGACCGTCCCTGCTCGAACCCCTCCGCGATGCGGAATCACCGGGTTCGCCCCGCTAGATCCCGCTAGATCCCTCTTCATCCCTGAGGACCCGCCGATGGAGATCAGCGTTGCCCGTAAGCGTCTCGAGGAAATGCGCGCCGGCCTGGACCGTACGCTCGCGGTCCTGCTAGGTGAACACCACCTTGTCAGGGGCGGCGGCGCGGAGGCGGGGGACGCGGGCGCGTTCCTGACCGAGGCGGACAGGAACGCCGCGTCCGTGCAGGCGGCCATGACCCACCGCACCGAGGTACAGGCGGCACTCGCGCGGATCGACGACGGCAGCTACGGGCGGTGCACCGACTGCGGCGGCCCGGTTCCCGGGCCGCGCCTTGAGGCCCGCCCAGCGACACCGCGCTGCGTGCCGTGCCAGGGGCGGCGGGACCGCAGGCACCGCTAGCGGCGGGTCACCGCTTGACGCCGCCGATGATCAGGTGCGTGCCCACCGAGTCGTCCGCGCGTGCGCGCAGCTCCGCGCTCACCAGCTCGGCGAAGCTAGACGGGTCGCGGGCCAGCAGGTAGCTGACCGTCTGCGGTGACAGCACGGTGCGCGGCCTGATCCAGTTCACCTCGAGGCCGGCGCTGGTGAACAGCTCGCGCAGCTGCTCGGCGGCGTAGCAGCGGGTGATGGTGCCGTCAGGCCACGGGATCAGCACCACGTCCGCGTTGGGCACGTCGACCAGGTGCGGCCAGCGGTGCTGCTCCGCCAGCACCGCCATGCCGTAGTTGAGCGAGTCGACGCAGGCGAGCACCTGCCCGCCCGGTCGCAGCACGCGCGCGATCTCGGCGACCAGTTCCTCCGCCGCCAGCCGCAGCGACAGGATGCGGTTCTCCGCGATCACCCCGTCGGCGCAGCCGTCAGGCAGGAACTCGAGTCCGTTCCCCTCGGCGGTCACGGTGCTCACCCGGCCGCTCGACTCGTAGGCCGTGGCGGGCGGCGGCGCCGTCATCTCCGGTCCGATCACACGCAGCACGCTGTGCCCGGCGCAGGCGGCCACCTCGGCCGTCCGCGCGCCGGGGCCCGACAAGTCGAGCAGGAGGCTGCTGCCGCCGGGGAGCCAGCCGGTCAGCTGCGCGTGCGCGACGGCGGCGTGGAAACGCGGGTAGCTGGCGGCCTGCGCGTCCCTGTCTTTGTCCCGTTTACGGGGGGTATTCGCAGCCCGCTGCCCGATTTCCTCGTCCTTCAGCCGGACCTGACCACGCGGGGTTCGGGGGGTCGCCCTCCCGGAAGATATCGGGTGCACGGGGTTACTCCTGGCCGGGCGCCTCATGTGCGGCATCCCACGCTTCTTACCCTTCCCCGCGTCCAGCCGTTCCATCCCCGTAAACCGGAATTGCGGGCCCTCAGGCAGTGTTGAACGCGACATGGCACTTGCCTCAGCGACACTCACGCGGCCACGCCGGTCCGCCCCCCGTCCTCCGGGGAAGGTATCCTCTTACGGTTACCGAGAGGGGGTGGGTCCCGTGCCAGAGACACCCGTGCCTGAGAAGCAGGCGGAGCGCGGCGAGCGCTTCGAGACGGATGTAATGCCGTACCTGGACCAGCTGTATTCCGCCGCCCTCCGGATGACGAGGAACCCAGCGGACGCTGAGGACCTTGTCCAGGAGACTTTCGCGAAGGCGTACGCGTCCTTCCACCAGTTCCAGCAGGGCACGAACCTGAAGGCGTGGCTGTTCAGGATTCTCACCAATACCTTCATTAACACCTATCGCAAGCGGCAGCGCGAACCGCAGCGGTCAGGATCCGATGAAGTTGAGGACTGGCAGCTGGCGCGTTCGGCGTCGCACACGTCGAGCGGGCTGAAGTCGGCCGAGGCGGAAGCGCTTGAGCGGCTGCCCGATTCCGATATCAAGACGGCGCTGCAGTCGCTGCCTGAAGAGTTCAGAATCGCGGTCTACCTCGCTGACGTCGAGGGATTCGCATATAAGGAAATTGCCGACATTATGGGTACCCCGATAGGTACCGTGATGTCGCGGCTGCATCGCGGTCGGCGACAGCTTCGGGAGCTGCTCCAGGACTATGCCGCCGAGCAGGGACTGGTCCGGGCGAATGCCGAGGAGGGTGGGCAATGAGCTGCGGAAAGCCCCACGAGACGCCGTGTAGCGAGGTACTCGACCGGGTCTACTGGTACCTGGACGGCGAGGTGTCAGACGACGACTGCGCTCACATCCGCCAGCATCTCGACGAGTGCGGCCCGTGCCTGCGCGAATACGGCCTCGAGGAAGCGGTGAAGCGCCTCGTCGCCAAGCACTGCGGCTGTGACCCGGTCCCGAGCGAGCTGCGCAGCAAGGTTCTTGTCCGCATCAGGCAGGTCCAGGCCGAGATTGAAGTGACCGATTAGGGTTTCACCTGCGAAAATCCCCGTCCGGCCAGTGATCACGTTTTAGGTCTGCGCTTATTCGCATGACCACGTTATCCTGTCATGGACGGCATCCGTTCCCGGCCGTCATTCCTGCACAGGGAGGACTGTCCCGATGAGGGCTTCCGGGGTCTCCTGGGGGTAGCGACGGCGATAGGTGCGATTCGGGTCAACGGCGGCTGGCTGCGAGGGGAGAGCGTGGGTAACCTCTCGCGCATCGGGTGGCTCTACATCGGCGCGGTGATAGCCGCGGCGGTCGTCGTGGTGGCCGCGGGGCCGTTCGGAGGGCTCGACTGGAGCCAGATCGGCGTTCTCGGCCTGCTGCTGATCGCCTGCGAGTCCTCGGCGACCCTGGTCAGCAACCGCGGTCTCGCCTGGTCGGCCAACACGATGGCGTCGCTGGCGGCCGTGGTCCTGTGCGGCCCGGTCGGTGCGGCCGTCGTCAGCTGCGGCACGCTGCTCGGCCTGCGGCGCGGACCGTCCCCCGCCCAGCGGCTGTTCAACACGGGGATGTACGTGCTCAGCGCGTACCTGGCGGGACGGACCTTCCTCGCGGCGGGCGGGCACCTGGGCGTGCCGGGGCCTGACGCCTTCCCCGGCATCATCTGGCCGTTCGCGGCCGCCGCGGTGGTGCACGTGGGTGTCAACTTCATGCTCCTCAACGGCGTGTTCTGGCTGACCAGGGAGCCGGGGAGCGCGGCAGGCGGGGTCGGGCTCGACGTCAAGCTGTGGCTGACTGACCTGGGCTACGGCGCGTTCGGCGTACTGATCGCCGCGCTGTGGTCGGTGCTCGGGCCGTTCACCCCCGTCCTCGTGCTCATACCGCTGTTCGTCGCCCGCTGGGCGGTGGCGCAGTTCGCCGCGCAGCAGCACGCCTACGAGGCCACGGTCAGCGCGCTGTGCCAGGCGGTGGAAACCAAGGACTTTTACACCAGGGGACACAGCGAACGGGTGTCACGCGGCGCGGTGATGATCGCGTCGGAGATCGGCATGCGCCCTGAGCGGGTCGGGGCGATCCGCTACGCGGGGATGCTGCACGACGTGGGCAAGCTCGGCGTGCCGACGTCGGTGCTGCAGAAGCGCAGCTCGCTCACCGACGACGAGTACGCCGCGGTCCAGCTGCACCCGATGCGCGGGCTCGACATCGTCCGGGAGATCGGCTTCCTCGACGAGGCGCTCGCGGGCATCATGCACCACCACGAGCGGATCGACGGCCGCGGCTACCCGATGGGCCTGGCAGGCGACGAGATCCCGGAGTTCGCCCGGGTGCTCGCCGTGGCGGACGCCTTCGACGCGATGACGTCAGACCGCTCCTACCGCGGCGCAAGGCCGGTTCCCGAAGCGGTCGCCGAGCTGCGCAAGTGGTCGGGCAAGCAGTTCGACCCGGCGTTCGTGCACGCCTTTGTCGCGGCGATCGAGCGGGACGGCTGGACGGCGCCTGAACCCGCTCCCGCGGAGGAACCGCTACGGACCATCGAGAGCCTGTGACGCCGTTGGCCGGCCGCCGGCATGAGTTCCGCGGACTGCCGCGTCCTTCCCTGGACTCCGGCCACTGGCTGCTTGCCGCCCTCGCCGGGCTGCTGCTGATCTGGTCGGTCACTCAGACCGCGGTCACCGGTGTCAGCGACGTGCACGCGGCGCTGGCGTTCGGTGCGCTGATCGCGTTCGGCGAGCTGCTGCGGCTGAACCTGCCTGGCGACCGGGAGGCGGCTCCCATCGCCACCGCCGGGTCCCTGGCCTACGCGCTGCTGCTGCGGATCGGCGACTTCCCCGCCCGTCCGGGCGCGGCCCAGGTCATCGCCGTGACCGCGCTCGCGATGATCGTCGGCGCGCTCCCGCACCTGGCGGCCGGCCGCCCGGCCAGGCTCACCGCGATGTCGGCGCGGCTGCTGGCCACCGCGTTCGTGGCCGCCGTCTTCCGCCCGCTGGCCAACGCGGGGCTGATCGGCGGCCAGTGGTGGTCGGAGCTGCCGGTCATGATCGGGCTTGTCTTCGCCGCCTGGCTGCTCGAGTCGGTGCTGACGGCGCTTATCAGGACGGACGCGCTGCGCGCCAGGTTCGCGGTCGTGTTCGGCGACGAGCTGCGCGTGCAGTGGCCGATCGCCGCCGCGACCGGCGCCTCGGCGCTCCTGATCGCGTTCGCGGCCGAGGTCATGGGGCTTGCCGCGGTCGCCGTGTTCGCCGCGCCGCTGCTCGTCACCCAGGTCGCGCTGCGCCGGTACGCGGGGATCAGGGCCACCTACCTGCAGACGGTGCGCGCCCTGGCCCGGGTCACCGAGATCGGCGGGTACGTGGAGACCGGGCACTCGGCCCGGGTCAGCCGGCTGTCGGTGGCGATCGGGCGGGAGCTCGGCATGGCCGAGGCCGCGCTGCTCGAGCTGGAGTACGCGGCCCTGATGCACGACATCGGCCAGCTCTCGCTGCGCGACCCGGTTCCCGGCGGCGCGACCGTGCTGGTGGCCCGCGACGAGCAGCGCCGCATCGCCGAGTACGGCGCCGAGGTGATACAGCAGGCCCGGGTGCTCGACACCGTGGCCGACATCGTGCGGCGGCAGTCCGACCCGTGCCGCCCGGCGGGCAGCACGCCGGCGCCCCCGCTTTCCAGCCGCATCATCCGGGCCGCCAACGCCTACGACGACCTGGTCGGCAGCTCGGCCGATCCCGACCGGGCGGCCGAGGCGGTGGCCAGGCTGCGTCTCGACACCGCCTGCGAGTACGACCCCCGGGTGGTCGACGCGCTCGGCCGGCAAGTGATCAGGGCCTCCTAGACGCCCGTGGTGGTGCGGGGGTACTCGGCCCGCACGTCGGTGAGCACGTTGACCAGGTAGGGGCTGTCAGACGCGAACGCGCGCCGCAGGGCGGGCCCGATCTCGTCCGGCTTGGTGACCAGCTCGCCGGCCCCGCCGAGGGCACGGACGACTTCGTCGTAGCGCGTCTCAGGCCGCAGGTCGGCCGCGACGTCGTACCCGTAGACGGCCCGCATCGGGCCCTTCTCCAGGCCCCAGGCCGCGTTGTTGCCGACGATCATGACGACCGGGAGGTTGTGCCGCACGAGCGTGTCGACGTCCATCAGTGACAGCCCGGCCGCCCCGTCCCCGAGCATCAGCACCACCTGGGACGACGGGTGGGCCAGGCGGGCCGCGATCGCGTAGCCGAGGCCCGTGCCCAGACAGCCGTAGGGTCCGGGGTCGAGCCAGCGGCCGGGGAAGGACGGCTCGATCAGGCGGCCCGCGAACGAGACGAAGTCGCCGCCGTCCCCGATCACCACCGCGTCGTCGTCGAGCTGGCGCAGCAGCTCGCCGTAGACGCGCATCGGGTGGACGGGGAAGGCCTCGGTCTCGAGCAGCGGGGTGTCTTCTGCCACCGCCGTGCGCGCCGTGCCCCGCAGCCGGGCCAGCCACTCCATGTCGCCCGCGGGCCGGTGGCCGCCCGCGGCCGCCAGCGCGGTGAAGAACAGCGCCAGGTCACCCGACGCCGACGCCGCCAGCGGGCAGTGGGTAGCGATGCCGCCGGCGGAGTCGGCCACGTGCACCACCTTGGCGGGCGCGTCCCCGGGCCCGAAGCTGCCGTAGCGCAGCCGGAAGTCGAGCGGGACGCCGGCCACGATGACCAGGTCGGCCTCGGCCAGGGCGAGCGTCCGTGCGCGGGTCACCAGCAGCGAGTGGCCGCGCGGCAGCACCCCGCGCCCCTGGCCGTTGGTGATCACGGGCAGGCGCAGCGCCTCGGCGCAGGCGAGGGCGGCCGCCTCGGCGCCGCCGAGCCAGACGTCTGAGCCGAGGACCAGGACGGGGCGCCGCGCCTGCGCGAGCAGCGCCGCGATCGCGGCGACGTCCGCGTCGCCGGGCGCCGCGGGCGTTTCCACCGCCAGGTCGGGGATGTCGACGACGGCGTCGCCGTAGACCGCCTCGAGCGGGAAGTCGCAGAAGACCGGGCCGCGGTGCGGCGTCAGCGCCAGCCCGAACGCCTCGTTGACCGACGACGCGATCCCTGCGGTGGCGTGCTCCGTCCAGGCGCGCTTGGTCACCGGGGCGAGCAGCGGCACGTGGTCAAGCTCCTGCAGCGCGCCCTTGCCCCACAGGTAGTCGGGCGCGCGGCCGCCGAGCAGCACCACCGGCGCGCCGTTGAACCAGGCGGAGGTCGCCGCGCTCACGCTGTTGGTGACTCCCGGGCCCGCCGTGACCACGGCGAGGCCGGGAGTCCTGGTGAGGCGGGCGGTCGCTTCGGCGGCGAACACGGCCGTCTGCTCGTGCCTGACGTCGATGAGCCGCATCGGCGGGTCGGCCTTGACGGCGCCGTCGTAGAGGGGGAAGACGTGGCCCCCTGACAGGGTGTACATGGTGGTCACGCCATACCGCTCGGCGACCGCGACGGCGTGCGCGCCGGCGTGCCCGGTGAGAGAAGTCACGTGCGTGACGCTACCCGGCCGTGCGCGGTTTGTGCAGGGGTGACGGTGTCAGCCGCGCCCGTTCGGTCATCCTGTTGAGGTTTCCCAGAACGGAGGCGGCTGGCACTCACGCGGCAGGCTGGGCGCCGACGCCGGCCGGCGCGGGGACGGGTGCCTCCTCGGGGTCGGCCGTGTACTGGTGCGGGAGTGTCTCGTCGGACCCCTCCGGGGCCCTGACGGCGCGCAGGACGACGGTGAGCACGACGGCGATCACCAGGTTGAGTACCAGCGCGCTGATCCCGATGTAGATCGTGTGGCCGAACTCGATGTCGGACGAGCCCGCCCAGTGCGAGGCCGTCGGCGTGGCCACGTTGTAGGCGGCCAGGGTGCCGAACACCATCCCGGCGAGCCAGCCCGTCAGCAGCGCCCAGCGGTGGAACCAGCGGGTGAACAGCCCGCCGATGAGCATCGGGGCGAGCTGCAGTATCCAGATCCCGCCGAGCAGCTGCAGGTTGATCGAGAACGTGTGCGGCAGTTCGACGGCGAACAGCAGCGCGCCCAGCTTCACCACCAGCGACACCCACTGGGACATCCGGGTCTGCAGAGCCGGCGAGGCGTCGGGCTTGAAGAACTCCTTGAACACGTTTCTCGTGAACAGGTTGGCGGCGGCGATCGACATGATCGCGGCGGGCACGAGGGCGCCGATGATGATGCCCGCGAAGGCGATCCCCGTGAACCAGCTGGGGAACATGTGCTGGAACAGGTACGGGACGGCGAGCTGCGCGTTGCCGGTCTTCTTGACGTTCGCCGCCGTCACCGGGTCGGCGATCGCCATGTAGCCGAACAGTGCGATGAGCGCCAGCAGCACCGAGTAGAGCGGCAGGTAGATCATGTTGCGCTTGACCGCGGTGCGCCGCTTGGCGGCCAGCGTGCCGGTGATCGCGTGCGGGTAGAGGAACAGCGCGACGGCCGAGCCGAGGGCCAGCGAGGCGAAGTCGAGCCGGGTGCTGCCGATGGACGCGGCGGCCGGCGTGAACGTGCCGAGCGGCTTGTGGGTGACGGGGGAGAGCGCGGCGAAGTGCGCCTGCGCGGTGCCGAAGATGTTGCTCCAGCCGCCGAGCCTGGTCGGGATGTAGAACACCGCCACCAGGACGAACACGTAGATCAGGGTGTCCTTGACGAAGGCGATCATGGCGGGCGCGCGCAGGCCGGAGACGTAGGTGAAGATCGCCAGCACCAGGAACGCGATGAACAGCGGCAGGTCCTTGACGAACGTGTTGGCCGACGAGGCGCCGACGCCCATCACCGTCAGCACCGCCTGGATGCCGACCAGCTGCAGGGCGATGTACGGCATCAGCGCCAGGATCCCGGTGAAGGCGGCCGCCAGGGCGAGCCCGCGCGACCCGTAGCGGCCGCGGATGAAGTCGGCTGGCGTGACGTACCCGTGCACACGGGACACCGACCACAGCCGCGGCAGGAAGATGAAGACGATCGGGAACACCATGATCGTGTACGCGACGGCGTAGAACCCGATCGATCCCGAGCCGAACACCAGCGCGGGGACCGCGATGAACGTGTAGGCGGTGTAGAGGTCGCCGCCGAGCAGGAACCAGGTGATGAACGTGCCGAAGCCGCGCCCGCCGAGACCCCACTCGTCGAGGTGCTTCATGTTGTCCGCGCGCCGCCAGCGCGCGGCGCCGAACCCGACGCCGGTCACGATGACGAACAGGACGACGACGATCGCGAACGTGGTGGCGTTGACGTTGCTCACTGGACGTCCTCGCTTCCTGCTTCGCTAGCGGGGACGGCGCCTGGCGGTGCAGTTTCTGCCGGCACGGGGCCGGCCGGTGCCGTGAGCCGTTTCTGGAGCGTGGCCGCCACCCACAGCAGCAGCGAGGTGACCGGCATGATGATCAGCAGGTACCAGTAGAAAAACGGGAAGTCGCCCCACTTCGGCGTGAGCCGGGCGTAGAGCGGCACCCAGAGGACGAGAAAGATATCGACCGCAACCAAGAGCGCGATGGCGGCCGAAGTGACCGGGTGCGCCGCGACGGCACTGCGGGTTCTGACGGGCGCTACGGCCATCGGGGTCCTCTCGGCAACATTGCGGGAAGGATGTGACGCTAATGTTCTACCGAAATGCCCTATTAGGCAAGATCCTAATGATTTAGCCGCTATTGCGGCTGCCGCCGAGGCCCGGGACCAGGCTCGTTCTGGCCATCGCGAGGAACTCGGCCCTGGGAAGGACACCGCTGCTCTCGGGCAGCAGGCCGGCCAGCGGGCCCTGCGCCAGCGCGGTGAGGTCCTTCAGGTTCTCCCGCTCGGCCAGGCCGGGATCGTGCGGCCAGCTGCCGATCACGACGCCCGCTGAGCGGATCTTGCGGGCCGCGAGGGCTTCCAGGGTCAGTGCGGTGTGGTTGAGGGTGCCCAGTCCGGCGGCGGTGACGATAAGCGCGGGAGCGCCGAGGCCGGCCGCTACGTCGGCGATGGTGGTGCCGGCCGCGTCGTAGCGGACGAGCAGGCCGCCTGCCCCCTCGACCAGGACCAGGTCCCGCTCGGCGGCGAGTTCGCCGATGAACGTGCGGGCCCCCGCCATATCGGCTTCCGGCAGGCCGGACACCCGGGCGGCGGCCTCGGGGGAGAGCGGGTCGGGGAAGCGGGCGAGCTCGCGGGTGTCGCTGACGCCGGCCAGCCGGGTGACGGTGTCCAGGTCAGGTGTATCGCTGTCGGCCCGGTCGCTGACGCCCGTCTGCGCGAGCTTGACCACGGCGGTGCGCCGGCCCGCGGCCGCCGCGAGCGCGGCGAGCGCGGCCGTCACGACGGTCTTGCCGACACCAGTGCCGGTGCCGGTGATGAAAAGGATGCTGTGCTGACCTGAGATATTGGGCTGGCCTGGCTCGATCACAGGGTCGATCGTACCGGCGATGTCCTTTTGAGCCTGGTGATGAACTTGTAGCGGTCGCCCCGGTACCACGACTGCGCCCACTCCACCGGCTGGCCGGTGGAGTCGATCGCGTGCCGCGACAGCAGCAGCAGCGGGATACCCGCGTCCACGTCGAGCAGCCGGGCGTCGTGCGGGTCGGCGAGCACGGTCTCGATGGTCTCCTCGGCCTCGGCCAGCTGGATGCCGTAGCCGGTGCGCAGCGTCTCGTACAGCGACGCGTGCCGCTCAAGCTGCCGCCGCAGGCCGGGGAACCGGCGCGCGGGCAGGTGCGAGGTGTCGATCGACATCGGCTCGCCGTCCGCGAGCCGCAGCCGGTGGATGCGCAGCAGGCGGCCGCCTGGCCGGACGTCGAGCAGGGTGGCGAGCTCTTCGTCGGCGGTGACGTAGCCGATATCGAGGATCTTGGTCTCGGGGTGCAGGCCGTGCTGCCGCATCCCCTCGGTGTAGCTGGCGAGTTCAAGCGGCTGGGCGACCTTCGGCTTGGCCACGAACGTGCCCTTGCCCTGCATGCGCAACAGCCGGCCCTCGATCACCAGCTCGGCCAGGGCCTGCCTGACCGTGGTCCGCGACGTCCCGTAAAGCCGGGCGAGCTCCCGCTCAGGCGGGACCGGGCTGCCGGGTGACATCGCCGCTGTGAAGTCCAGCAGCTGCTTCTTGACCTGGTAATACTTGGGCAGCCTGAGCACGGCAGTTGACGACGCGGCGTCCGTGAGCGTGCTGGACACGCTTTCGTTTTCCTCGGCCGGCATCGGGAACGCGGTCATCAGTGCTACCTCCCCGCTTTTGCGTTATTCCGGCCATGATGACAGTGTTCCCGCACTTCGGCCAGTAGACGTGAGCGCGTTTTTGGTTCCGCCTACAATGCCATGTCCTGTCAGCACGGGAAAATCGGGCCGGCTAGCGCATGACATCATGGGTGTGTGCCAACGCTCAGTGACCTCGCGAGAAACCTGACCAGCCTGTCCGCCCCCGAGCTGGAGTGGCTGCACTCTCTGGTCTCGGACTGGCAGCTGCTGGCCGACCTGTCGTTCGCCGACCTCATCCTGTGGGTGCCGCTGCGCTCGCCGGAGGGCACACTGAACACGGGCTGGGTCGCGGTGGCGCAGATGCGGCCGACGACGGGGCCGACTTCGTTCCCCGACGACGTGGTGGGTTCGCAGCTGGCCCCCGGTGAGCGGCCCGTGCTCGACACCGCCCGGGTCGAGCGGCGCATTCACAGGGAAAGCGACCCCGACTGGACATCTGGCGTCCCGGTGCGGGCCGAGGCCATCCCGGTGACGAGGAACGGCCGGGTGATCGGGGTCATCGAGCGGTCGACCAACCTGAACGGCGCGCGCACGCCAAGCCGCCTGGAGCTCACCTACCTGGCGGGCGCCGACGACCTGTCGCGGATGGTGTCCGAGGGCACGTTCCCGCACCCGGGCCACGAGACGACGCTCGTGCGTTCCCCGCGCGTCGGCGACGGCCTGCTCCGGCTTGACGCGGCGGGCCGGGTCACCTTCGCCAGCCCCAACGCGCAGTCCGCCTACCGCAGGCTGGGGTTCCAGGCGGACCTGATGGGGGCCGAGCTCGGCAGCTCCACGGCGCAGCTGGCGGCGACCGGCGCCCCCGTCGACGAGTCGCTGATGCTGGTGACCAGGGGCAGGGCGCCGCGGGAGACCGAGATCGACGTCAACGGCACGGTGGTGCAGCTCCGCTCGATCCCGCTGGTGGTCGGCGGGCAGCGGACCGGCGCGCTGGTCATGGTCCGGGACGTCACCGAGCTGCGCCGCCGCGAGCGCGAGCTGCTGACCAAGGAAGCGACAATCAGGGAGATCCATCACCGGGTCAAGAACAACCTGCAGACGGTCGCCGCGCTGCTGCGCCTGCAGGCCAGGCGGCTCAACTCGCCGGAGGCGCGGGCGGCGCTGCAGGAGGCGGTGCGCCGCGTCGGCTCGATCGCCATCGTGCACGAAACGCTGTCGCACGCGCCGGAAGAGATCGTAGACTTCGACGACGTCGCCGACCGGGTGGCGATGATGGCCGGCGAGGTGTCCTCGCCCGAGGTGCGGGTGACGCCCAAGATCACCGGTCAGTTCGGTATGCTGCCGGCCACGGTGGCGACGCCGCTGGCGATGGTGCTCACCGAGCTGCTGCAGAATGCCCTGCAGCACGGGTTCGGGCAGGCGCACCGGCTGCCCGCCGGCGACGCGGGGATCATCGAGGTACAGGCTGCCCGGGCCCCTGAGCTGCTGACGGTGACGGTGACCGACAGCGGGGCCGGCCTTCCGCCGGACTTCGACCTCGAGAACACCAAGAGCCTCGGCCTGCAGATCGTGCGGACCCTGGTTGAAGGTGAGCTCGGCGGCCAGATCAGCCTGCGCCCGCGGGCCGGCGGAGGGACGATCGCCGTCGTCGACCTGCCGGTCCGCTATGAGCCGAAGTAGGGCTAGACCCCGGCCCTGGCACGCAGCCGGAGCGTACGGCGCTTGACCGCGCGCCGCTCGTCCTCGCTCATGCCGCCCCAGACGCCGGCGTCCTGCCCGGAGTCGATCGCCCAGCGCAGGCACTCGTCAACCACCGTGCAGCGGCGGCAGACCTGCTTGGCTTCTTCGATCTGGTAGAGCGCGGGGCCGCTGTTTCCGATCGGGAAGAACAGCTCCGGATCAACCTCACGGCAGGCGGCTATGTGGCGCCAGTCCATGGTGTCCCCTTCTCGGCGTAGCAGCTGGTCATCGGTGAGGCCGCCACACGCCACTTCGCGCTTGTGAAGTAATTCACGAGCTAAGCCATATGTCGGGACATTGCGTTATTCCCGATCTTGGTGGTGCCAAGTGGATCGCGACCCGGTGTTGGTTCGCCGGCCCTCGCTCCGGAGAGTGACCCTCCAGCGTCAGCCATGTTCGAACGCGCTGAGTTGTGTCACCCCAGGCACCGGAACAAGCCTCTCAACCGGGCTGAGTCAGCGCAAGGGGGCGCGGCAAACATGAAAGCTGATTTTTATGTCAGATCCATCACAGTAAGAGAGATTCGTCACGCTATTACACACAGTGCGCCGGGCACAAACCGAAACGCGACCGACTCAGTCTCCCCGAGATACTCGCCGTCGATGTGGTACGCGATCGGGCGGTCGGCCTCGAAGGCGACCTCGCTCAGCGCGGACGCGCTGACCACATCGCGCCCGGTCGGCGGCTCTCCCTCGTTCGACCGCATCATGTGCCCGAGCGCCGCCAGCGTGGTGAGCGTCCGCAGCCGCCGCAGCGCGAACATGTCCAGTCCCGAGCTGAAGTCCGTGTGCGCGGGCCGCACGGGGTGGTTGCCCAGGTAGGTCCACGGCGAGCTGTTGGTGACCACCCCGGCGAACAGTGCGCTCACCGGGGGCTGGCCGGGAACGCGGAGGGTGAGGGCGGGGTGGCGGCGGTCCGTGCGGTAGTACCGGCGCACGGTGGTGCGCAGGTACGCCGCCACCGTGGCGCGGCGGCCGTGCGCCCGCTGCCGTTCCATGTCCCCGATGACCTCCGCGTCGATGCCGAGGCCGGCACTGAAGGTGAAGTAGCGCTCGCCGGCGAGCCCGAGCCCGATCTTACGGCGCCGCCCGTCCGCGACGGCCGCCAGGATGCGCTGCACGGCGGTGCCCGCGTCGGCGGGCAGGCCGAGCGTGCGGGCGAACACGTTGGCGCTCCCGCCTGGCACCGTGGCGAGGGCAGGGCGGGCGGCCGGGTCGGCGATCCGCATCAGCCCGTTGACGACCTCGTTCACCGTTCCGTCGCCGCTGAAGGTCACGACCAGGTCGTATCCCTGGGCCGCGGACTCGGCCGCGAGCTTGCCCGCGTGTCCGCGATATTCTGTCTGTCTGGTAACTAGTTCCAGCCGGGAGCCGAGTGCGCGGACCACCAGGCCGGCATCGCGCCCGGTCATGGAAGTCGCGCGAGGGTTGATGATCAGCAGCGCGCGCACGATGCTCAGGTTAACGGTGCCGAAAAGGATGCGACACTATGGGTATGCGTTGGACCGCAGTCGGACACGCGACGCCGATGCTCCGGGTGGCTGCCGCGGCCCTGGCCGCGGAGGCGGCCGGTCTGCTTGTGTCGGTCGTGTTCAACCTCGTTGACGCGGCGTCGGGCCAGGCCTGGACGACCGGGAACGCGATCGGGCTCACCGTGGTCGAGGTCATCGTCGCGGCCGGCGTGGCCTGGATCGGATCTGGCGTCGCCCGCGCACGCCCGTGGAGCCGCACCCCGGCCGTGATGGTCCAGCTCTTCACCATCTTGATCGCGATCTGGCTGCTGCAGGCGCAGCGCTACGAGTGGGGCGCGCCCGCGCTGGTATTCGGCCTCGCAGGCCTCGCCGGGCTGTTCGCGCCGACGAGCCTGCGGGCCCTGAACCGCGAGCGCTAAGCGCCCCTTCATGAACTCTCTTTTCTGACCTTCCAGCGAAAATTGCTGAGCTGCTCCCGTCAGAAAGAGAGTTCAATCGTCGACCGTTAGCCCTTCGCGGAGCTGGGTGAGCGTCCTGGCGAGCAGCCGGGACACGTGCATCTGGGAGATGCCGAGCTCGGCCGCGATCTGCGACTGGGTCATGTTCCCGAAGAAGCGCAGCAGCAGGATCTTCTTCTCCCGCGGCGGCAGCCGCTCGAGCAGCGGCTTCAGCGACTCGCGGTACTCCACGCCCTCCAGGGCCTCGTCGATCATGCCGAGCGAGTCGGCTACCGCCGGCGCGTCCTCGTCGCCCGAGTCCGGTGCGTCGAGTGACACGGTCGAGTACGCGTTGGCCGACTCGAGGCCCTCGAGCACCTCTTCCTCGGTCATCTGCAGGTGCGCGGCGAGCTCGCTGACCGTGGGCGCGCGCCCTTCCCGCTGCGCCAGCTCGCCGATCGCCTTGGTCAGCGACAGCTTGAGCTCCTGCAGCCGCCGCGGCACGCGGACGGCCCAGCCCTTGTCTCTGAAGTGGCGCTTGATCTCGCCGACGATGGTGGGCGTGGCGTACGTGGAGAACTCCACGCCGCGCTCCAGGTCGAACCGGTCGATGGACTTGATCAGGCCGATGGTCGCGACCTGGGTGAGGTCGTCGAGCCACTCGCCCCGGTTGCGGAACCGCCGCGCCAGGTACTCGACAAGCGGCAGGTGCAGCTCGACCAGGGTGGCCCTGATCCTGGCGCGCTCCGGGTCGTCGGCTGGCAGCTGGTTGATCCGCTCGAACAGCTCCCTGGCCTGCGTCCGGTCGGGTGAGGAGTGCTCGGACCGCGGTAGCGGCGGCGGCGTCTCCTCGGTGACCGTAACCTCGACCTCGACCTCGACCTCGAACTCGTCAGTCACTTGGACCTCGTATTCGCTGCTCAACTCATCCGCCCCGGCGCTTGGCGAGGACGATCGAGACCCGGTCGTCGGGACCGAGCCGTGAGCTGACGGTCCCCGCGAGCGCGGACAGTACCGTCCACGCGAACGTGTCCCTGGCAGGTATCGCCGCCTCCGCCGCGGTCACGGAGACGGTGATGGTCACCAGGTCGGCGCCGAGCTCGAAGACGCACTCCAGGTCGGTGCCGGGAATGGCTTGCGCGAGCAGCATCGCGCACGCCTCGTCAATCGCGATGCGCAGGTCCTCGATCTCGTCGAGGGTGAAGTCGAGGCGGGCGGCGAGCCCGGCGGCGGCGGTGCGCAGCACGGACAGGTAGGCGCTCTCGGCCGGCATTCTGACCTGCACGTAGTCTGCGGTCTCGCGGCCCCCTGGGGGTGCCGTCGCCGCGGCGGTGTCTTCGGTCACGTCTCTCCGTCGGTCATCTCACCGGGCCGGCGGTACGTGCCGGCCACTGATTGCAACTTACCGTGTCCCGGTAACAGAACGCGGCAGCGCCGCCCCCCGATTGGGGGCGGCGCTGCCGCGCTGACGTGCAGGTGGGGCTCAGGCCTGCTTGGTCTCCCAGAAGATCTTGGAGATCTCGTCGATCTTGGCGAGCAGCTTGTCCGCCGTCTCGACGTCGACCGAGCCCTTGGTGCCGCCCGCCCCGGCCAGCTTGGTGGCCTCGTTGAACAGCGTGTTCAGCTGGGGGTACTTCTCGAAGTGCGGCGGCTTGAAGTAGTCGGTCCACAGCACCCACAGGTGGTGCTTAACCAGCTCGGACCGCTGCTCCTTGATGAAGATCGCACGGGCCCTGAACGCCGGGTCCTCGTTGGCGGCGTACTTCTCCGCGATCGCCTTCACGGACTGCGCCTCGATCAGTGCCTGCGCGGGGTCGTAGACGCCGCAGGGCAGGTCGCAGTGAGCATGGGCGACGGACTTCGGCGCGAGCAGCCGGGTGAGCAGCCTCATCGATTCCCTTTCTCCGTACCAGTTCGGCGAATCCTCGCATCCTGCCCTGTCTGACCGGTGTCACTGTGCCGGCGCCATCAGGATGAGAGGTTTCGGTTAAGGTTTCACTTCCGACACTACTCTGCCAGCCGGGAGTTAAACGTGCGCGCCTGCCCCATGCGCTGGCCGGTGCTGCGCTGGCCGCTGCTGCGGGTCGCGGTGGCCGAGCACTCCATGGAGCCCGGGCTGCGTCCGGGGGACTGGCTGCTCGCCTGGCGCACCACCCGGGTCCGCCCCGGCCGGGTCGTGCTCGCCTGGCATCCTGAGCGCCCCGGCTTCCTGCTCGTCAAGCGGGCGGCCTGGCGAGTGGAGGGGGACGGGGCGGCGGGTGGGGGCTGGTGGCTGGCGTCGGACAACCCGGCGGCGGGCGCGGTCGACAGCGCCAGGTTCGGCCCGGTGCCGCGGGAGCTGATCGTGGCGGTGGTGCTTTTCCGCTACTGGCCGCTGCGCCGCCGGGCCCGGACGGGCTTACCTACGGAAACCGAAGAACCCCGCGCCTCTCGGTGCGGGGTTCTCCGGTTTGTGCTTTTTGCTGCGAGCCGTGCTCCGGTGCTACAGCGTGGCCGGGGGCACGTCCTCTTCGCCCGACTGCGCCTCGACCAGCGCCAGCATCTCCTCACGGGGCAGCTTGACCCACATTGCCCAGAAGTAGATGGCCAGGCTGAACAGCGCGATGACGAGCATGTCGTACCACAGGCCGATGGTGCCGGTGTTGACCGGGGAGAGCTTCGCGCCGCCCCCGTACTGGCCGAGCCACGAGATGATGCCCATGCCGATCAGGTACACCGGCAGCCAGCTGGCCGCCTTCCATGCCTTGGGGTCGAGCAGGTTCGGCCGCTGCTTGTCGAAGGCCATGCAGATCAAGATGATCACGTAGCCGATGACGATGACGATGCCGAGCTTCCAGATGACCTCGAAGCCGGACCAGTAGATGATGAGGTTGGCGATGATGAACCCGAGCGGCGCGATGACCCCGGCGGCGCTGAGCCGGTAGGGCCGGACAGCATCGGGCACCTGCCCGCGGAACGCGCCCAGGGACAGCGGCGCGCCCGCGTACATGAGCACCGAGGCGCCGGTGACCAGGCCGACGAGCGAGTGCCAGCTCGGGAACGGCAGCAGGAAGACCAGGCCGCCGACGAACGTGAGGATGAGGCTGACCCACGGCACGCCGCGGCTGTCGGTCCTGGTCAGGATCGGCGGGAAGTAGCGGTTACGGCCGAGGCCGTAGCTGACCCGGGAACCCGAGGTCTGGTAGATCAGGCCGGTGCCGAACGGGGAGACGATCGCGTCGATCCGGAGGATGAACGCTAGCCAGGACAGGCCGATGAGGCCGGCCAGGCCGGCGAACGGGCCGGAGTTGATGGTGGCGATGTTCGTGCTGCAGGTGCCGGTGGCGGGGCAGACCAGGCCGGTCCAGCCGTGTGCTCCGGCCAGCACGGCCGGGTCCATCGCGGCGATGAAGACGACCTGCAGCAGGATGTAGATCGCGGTACCGATGGCGACCGCGGTGATGATCGCCCGCGGCAGGTTCTTCTGCGCGTTCTTGATCTCGCCCGCGAGCTGGTCAGCCTGCTCGAAGCCGAGGTAGGAGAACACCACGCCCGCGCCGACGACCGCCGAGAGCACGCCCTTGACACCGGTCGGCGCGAATCCGCCCGACCCGGCGGACGAGCCGAAGTTGCCGGAGTGGAAGTGGAACAGCAGCACGATGATGGTGAACACCGGGATGGCGATCTTCCACCACATGAGACCGCTGTTGATGTTCGACAGCCGTTTGATGCCGAAGAAGTTCAGCCCGGTGAACAGGATCATCAGCACCACGCACATCGCGAAGCCGGTGCCGGTGACGTTGCTGGTGTTCGGGTCGTAGAGCGCGGGCCACCAGTGCGACCCGTAGTTCATCACCGCGAAGCACTCGATGGGAGCCACGGTGACGGCCTGCAGCCAGGAGAAGAAGCCGAAGGACATGCCCGCGATGGCGCCGAACGCGAAGTGCGGGAACCGGGCGGTTCCGCCCGACACCGGGTACATCGCGCCGATCTCGGCGTGAATCAGGCCGAGGACGACGACCGCCACGCCGCCGATGACCCAGGCGATGATCGCCGCAGGGCCTGCCGCCTGCGCGGCGTACAGCGCGCCGAACAGCCAGCCAGAGCCGATGATGGAGCTCTCCGACGCCCAGACAGCGCCGATGAACCCCATCTCCCGCTTAAGGCCAACGTCAGTCGGCGACGTGACGCTCGCGGAGCCAGTTTCAGTTGCCATGATCGATAGCTCTTTCCGTTTCTCGATCGTGCCCCTAAGGGCGAGCCACGCGCCTCGCGGGTGCCGCGAAGGACGAGTGTGCGTTCAGTTGTGCAAGGTGAGGAACATCGTAGAGACAGACATCACCATTGAGAAGTGTCGTGCGGATTCGGTTTTATAACGCAGGTCACGGCGTTGCGCATGATTTGCGGGGCCGGCCTAATGAGACAGGAAGAACGTCACGTGCCGATGTCGCGCCAATTACCTGGCGGTTTCAGCCGGCGAGGTTTATCCGCGAAGCATAGCGGGCATGCAGAATGACACCAGGCTTGTGAATCCATTCACGAGCGTGTCGTGTCGCTTGGCCCCTGGTGCCATTCGTATTCAGGGCCCGCTTCCTCAGGTGCCGGCTTCCTCGCCGCGCTTGCGTGCCCGGTAGGCGATGACGTTCGCCCGGCTGGCGCAGCGGTCCGAGCAGTACCGCCTGGTGCGGTTGGCCGAGATGTCGACGAACACGCCAGCGCAGGGGGCCGCCTGGCAGACGCCGAACCGTTCAAGCCCCAGGTCCGCCAGCCTGACCGCCAGGCCCATGGCCGCGCCCGCTGCGTACTTGTCCGACATCGAACCGCTCTCCGTGTAATGCACGTGCCAGGGCTGGCCGTCGTGCCCGGAGAGCATCGGGTGCACCGGGTACTGAATGAGGAGCTCGTTCAGCCGCTCGGCGGCATCGAGGCCGTTTCCCTGCGAGCAGGCGACGAAGAAGCCGCGGAACTCATCGCGCAGCATCAGCAGCGAGTCGAGGTCGGCTCTGGAGATGCTGTGGCTCAGGTGCTCGCGGTCGGCCACGAGCGAGCGCAGCCCGTCGACCGACGTGAGCAGGTCGCCCCCCTCGTGCCCGAGGCTCGCGGTGTTCACGAGCCGGACGGCGAGTTCAGCATAAGATGACAGATCCACGCGCGAATCTCCGCTGTGGTGAGAAGACTCCTGTAATAGGCTGGCCCCGGTGATGAGTATTACAGACCGGCGCTGACAGCGCCAGCACCAAGCCTCTCATGGCACAATATTTGGACGGGTAACCCCCGTACCTGGAGTGATAACCGACCGCGGCCGTGTCGGCGCAACCCCGCCACCGCAGGCCCGCAGGACGGCCCACGTACCTGCAGCACTGGATTTTGGGGGTTACCATGGCCGAAGAGGCTGTTTTTTCCCGTTTCCCGTCCGCTCCGGACGACCCCGTCTTCGTCATGCACCGTGGCGGCAAGATCGGCATCAACCCGACCGTTGAGGTGCCTGACCGGGCCGCGCTTGCGATGGCTTACACGCCGGGCGTGGCCCGGGTGTGCAGCGCCATCGCCGACGAGCCCGCGCTTGCGAGCGAGTACACCTGGACAGGCAACACCGTCGCGGTGGTGAGCGACGGCACCGCCGTCCTCGGCCTCGGCGACATCGGCCCGGCCGCCGCCATGCCCGTCATGGAGGGCAAGGCCCTGCTGTTCAAGAAGTTCGCCGGCATCAACGCCGTGCCCGTCTGCATCGACGTCACCGATACCGACGACGTGGTGCGGGTCGTCGCCGCCCTCGCGCCCAGCTTCGGCGGCATCAACCTGGAGGACATCTCGGCGCCGCGCTGCTTCGAGATCGAGGACCGGCTCAGGGCCATGCTCGACATCCCCGTCTTCCACGACGACCAGCACGGCACCGCGATCGTCGCCCTCGCCGCGCTGCGCAGCGCCGCCCGGGTGGTCGGCAAGGACCTGGCCGGGATGCGGGCCGTGGTCTGCGGTGCGGGCGCCTCCGGCATCGCGGTGTCGAAGATCCTGCTGTCGGCGGGCGTCGGCGAGGTCGGCGTGGCCGACAGCAAGGGCATGATCTATCACGGACGGGACGGACTCAACCCGGTCAAGGCGGAGCTCGCGGCGCGCACCAACGCCTCGGGGCACGCCGGCTCGGTGGAGTCAGCGCTGCGCGGCGCCGATGTCTTTATCGGCCTGTCAGGCAGCGTCCTGCCCGAGGAGGCGCTGACCAGGATGGCGCCCGGTGCGATCGCGTTCCTGCTGTCCAACCCGGACCCCGAGGTCCACCCGGACATCGCCAGGAGGCACGTGCCGGTGGTGGCGACCGGGCGGAGCGACTTCCCCAACCAGATCAACAACTCGCTCGCCTTCCCCGGCGTCTTCCGCGCGGCCCTGGACGTCCGCGCGACCACCGTCACCGAGAACATGAAGCTGGCCGCCGCCGACGCGCTGGCCGCCCTGGTGGGCGCCGACGCGGCGCCGGACTACGTCATCCCGAGTCAGTTCGACGAGCGGGTCGCCCCCGCCGTCGCGGCCGCGGTCGCCGCCCAGGCGCGCGCGGACGGTGTGGCCCGCCGCTAGTGGTCTCAGCCCAGCAGGAGCCGGCCCCCGGCCGTAGCCGGGGGCCGGCTCCTGTGTCGTACGCCTCATTAACGGCCGGGTGCCCGCCCGGTAGGGTCGTGACATGTTCGCCGTTTACGCCGCGCGTATAGATGCAGACAGTCCGCTGAACGGTCTCGAGACGGGCGAGCGGCCCGATCCCGAGCCGCCGGCCGGCTGGACCACGGTCACGGTCAGGGCGACGGCTCTGAACCACCACGACGTGTGGTCACTGCGCGGCGTCGGGCTGCCCGCCGACCGGCTGCCGATGATCCTCGGCTGCGACGCCGCAGGCGTTGACGAGGACGGCAACGAAGTGGTGGTGCACGGCGTGATCGGCGACGCCAACGCGGGCGGCGGCGACGAGACCCTGGACCCGCGGCGGTCGCTGCTCTCCGAGCGCCACCAGGGCACCTTCGCGGAAAAGGTCGCCGTGCCCAGGCGCAACCTGGTGCCCAAGCCCGCGGCGCTGTCCTTCGAGGAGGCGGCCTGCCTGCCGACCGCTTACCTGACCGCCTACAAGATGCTCTTCGACAAGTCGGGCGTGCAGCCGGGATCGACGATCCTCGTCCAGGGCGCCAGCGGCGGCGTCGCCACCGCGCTGATCCTGCTCGGCCGGGCGGCCGGGTACCGGATGTGGGTCACCGGCAGGACCGAGGAGAAGCGCGAGGCCGCCGTCAAGCTCGGGGCCGACCAGGCCTTCCCGTCCGGCGCGCGGCTCCCCGAGCGGGTCGACGTCGTCATGGAGACCGTGGGCCAGGCCACCTGGTCGCACTCCGTCCGGTCGCTGCGGCCCGGCGGGCGCATCGTCATCTCCGGCGCGACAAGCGGCGACATACCGCCGGCCGAGCTCACCCGGATCTTCTTCACCCAGCTGTCCGTCGTCGGCTCCACCATGGGCAGCCGCGATCAGCTCGACCGCCTGCTGCGGTTCTGCGAGCAGACCGGCACCCGGCCGCTCATCGACCGTGCCATCCCGCTCAGCGAGGCGCGCGACGGCTTCGCCGCGATGATCGAGGGCACGCAGACCGGAAAGATTGTCTTTGTCCCCTGAGCTTCCTCTCGGTTTCCTGCATTATTCGCGGTAACCCGGCGGCGTCGGTACGGTCGATGAGGTGACGGAGACCAACGACCACAGTTCACCTGACCCGTTGGACGCATCCGATGAGCCGGGCGCCGAGCCCGGCGCGTCCGGTGCCCCGCCGACCGCGCCCGTGCCGGCCGCCGCTCTGGAACCGGTGCCGGTGCCGACCGCGCCGGTACCCATGCCAGTGCCGGCCGCCGGGACAGCGGGGGACGGGGAAGAGCAGCGGCGCCAGGCCGAGCCGGCTCCGCTCTCGCCGGCTCAGACCGAACTGCCCTTGCCGGATCACGGCGGGGACGGGCCGGCCGCGTCGCCGTCGTCGTCCTACCCGGTCGGCCAGCCGGGGCAGCCGGTCTACCACACAAGCGCGGTGTACGGCACGCACGCGAAACAGCCGCACAAGGAACGGGGCCGCCGCCGGGCGGTCATCACTGCCGTGACCGCGGGCGCGCTCGCCCTCGTGGTGCTGGCCGTCCTGCTAGTGGTGGTCGTGTTCAAACCGGGCAGCAGCGCACCGCCGGCCTACGGCCTGATTCCCACCGGGTCCTCTGCCGCGCAGGATGGCGAGCAGGTGGCCGCCGCGTTTCTCGCCGCCTGGGAATCGGGCGACCTGACCAAGGCGGCCAACTACACCGACCAGCCGGCCACCGCCAAGGCGGCGCTGGCGGCGTACGCCAAGGACCTGAACCTGGGCAAGTTCGCGCTCACGGCCGGCGCCGAAAGCGGCGCGGCCGGGGCGACGGCCGCCCAGCCACGGCAGAACGTCGCCTTCTCGGTGAACGCGTCCGTCGCGGCCGCCAGCGGCACGTCAGCGGTGCGCGGCAGCTGGAAGTACCATTCAGCGCTCGTCGCCTACCAGAAGGCGAACTCCTCGGTCTGGTTCGTCGCCTGGCAGCCCGACGTGGTGGCGCCCAACGTGACCGCGGCCACGCACCTGGCCGCCGTCGCGGTGCCGCCGACGGTCAGCATGGTCACCGACGCCGGCGGCGCCAACCTCACCAGCTACGGCGACGCTGGCCTCGGCACGATCGCGGGCCTGCTCAAGGCGTCGGCGCCGACCAACGAGGGTGCGAGCGCGGGCCTCGACGTGGAGATACAGACCAAGGCCGGCAAGCCGGTCGCGAACAGCCAGGCGGTGCTGCTCGCGCCGGGTAACTACCCGACGCTGTCCACCACGATCAGCGCGAAGACCGAAGCCGCCGCGCGGACCGCGGTCGCGATGCACAAGAACAGCTCGATGGTGGCCATTCAGCCGTCCACCGGCAAGATCCTGGCCATCGCCAACAACGCCGGGTTCAACGACTTCGCGCTGACCGCCGACGTCGCCCCCGGGTCGACGATGAAGACGATCACGTCCACCGCGCTGTTCAACGCGGGGCTGGTCACCCCGAGCACCGGGGTCGCCTGCCCGGCCGCCCTTACTGTGACGGGGATCACCTACCACAACGACCAGGGCGAGTCCGAGCCGGCCGGGACGCCGTTCTCCGATGACTTCGCGCAGTCGTGCAACAACGCCTTCACCCAGTGGTGGCCCCACCTGTCGGGCAAGCTCGCGAGCACGGCCAGGGACTACTACGGGCTCAACCAGAAGTGGAACATCGGCATCGGCGACGCGTCAGCGTCCTACTTCAGCGCGCCCGCGAGCGCGTCGGGGTCCGAGCTGGCCCAGGAGGCATTCGGCGAGGGGTCGCTCATCGCGTCGCCGCTGGCGATGGCCTCGGTCGCCGCCACTATCGAAAGCGGCTCGTTCAAGCAGCCGGTCCTCACGCTGACGGCCAAGCAGGCGGTCACCGCGAAGCCGCTGCCTGCCAAGACGGACGAGTACCTCAAGGAGATGATGCGCGACGTCGTCACCCAGGGAACCGGCGCCGGGCTTGGTCTCGGCTCCACCGTCTACGCCAAGACAGGCACCGCCGACATCCAGGGCCAGGACCAGCCCAACAGCTGGATGATCGCGTTCGACCCGACGAAGGACATCGCGGTCGCCTGCCTCGTGGTCAACGCGGGCTACGGCGCCCAGTACGCCGGGCCTGAGGTCGCGTCGCTCCTGAAGGCGCTCGGCTGAGCTAGCCAGCCGGCGGAGTTACTCCGCCGGCTTGGCGGGCTCCGGGGGCTCCTGCGGTTCCGCCAGCTCCGCGGTCCCGGCGGGTTCCGAAGGCCTGGCGGGTTCCGAAGGATTGGCGGGTTCCGCGGGCTCGGCCGGCTTGGCCGGTTCGGCGGGAGCGTCGAAGACCTCGGTACGAATCCGGTCGAGGGTATCGGCCAGGATGTCGCGCAGCGTGGGCACGACGTCGGAGCCGAGGATGGTGCCGGAGTCCCACGCCACCGAGCGCAGGTCGGTCACGAAGTCCCTGGCCAGGCGCTCGAAGTCGCGCAGCGGACCCAGGTCGGACTGGCCCGACCAGTCGGCCCAGTGGCTCCAGCTGCCCTTGCCTGCCCACTGCTCGCGGGTGTCGTCGCGCATGTGCGCCGCGTCGTCGCGCAGCCTGCGGGCACGGCTGAAGGCCTCGTCCCGGGCCTGGCGGGCCTGCGCCCAGGCGCTTTCCCTGGTCTGCCTGGCCTGCTCCCTGGCCGCCTCGGCCGCTTCGCGGGCCGTGTCCCTGGTCTGCCTGGCCTGGTCCCGTTCGGCGCCCCGCATTTCACGGGCGGCCCTGGTCAGCTCCTCGCGCAGGCTGCGGACGGTGTCCCTGACGTCCTCGCGAACCTCGCGGACGATGTCGCTGACGGACGCCGACAGCTCCTCCTCGAGCTCGTCGAGCTCGGCGCCGCGGCTGCGCAGCTCCTCGCGGCCGGCCTCGGTGATCCGGTAGACCTTGCGGCCGTTCTCCTCGTCGTGCGTGACCAGGCCCTCTTCCTCGAGCCTGGCCAGCCGGGGGTAGATGGTGCCTGGCGAGGGAGCGTAGACGCCCATGAAGCGGTCGCGGAGGAGGCGGATTACCTCGTAGCCGTGCCTCGGCTCCTCGTCGAGCAGGCGCAGCAGGTACAGCCGGAGGCGTCCATGGCGGAAAACCGGAGTCATCGGGTCTTGCTCTCCATCCCTACCGGCGCACGTCGCAAGAGCGTGACGGCACCGGACATGGTGGTGACGGACACGTGTCCGGTACCTGCGCCAACGTTACCGCTTACGGTATGTGAGGCAGGTGCCCTGACGGTCCGCAGTGAGTCGAATTCTGTTCTTACCGCGCCGGAGGTGGACTGCAGCCGGATCCGGGCGTCGCTGTCGGCGGGCAGCCGCAGCGTCACGTCGCCGGACATCGTGCCCACGTGAACGTCGCCGGCCGCCCGCAGTGACACGTCCGCCGTGACGGTTCCGCTCATGGTGTTCGCCTCCAGACGGTCCACCGAGCCGCCCGCGAGGGTGAGCCCGCCGGACATGGACTTGAAGCTGACCCTGCCGTCCAGGTCGAGCGCGGCGACCTCGCCGGACAGCGTCTCGGCGGAGATGTTCCCGGCGACACCGTCCAGCGTGATGTCGCCCGACATGGACCTGACCGCCGCACCCGCGCGCAAGCCGGCCGCCACCGCCGAGGCGCTCATGACTCCGAGCTGGATCCGGCAGCCGGCCGGGACCATGACGGTAACGGCGGCGCTGTCCTTGCGCGGCTTCAGCAACCCGAGGAGTCCCTCCCAGCTCAGCGACTCGTAGCTGACGGTCAGCACGCCGTTCTCGTGGCTCACGAGCAGCGGGCGGCCCGAGATCTCGCTGACCACGAGCGAGGGCCGCTCGTCCGACACCAGCACCGCCACCGTGCCCGCGCTGACGCGGACGTCTAGCTCGGTGACGGCGTCGAAGTCGAGCGCGGTCGGCGCGTCAACGGTCCAGCGGGTCATCGAGTCCTCCCAGGCAGGCAAAATCCTTGGCTAGGAACCACGATATATCGTGTCGTGGCGAAGTCAAGATGTATCGCGTCCCGGGAGGACGCTGAGCAGTGACCCGCCTACTCGTCTTCGCCGGCGTCACCGTCGGAGTCAAGCCGCGCGAGCCATTTCGCGAGCCTGTCCACCGGCGTCTCGAACTCGGGGTTGAGGTCCACGAAGTCGCGCAGCCGCTCGGCTAGCCAGGCCATGGTGACCTGCTCTTCGCCGCGGCGCTCGTCGAGTTCCTCGATTCCGGCGTCGGTAAAGTACATCGCTAGCCCTCCAGCGGGATAGCCGCCTCGATTAGTTCGCGGTGCGTTGCCGCGTGCACCTTGGCCGAGCCGAAGGCCGGCGCCGAGCTCGCGGGCAGCGAGACCAGCCTCGGCAGGCCGCCGATCAGCTCCGGCAGCCGCAGCGCCATCCGGGGCCACGCGCCCTGGTTCTCCGGCTCTTCCTGCGCCCAGACAACCTCGACGCCGGCGGGGTAACGCGACAGCTCGGCCTTCAGCTCCTGCGCGGGAACCGGGTACAGCCGCTCAACCCGGACGATGGCGGTGTCGGTGACGCCGGCCTTGGCCCGGTGGTCGGCGAGATCGTAGTAGATCTTGCCGGTGCAGAGCACGACCCGGCGCACCCGGCTCGCGTCGAAGCCGGCGGGCTCGCCGATCAGCGGCTGGAACGAGCCGTTGGTGAAGTCCGCCGTCGTCGACGTGGCCGCCTTCAGCCGCAGCAGCGACTTCGGCGTGAAGACGATCAGCGGCTTGTGCCGTCCGGACAGCGCCTGCCAGCGCAGCAGGTGGAAATAGTTGGCCGGCGTGGTGGGCAGCGCGACCGTCATGTTGTCCTGCGCGCACAGCTGCAGGAACCGCTCGATCCTGGCGGAGGAGTGGTCGGGGCCCTGGCCCTCGTAGCCGTGCGGCAGCAGCAGGACGACGCTGGACTTCTGGCCCCACTTCTGCTCGCCGGAGCTGATGAACTCATCGATGATCGTCTGCGCGCCCTGGGCGAAGTCGCCGAACTGCGCTTCCCACAGCACCAGCGCCTCGGGACGGGCCACCGAGTACCCGTACTCGAAGCCCATCGCGGCGAACTCGGACAGCAGTGAGTCGTAGACGAAGAACCGCGCCTTGCCGTTGTCGAGCCGCTTGAGCGGCGTGTACTCGGCGCCGGTGTTCCTGTCCACAAGCACCGAGTGCCGCTGGCCGAAGGTACCGCGCCTCGAGTCCTGGCCGACGAGGCGCACCGGGTGCCCGTCCTGCAGCACCGCGCCGAAGGCCAGCAGCTCGCCGGTCGCCCAGTCGATGGTGTCGTCGCTGACGGTGGTGGCGCGCCGGTCAAGCTGCGGCTTGAGCCGCGGGTGGACGGTGAACCCGTCGGGGATGGACACCTGGGTGTCGATGATCTGCTTCACCTGGTCGGCCGAGATCGCGGTGGTGACCGCCGCATGGTCGACCGGGCGGTCGCCCGGCTCCGGCCGCTGCACCGTACCGGGCTGCGGCGGCAGCGCGGCCGCTTCCCTGGTCTCGGTGAAGGCGCGCTCGAGCTGCTGCTGGTAATCGCGCAGGGCCGCCTCGGCTTCCTCCATGGTGAGGTCGCCCCTGGCGATCAGCGACTCGGTGTAGAGCTTGCGCACCGAACGCCTGGCCTCGATCAGGTCGTACATGAGCGGCTGGGTGAAGCTCGGGTTGTCGCCCTCGTTGTGGCCGCGGCGGCGGTAGCAGACCATGTCGATCACGACGTCCTTGCGGAACGCCTCGCGGTAGGCGAACGACATCCGTGCCACCCGCGCGACCGCCTCCGGGTCGTCGCCGTTCACGTGGAAGATCGGTGCCTGGATCATCCGGGCCACGTCGGTCGCGTACACGCTCGACCGGGACTCCATCGGCGAGGTGGTGAAGCCGACCTGGTTGTTGACCACGATGTGCACGGTGCCGCCGGTGCGGTAGCCGCGCAGCTGGGACAGGTTCAGCGTCTCTGCTACCACGCCCTGGCCGGCGAACGCGGCGTCGCCGTGCACCAGCACCGGCAGCACGCTGAAGCCGTCCTGGGACTTGTCGAGGACGTCCTGCTTGGCGCGGACCACGCCCTCGGTCACCGGGTCGACGCACTCCAGGTGGCTGGGGTTGGCGACCAGGCTGACCGGGATCTGCTGGCCGCTCTCGGTGGTGAAGGTGCCAGACGCGCCGAGGTGGTACTTCACGTCGCCTGAGCCCTGGGTTGACTTCGGGTCGAGGTTGCCCTCGAACTCCTTGAAGATCTGCCCGTAGGACTTGCCGATGACGTTGGCGAGCACGTTGAGCCTGCCGCGGTGTGCCATGCCCACCACTGCCTCGTCGAGCCCGGCCGCCGCGGCCTCGCTGATCACCACGTCGAGCAGCGGGATCAGCGCCTCGCCGCCCTCGAGCGAGAAGCGCTTCTGGCCGACGTACTTGGTCTGCAGGAACGTCTCGAACGCCTCGGCCACGTTGAGCTTGGACAGGATGCGGATCTGCTCGTCATGGCCCGCGCGAGCCGGCGGGACCTCGACATGCGCCTGGATCCACTTACGCTCTTCGACGTCCTGCATGTGCATGTACTCGATGCCGACGGTGCGGCAGTAGGAGTCGCGGAGCACGCCCAGGATCTCCCGCAGCCGCATGATCGGCTTGCCGCCGAACCCGCCGGTGGCGAACTCGCGCTCCAGGTCCCACAGCGTCAGGCCGTGCTGGATGATGTCCAGGTCCTGGTGCTTGCGCTGCACGGTCTCGATCGGGTTGGTGTCGGCCATCAGGTGACCGCGCACCCGGTACGCGTGGATGAGCTCCTGGACGCGGGCGCTGCGGGCGACGTCGTCCTCATGACCGTACGGGAAGTCCTTGACCCACCGGACCGGCTCGTAGGGGATGCGGAGGCTCTCGAAGATGCGGTCGTAGAAGCCGTCTTCGCCGAGCAGCAGCTGGTGGACGATACGCAGGAAGTCGCCCGACTGCGCGCCCTGGATAATCCGGTGGTCGTACGTGGAGGTCAGCGTTACCGTCTTGCTGATCGCGAGCTTGGCCATGGTCTCGTCGCTGGCGCCCTGGTAGGCAGCCGGGTACTCCATGGCGCCAACGCCGATGATCGCACCCTGGCCGGGCATGAGGCGCGGCACCGAGTGCTCGGTGCCGATCGTGCCCGGGTTGGTCAGCGAGATCGTGGTGCCCTGGAAGTCGGCGACCGTCAGCTTGCCGCCGCGCGCCTTGCGCACGACGTCTTCGTAGGCCGTCCAGAACTGCCGGAAGTCCATCGCCTCGGCGCCCTTGATGTTGGGCACGAGCAGCTGCCTGCTGCCGTCCTTGGCCCGCAGGTCGATGGCGAGGCCGAGGTTCACGTGGTGCGGCGTAGCCAGTTCAGGCTTGCCGTCTTCCTCGGCGTAGGCGGCGTTCATCTCCGGGAGCGCCCTGACCGCCTGGACCAGCGCGTAGCCGATGAGATGGGTGAAGGAGATCTTCCCGCCCCGGCCGCGCTGCAGGTGGTTGTTGATGACGATGCGGTTGTCGATGAGCAGCTTGGCGGGCACGGCGCGGACGCTGGTGGCCGTGGGCACGGTGAGGCTGGCGGCCATGTTCTGCGCGGTGCGGGCGGCGGCGCCGCGGAGCTTGTTCACCTCCGCGTCAGCGGGCGGCGGGGTGCCCGGCTGCTGCGCTGCCCTGGGTGCCGGCTTCGCCGGCGGCGGAGCCGGCTCGCTGACCGTCCCCCGGGGGGCGGGCGCGGCGGGGGCGGCGGGGGCGGCCGGCATCTCGGCCGCCGCGGGCTGCGTCACCACCGGCTGCGGGCCGGTGCCGTTGGTACCGCGGACGGGCCGGTAATCGGCGAAAAAGGACCACCAGGCCTTGTCGACAGAACCGGGATCCGCCAGGTAGCGCTGGTACAGCTCGTCGACCAGCCACTCATTGGGGCCGAAGTCGGCGCTGGCAGGCGCAGTGCCTGGCTCAGCTGACTCACCAGGTTGGGTGCGGGACGCGGAGTGTGCTGAGGGCGCGCTGAGATCTGCGGCAGCGAGCGGCGACTCAGAAGACACGGCGGACATCGCCTTCTTCCGAAAATTAGATGTGATTACTGACTCCGCCCCCCAGGTTACCGCTCGGTTGCGGGGGCGGGGGGCTGGATGGCGGCCCGGCGGCTTGAGGGCTACATGTGGGATGAGTCACGCGCCTATTCCGCCATGGACCATGCACGCTTTGGGTTCACGATCCGCGCGAACCGGCGGCCTGGCCTGCCTCGCAGGATAGCGCGGCCTGGTTCGCGCGACCGGGTGAACCGGTCGTCCCGCGTGAAATGGTCATTAGGCGACAAGGTGTCACGTTGCCGCATTATTCCGCTGACCTCTGGCGGGCCGCGGATTCGCCCATTGCGCCGGGGACGGCGGAAACTCGTTTCACCCTCGTTCTGCATTGCCCCAGGTGTCGCAGTTGCGACGAGCTGTCGGACGGCCGTCAAAGATATCGGGGCGTGCGCCGCGCTCCGGTCGCGGTTTAGCCCGCCTCTTCCGGGGCCGCCCGCTAAGCTCGGGCTGAATGAACACAGGCGAGTTTCCCGGCTACGAGTTCGAGGTGCCGCGCGGCCCAGTGAGCGACCCGCGTCACGGAACCGAGCATGACTCGCTGCGCCAGCTGCGCTACACACCCCAGCACGCGCACGAATCGCGGTCCCCGGTGCTCGCCGCGGGCAGCGGCGTGCTCGGCGTCATGCGCAGGCGGAACTGGCTGGTTGGCCTGGCCGCGCCGATCATGGCCGCCATCGCCGTCGGCGTCGCCGTCGTGGTGGTGGCCGGCGGGAGCGGCGGCAACGGGACGGCGCCGTCGGCGCTCGCGGCCGGCTTTCCGCCCGCCAGGCAGGCCGGCCCTGTCTTCACAGGCACCGCCGGGGTTTCCCGGGTGGTGCTGGCCGCGATCGGCGCGTCCGCTGGTACCGAGGTGGCCGCCGGCGGCTTCAACGGCGGGCCCGCGCTGTGGGTTTCCACCGACGGGGGCAGCGAGTGGGCTCGCACGGTTCTCGACGGCGAGGCGTCGCTGACCCGGGCGGGCAGCGGGCAGCTGGCCGCCGTCGCCCACGGGCGGGCCGGATGGGTGGCCGTCGGCACGACGCTCGGCGGGACGGGCGGTGCGCTGGTGGCGTCGTCGGCTGACGCGCGGACCTGGGCGGTGGGCGACGGCAGCGGCGGGCTCGGCGGCGGCGGTGCCGTCGCCTCGGCGGTGGCGGCGGGCCCGGCCGGTTACGTGATCGTCGGTCACAAGCCGGCCGCGGCCGACGGCGCGGCGGTCCCGGCGGCCTGGTTCGCACCGGGTCTGGCCGGCTGGCGCCCGGCCGCGATCGCCGGCCTCGGCACGACGGCCGCACTCGACGCCGGCCAGGAGATGAACGCGGTGGCGGCGACCAAGCGCGGCTTCACGGCGGTCGGCGCGTCGGGAAGCCGGCCGTCCGCCTGGCTGTCGGCCGCCGGCTCGACGTGGCGGCAGGTCTTGCTCCCGGCGCCTGGCGGCGCGGCCCGGGCGGCCCTCGACTACGTGGCCGCGAACGGCGCCTCGATCGTGGCGGCGGGCACGGAGTTCACCGCCGCGGGTGCGAGCCGCCCGTTCGCGGAGGTCTCCGCCGACGGGGGCACGACCTGGACGGCGGTCCAGCTTCCGGTGCCCGGGATCGGACCAGGGACAGGGACCACGGTCACCGCGCTGACGGCCGCCGGCGGCGGGTTCACCGCGGCAGGAACCTATGTCACCAAGGCCGGCCCGGAGGTCGTGGTGTGGACGCTGTCGCCTGGCACGCCGGTGACCTCGGGGACCGCCTGGGCGTCGTTGACTCCGCAGGGCTTCGGCCTGGCCGGCGCCGCCGCGGAGAACGCGATCACCGCCCTCGCGGCCGACGGCGCGACGCTGACAGGCACCGGTTTCACCGCGTCGCTGTCGGCGTCGGGTACCCCGGGCGCGCAGCAGCCCACGCTGTGGCAGTCTCCGATCCGGTACTGAGCAGCCCGCTGCCGTTCCTCTACCATGAGGTCTTTATGACGATGAGCAGCACTAAGCCAGGGACCGTTTTCATCACGGGCGCGAGCAGCGGTTTCGGTGCCGCCGTGGCCCGCCGGTTCGCCGCCGGCGGCGCGCGCGTCATCGCCGCCGCCCGCCGCACGGACCGGGTGCGCGACCTCGCGGCCGAGCTCGGCCCGCTCGTCCTGCCGCTGGCGCTCGACGTGCGGGACAGGGACGCGGTCGCGGCGGCCGTGGCCGGCCTGCCCGCCGAGTTCAGCGCCGTCGACCTGCTGGTGAACAACGCGGGCCTCGCGCTCGGCCTCGGCCCCGCCCAGGACGCCGACCTTGACGACTGGGACCAGATGATCGAGACGAACTGCAAGGGCCTGGCCTACGTCACCCGTGCGGTGCTGCCCGGCATGGTCGCCCGCGGGCGCGGCCACGTGATCAACCTGGGCTCGGTGGCGGGCAGCTACCCGTACCCGGGCGGGAACGTGTACGGCGGGACGAAGGCGTTCGTCCACCAGTTCAGCCTGGACCTGCGCAGCGACCTGCACGGCACCGGGGTGCGGGTCACCTGCGTCGAGTCGGGCATGGCCGACACCGAGTTCTCGCTTGTCAGGTTCGACGGCGACCAGTCCAAGGCGGACTCGACGTATGCGGGCATGCAGCCGCTGACCGCCGACGACATCGCGGAATCGATCCACTGGGCCGCCACCTTGCCGGCGCACGTGAACGTCAACACGATCGAGCTGATGCCCGTCGCCCAGTCGTTCGCGCCCTTCCAGGTCGCCCGCGAAACCTAGGTCACGCGCTTACGGGAGGCGCGGCGGGCCCGAAAACGTCCGCCCGGCGGTTGGCCAGCGACGGCAGCGTCTCGCGCACCGTCTCGACAAGCGACATGTCCGCGTCAACGACTGTCACCGCCGGCGACGGGCCTAGGTCGGCCCGCACCACGCCGAGCGGGTCGATCAGCATCGACCGCCCTACCCCCGTCGCTGCCCGGGTCGGCTTCTCGCCGGTGTCGGGGACCTGGCCGACGGCGGCGATCCACACCGTGTTCTCGATCGCACGGGCGCGCAGCAGCGTCACCCAGTGCTCTTCCTTGAACAGGCCCGCCTGCCAGGCGGCGCTGACCGTCACCAGCGACGCGCCGCCCGCGGCGAGGGCCCGCGTCAGTTCAGGAAACCGGATGTCGTAGCAGATCTCCAGGCCGACAGGCACTCCGGCCAGCGAGGCGGTGACCACGGCGGACCCGGGAGCCACCAGGTCGGATTCGCGCTGCGAGAACGCGTCGAACAGGTGCAGTTTCCGGTACCGGGTGACCAGGGTGCCGTCGCGGTCGAACACCGCGGCCGTGTTGTATACCCGTCCGTCAGGCGCCGGCTCGAACACGCCGACTACCGCGGCTACCCCGGCCTCGGCACAGGCGCCGGCCACCGCGGAGCAGAACGGCCCGTCGAGCGGCTCCGCCGCCGCCCGCAGGTCGGAACCGAACCGGGTCAGCGTGGCTTCAGGGAAGACCGCGAGATCGGCACGGCCAGCCGCGGACTCGGCGAGCGCGGAGCGCACCCGCTCCAGGTTCACCGCGGGGGTGGCACTGACCGGGATCTGGCACAACGCGATACGCACACGCTCACCTTAGTCCTGGCCGCCTTACCCTGATCTGGTGAGGCGACCTCTGCTCAACCGCAACCTCGCGGACCTCGGCAATTCAGTCTTCGGGGTGATGTCGGCCCGGGCGGCCGCCACCGGTGCGGTCAACCTCGGCCAGGGTTTCCCTGACGTCGACGGCCCGGTGGCGGTCGCGCACCGGGCGGCCGAGGCCGTGCTGTCCGGCCAGGGCAACCAGTACCCGCCCGCGACGGGCATACCGGAGCTGCGGCAGGCGGTCGTCAGCCACCAGCGGCGGTTCTACGGCCTTGACTACGACCAGGACACTGAGGTGCTGATCACCGCTGGCGCGACCGAGGCGGTCGCCGCCGCGCTGCTCGCGCTGCTCGAACCGGGCGACGAGGTCATCGCGTTCGAGCCGTACTACGACTCGTACGTGGCGGGGATCGCGATGGGGGGCGGCACCCGGGTGCCGCTGACCCTGCGGGCGCCTGACTTCCGGCCCGACCTGGCCGAGCTCGAATCCAAGATCACCGGCAGGACCAGGCTGCTGCTGCTCAACAGCCCGCACAACCCGACCGGCATGGTGCTCACCCGCGCGGAAACCGAGGCGATCGCGAAGATCGCGATCTCCCGCGATCTCCTGGTCGTCACCGACGAGGCCTACGAGCACCTCACGTTCGGCGCCCAGCACATTCCGCTGGCCACGATCGACGGCATGCGCGGCCGGGTCGTCTCTGTCGGCTCCGCGGGCAAGACGTTCTCTTTCACCGGCTGGAAGGTCGGCTGGGCCACCGGCACCCCCGACCTCATCAGCGCGGTTCGCACCACCAAGCAGTTCCTCACCTTCGTGAGCAGCGGTCCGTTCCAGTACGCGGTGGCCGAGGCCCTTGACCTGCCCGCCAGTTACTACACGGACCTGGCGGAAGACCTGCGCGCCAAGCGCGACCTGATGGTGGCGGGCCTGCGCGAAATCGGCTTCACGGTCTACCCGCCAGACGGCACCTACTTCGTCACCACGGACATCTCGCCGCTTGGCGAGCGCGACGCGACCGAGTTCTGCCTGTCACTGCCCGACCGGGCCGGCGTGGTGGCGATCCCGAGCGCGGTCTTCTACGCCGACCACCCCGACGAGGGCCGGACGATGGTCAGGTTCGCGTTCTGCAAGCGCCCCGAAGTGCTGAAGGAGGCACTCGGCAGGCTCTCGGTGCTCGCCCGCTGAGCGAAGAGCACCGCGCCCCGCCCGCGCTCGGCACCCGATCCCGGCTGCACGGAGACCCGTCCCGTCCGCATCTCGATCGCACTCCCACCTGCATCTCCACTCCTACCTGCATCTCCACCCCCACCCGCACACCCGATCATCCCGAACGGGTGCGGCTAACTCCGGAACTGTGGGCCTAAGCCCATGGCTCCGGGCCCGCGCGGTGGCCAGGATGGCACCATGACGAGATTCGGTGACCGGGTAGCGGCCGGTGTCGTCGGGTGGCACGATCGCGGGCCGGCCCTGCTGCTGCCGTTGCTCGCGGTCGGCGCGTACGGCGTGTTCCACACGCGGCCGTGCGGATGGCTTGTCCTGCTGGCGGTGGCCATGGCCGCGTTCCTTCCCGCGCTCACGGCCAGGCTCGCGCCGTTCGCCCTGTTCGCCTACGGTGCCTACGGCATCTTCCTCGCCCACGCGCTGAGCCTGTGGGACATCCTCAAGGACGGTTACGGACCCGCCTACCCGCTGCGGGAGGTGCTCGCGGGGAGTTTTAACTGGGGCCTTCCCGCGTACGACGGCTACGTCCAGAAGGTTGTCTACGGCGTCGTCGTGGTGGGACCTGACGACAACGCGGGGTACGTGCTGCCGCAGGCCGTTCTCATTCTCGGGGCCGCGGTGTGGCTGCTCGCGGCTACCGGGGCTCCCGGCAGCCGCGCGGTACAGGCCGCGGTCGCGCAGCTGCGGGGTACCGGCGGTCAGCCCAAGACGGTGCCGCCGCTGCTGCTGCTGCCGGTGATCTTCCTGTGGGAAGAGCTGCTCAGTCAGCGGCTCTGGTTCGACTGGTTCGCTGTACCGAACACGGGCGGCCGCGTCATCGCGGTGCTGGCCTTCGCCGTCGGCATCTCTGTAGTGCTGTGGCTGCCCCGCGTCGCCGCGGTGGCGGCCGTGTCCGGCACCGCGCTGCTGGGGCTCTGCGGGGTGGCCGTCAGCCTGCGCTTGTCCTTGCCGGCGAGCGTGCCGGGCAGCTGGTTCGCGGCCCTGCTCTACGGCGCCGTGCCCCTGCAGGGCAAGTTCTACAGCGAGCTGGCACCCGATTACGTGCTGCACCCGAGCGCGTCGTTCGGCGAGATTGTCCTGGCCGGCCAGGACGGCCCCCTGGTGCTGGTGCTGACCGCGGTTCAGGGCGTAGCCCTGCTGGCGGCTGCCTGCCTGCTCGCCGTGCGGCTGCCGACCTGGACGAGCGGCACCGGGCTGGACTGGGCGAGCGACACCGAGCTGGCGGTCCAGGCCCGGGCGCTGACCCAGCGGGTGACCCGGCTGACCCAGACCCGCAGTGACGCGACCGAGACCGCCGCCGCCGAGCTGCGCCGCATCGAGCGCGACCTGCACGACGGCGCCCAGGCCAGGCTCGTCGCGGTCGGCATGGCGCTGCGTGCGGCCGAGCAGCTGATGCCGGCCAATCCCGACGCTGCGATGGCCCTGGTCGCGGAGGCGCGGCAGACGTCCTCGCGCGCCCTTGACGACCTCAGGGACCTGGTGCGCGGCATCTACCCGCCGGTCCTGGCCGACCGCGGCCTGGCCGACGCGGTGCGGGCGCTCGCCCTTGACTCTCCGCTGACTGTGCACACGGACCTCAACTTGCCGGCCGAGCCGCCGATGCCGGTCGCGGCCGCGGTCTACTTCGCGGTGGCGGAGGCGCTCACGAACGCGGCCAGGCACGCGGACGCGGACGCGGTTGAAGTCGTCCTGACCGCCGAGGACGGCCTGCTCCGGGCGACCGTCACCGACGACGGCTACGGCGGTGCGGACCCGGCCGCGGGCACCGGCCTGGCCGGGGTGGAGCGCCGCCTGGCGACCTTCGACGGCGTCCTGGCGGTGAACAGCCCGCCCGGCGGCCCGACCGTCATCGCGATCGAAGTTCCTTACATCCCGGTCTGCGGCGGCCTGGGCGAGTCCGCCCGCGGCAGCCTGGCCGACGTTGTGCGATCCTCGTGGCAGACAAGGACGCTGCTCTAACCGCTCGCCCGCGGGCTGCTCGCCTCCGGGCCGCTGGCCGGCGGGCGGGCCAGCCGGGTGATCGGGGTGCCGTGCGAGTCGTCATCGGAGAAGACCTGTTCCTGCTCAGGGACGGCCTGGTCCGCCTGCTCGCGGCACACGGGTTCGAGGTCGTCGCGGCGGTGGCCAGCGCCCCCGAGCTGCTGCGCGCACTGACGGAGCTCGAGCCAGACGTCGGGATCGTCGACGTGCGGCTCCCGCCTGCCTTCACGGACGACGGGCTGCGGGTGGCGATCGAGGCGCGCCGGGCCCGTCCCGGTCTGCCGCTGCTGGTCCTGTCGCAGTACGTCGAGCAGCTGTACGCCCGCGAGCTGCTCGCGGACCAGGCCGGCGGCGTCGGCTACCTGCTCAAGGACCGGGTGTTCAGCGACGCCGCGTTCGCTGACGCGGTGCGCGATGTCGCCGCGGGCGGCACCGTGCTCGACCCCGAGGTCGTGTCCCGGCTGCTCGCCAAGCGGTCCAGGTCGGGTCCGCTGGCCGCGCTCACACCGCGCGAGCGCGAGGTGCTGTCGCTGATGGCCGAGGGCCGTTCCAACGCGGCGATCGCCGCGCGCCTGTTCATCACCGAGAAGGCGGTGAGCAAGCACGCCGCGGGCATCTTCGGAAACCTGGGACTAGCGCCGTCCGACGATGACAACCGCCGTGTGCTGGCCGTTATCGCTTACCTGAATTCCTGACCCGCGGGCGGCGAAATAGTCTCCGTTAAAAGGTGTCGGATCCGGCATAAGGGTAGATGTCGCCCTGCGCGCGGACGGCCGCCCCTGCGGACACCGGCACCGCGCGCTCGCGGGGCGGCGTCCCTGATGCTGGCCCCGCGTGCCGCCATCCCCCCTGGCGGTACCGGCTGGTTCCGGTCCGGCATCCCCTCACCGCCGGGCCGGAACCGGCACCTGCGGCAGCAGTACCTGCGGGAACAGCCGGGCGCGCACCATGCCGGGCGGCTGGCCCGCGGTGGCTCCCCTAAGCTGCTTGGTGTGCAGGAACATGCGGAATGGGATGTCGCCGTCATCGGCGCGGGGCCGGCCGGGCTGGCCGCGGCGAGCGCCGCGGCCGGGGCGGGAGCACGGACGGTCGTGCTTGAGCGGGCCGAGCACCCCCGGTACAAGACGTGCGGCGGCGGCCTGATCGGCGCCTCGCGTTCCGCCGCGGGCGGCCTGATCGACGTGCCGGTCAGGGACGTGATCCGGTCAGCGACGATCACCCTGCGCGGCGGACAGGAATTCACCCGCGCCGAGGCCGAGCCGCTGCTGGCGATGGTGGTCCGTGACGAGTTCGACGCCGCGCTGCTCAAGCACGCCGCCGAGAGCGGCGCCCAGATCAGGGAGCGGGCTCAGGTCCGCGCGATCGAGCAGGCTGACGGGCGCGCGACCGCCCGCCTGGCGGACGGTACCGAGGTCACCGCGAAGGTGATCATCGGTGCCGACGGGTCCTCCGGCGTCACCGCCAGGCACGCCGGTGCCGAGTTCGACCAGGTCGACCTCGGCCTCGAGCTGGAAATCGCGGTGCCGGACGAGGTCGCCGGCAAGTGGGCGGGGCGGGTGCTACTCGACTGGGGCAAGATCCCGGGGTCTTACGGCTGGGTCTTCCCGAAGGGGGACCGGCTCACCGTCGGCGTGATCGCCGCCCGTGGCCAGGGTGACGCGACCAAGGCCTACTTGCGCGACTTCGTCAGCCGGCTAGGGCTCGGCGGCTTCGAGGCAGTACACGACTCGGGTCATCTCACCCATTGCCGTTCCGACGTCTCGCCGCTGCGCAGCGGCCGGGTGCTGCTGGCCGGCGACGCCGCCGGCCTGCTGGACCCGTGGACGCGGGAGGGCATCAGCTTCGCCCTGCGCTCAGGCGCCCTGGCTGGCCAGCACGCCGCGAAGGACGATCTCGACGGCTACGTCGCCGCCGTCAACGCCGTCCTGGTCCCGGACATGCGCGCCGGGCGCAGCCTGCTCACAGCCTTCACCCGGCACGCCGGCGCCCTCCACAAAGGCCTGTCCACCGCGAAGGGCTGGGGGATCTTCGCGAAGTTCTGCCGCAGCGAGATGTCACTGGCCGAACTTGTTACCCGTCGCTCGGCGCGCGTCTCCCTCGCCCTGCTCAACCGTCTCTAACTACGGGGCACCCGACGTGATCGCGGCGTCCACCTCCTGCTTGCGTGCGGTCAGTTCGCTGGCGTGCTCGCGCTCAAGGCGGTCGGCCGTGTCCTCGTCGTCGCGCATCAGCGCGTCGAGGTTGCTGCTGGCCGCGTCGATCACGCCGAGGTCGACGTACGCCTGCTGCACCTTCGGCCCCCACAGGCCGATGTCCTTCACACACGGCACGATGCGGCTGAAGAGGAACTGGCGGAATGCCAGCTGGGTGGGGGAGCGGTCGGCGAATTCCACGCACTCCTTGACGTCGTAGCCGAGGCGCTCGTAGACCTCCTGGGCCACGAACCGGTCACGCATCAGGTAGCAGCCCTCGACCACGAACTCCTCGCGCTCGGCGCGCTCGGCCGAGGTAAGCCCCGCGTAGTAGTCGCGCAAGGCCAGGCGGCCGAACGCCACATGCCGCGCCTCGTCCTGCATGACGTACGCGAGCAGCTGCCTCACCAGCGGGTTGCCGGTCATGTCGCGGTGCACGCCGAAGGCGGCGAGGGCGAGCCCTTCGATCAGCACCTGCATGCCGAGGTAGGGCAGGTCCCAGCGGGAGTCGCTCAGCGCGTCGGCCAGCAGCTGCCCGAGGTGGTCGTTCACGGGGTAGAACAGCCCGATCTTTTCCTTGACGAACCGGTTGAACAGCTCAACATGCCGGGCCTCGTCCATGACCTGGGTGGCGGCGTAGAACTTGGAGTCCATGTCAGGCACCGACTCCACGATCCGGGCGGCCACGGTCAGCGCGCCCTGTTCGCCGTGCAGGAACTGGCTGAAAAGCCACGACGACAGATGCTGGCTCAGCTCGTCACGCTCGGCCTGGTTCAGCTTTTCCCACTGGCGCGATCCGTAGATCGGCACCATCTCTTCGCCGGTTTCCATCACCCGCAGCGGGTTGACCGGCTGGTCCCAGTCGATCCGCTTGACCGCGTCCCACTGCTTGTCCTTGCCGCGCTGGTACAGGTCGAGCAGCTGCTGCCGTCCTGAGTCGTACTCCCAGGAGAACCTGGCCGCTCCCGCCATGGGCACGTCCCAGGTTTCCGTGCCGACCGGCGACGTATACATGTCGTAGGTGCTCACGCGTGCCTCCTGCCTGAGCGGCTGCGTTGCCGCCGTTCACTCATTACTAGTCAGTAGTGAACGGCTGCGCAATAGCCCGCGCTGCTATGGTGCGCTTGTGCACGAGCAGCTTAGGCGGGCGGCTGAGGCCGCCACCGGGTTCATGCCCGAGGACGAGGGGCTGGCCCTGTGCGAGACGGCGGCCGAATACGCCGCCGCGGGGCCGGTACTTGAGGTCGGCAGCTACTGCGGGAAGTCCACGATTTACCTGGCCGCCGGGGTGCGCTCGGCCCGGCCGTCCGGTATCAGCCAGCAGGTCGTTACCCTCGATCACCACCGCGGCTCTGAGGAGCACCAGCCCGGCTGGGAGTACCACGACCCGGCCATGGTCGATCCGGCGGCCGGCCGGATCGACACGCTGCCGCGCCTTCGGGCCACGCTTACGGCAGCCGGCCTCGAGGACGACGTGGTGCTGATCGTCGGCAAGTCGGCCGACGTGGCCAGGCTGTGGCGGACCCCGCTCGGCATGCTGTTTATCGACGGCGGGCACACCGACGCCGCGGCCGGCTGGGACTACGAAGGCTGGGCCCCCTGGGTTGCCCTCGGCGGCGCCCTGGCCATTCACGACGTGTTTCCCGACCCGGCCGACGGCGGCCAGGCCCCGTTCAGGATCTTCCAGCGCGCCCTCGCCTCCGGCGCCTTCACCGAGGTCCGCCAGCAGGGCTCACTGCGCATCCTCGAGCGCACCGCAGACGGCATCTAAGCCGCCGCCGAACCGTCAGGTCCGGACGAGGTGCGCCCGGTTCGTCAGCTAGCGGTGAGGCTGACCGGGCCAGTGTGATGGAAACTTTTATCTAATCGGAAACTTGCATGGGTCAGAGCCCGAAAAGATTCCACAATCCCTTCCCTGCCTCGGGCATGCGGCGGCTGGCTAGCGCGCATGGCGGGTCCTTGACGGCGGCGGAAGAATCTGTACCCTTG
>DASYAD010000038.1:0-50240 GCA_036501515.1 Trebonia sp. | reverse complement strand
GCCGCCGCTCATCCGGGGGACCAGCTCACCTTGTCCGTCACCCGCGGCACCCAGGAACTGACGGTCCACCTGACCCTGGGCGAACTCCCCGCCGCGGCCGTCTAGCGGCAGGGCCGGCCCGCCATCCGCCGCCGCGCCGCGGACGGCGGGCCGAGGTTCCCGCCGCAGGCCGCCGTCCCAGCGCGGGCCTCCCCCGCTCAGGGTGGGCCGGCGGGCAGCCCGAAACGGCCGAACAGCTCCGCGCCCGATATCCAGCCCGGTACCTCCTCCGCGCCGATCAGGTCGGCGGTCAGGAAACCGGTGACAGCCGCGATCTTGTCTCCGCGCAGGGTCAGCACGTCGAGAGAGGCCGGGATGAAACCCGAGCAGGACTCGTCGTAGACGTAGCCGGCCACCGCGAGCTGCCCGTTGGCCGCGGCCGGCCGGTGCGCCCAGCGGTCGGTCAGCGGGTACCTGACCAGGAAATCGCGGACTGCCTCAAGGCCGCGGTACCAGGTCGGGACGGGCGGCATGGACCAGGTCACGTCGTCGGTCAGCAGGCCGACCAGCGTACCGATGTCGCCGTCCTCCATCGCGTCGGCGTAGCGGGTGACGAGATCCCTGGTGCGCTGGTCGCCGAGCTGCCGCAGGGTCGCCTGCTGGCTGGTCGCGGGCAGCCGCGCCTGCATCGTCGCCCGGGCACGCTGCAGCGCGCTGGTCACCGAGGCCACCGACGTACCGAGCTGGCCGGCCGTCTCCGCCGCGGTGAACCCGACCACCTCACGCAGCAGCAGGACGGCCCGCTGCAGCGGCGGCAGATGCTGCAGCGCGGCCACGAAGGCGAGCTCGACGCTCTCCCGGTGCTCGTAGCGCGCCTCAGGAGACGGCTGCGGTGGCAGCGCCAGCCACTGGTCCGGGTACGGCTCGAGCCAGGGCAGCTCGGACAGCGGCGCGTCGAGCCCGGCGCCCAGCCGGGCGGGCGCTCCCAGGTCGACCGCGAACTCCCGCCGCGACCGGTGCCTGGCGATGTCGAGGGCCGTGTTGGTGGCGATCGAGTACAGCCAGGAGCGGACCGGCCCGCGTCTCTCGAACCGGTCGATGCCCTTCCACGCCCGGACCAGCGCCTCCTGCAGCGCGTCCTCCGCGTCGTGGACCGAGCCCAGCATCTGGTAGCAGTGGGCGCGCAGCTCGGCCTGGTGGGCGGCCGCGAGCTCGGTGAACTCGTCCTCGCGCATCAGTCGGTGAACGTCGGGTCGGCACCGTGCACCCGGACGGCCCGCCCCTTGGGCTCCTCCCACTCCTCCTGCCGCCCCATCGCCGTGAGGTCGAGCAGCGAGTAGGCGCTGCCGAGGATGTCGCCGCCGCGGGCCCAGGTCGAGTAGGTGTGGAAGATCTGGTCGCCGTCGCGCAGGAAGCAGCTGAGCCCCGGCACCTCGGTCGAGTTGTCGTCGCCGAGCATGTCGGGTTCTTCCCGGTAGTTGTAGACGAGCGGGGTCCGGTCCCGGTCCAGCGTGGCCTGGAAGTCGTAGTTGAAGTCACTGCCGTGCGAGGAGTACCAGGGGATCGTCCAGCCCTTCGCGACCCGCTGCTTCTCCAGCTTGCCCAGCGGCGCGCGGGAGACGAAGACGAACTCGGTATCCCGCGACCGCAGGTGCGCGAGGACGCCGTCGGCCGTCTCGTCGATCGCCGCCGTGCAGCCGGGGCAGACCGCGTCCCAGTCGGGCCCGAACATGACGTGCTGCACGATGAGCTGCTGGCTGTCACCGAACAGGCTGGCCAGCGTTACCTCGCCGCCCGGCCCTTCCAGCCGGTATTCCTTGTCGATCCTGACCATCGGGAGCCGTCGCCGCTCGGCGTTTAGCGCGTCCCGCGCGCGGGTCTCCCGCTTTTCGAGCGTCAGCAGCCGCTGGCGTGCTTCCAGCCACTGCTCGCGGGTCACTACCTCGGGAAAGGCCATGTCAGCCTCCTGTGTGCTCGGGGTCTGTCTGTTTAGACAAGACTGCGCGGGGCGCCCGGACTAATCGGTCAGCCCGCGGCGGACCCAGGTTGCGGGCGGCACGGAAAATCCGCAAAAAAACTCGGGCGCGCACTGAACCAAATGCTAGGGATGTTCGTCCCATTGGTAGGAGACGAGATTGCATTTCACCTACTATGTGAGCGCATGGACGCTGTGACACGCACCTGAACAGGGGCGGGTACTGGCGCCCGGCATCCGGACGGTCGGGGCCTGTCCGGATGCTCGCGTTGCCACATCACCAATGCCGCACAAGTGCGTGTCCTCGGCGTCAGGGTCAGGAGGGGGGAGAGCCCACCGATGGAGCGGGTCCTGGCCGGACGCTACGAGCTTGAAGTCCCGGTAGGGCGCGGTGGGTCAGGCGAGGTCTGGCGCGGCAGGGACTTGGCGACACGCCGTCCGGTCGCCATCAAGATCGTCGAACTGGCCCAGATCGACGACCCTGGCCTGCTGGCCGAGACTATCGGCCGGTTCCGGCGCGAGGCGACGGTGATCGCCGGGCTTCGGCATCCGAACATCGTGGGTTCACTTGACGCTGGCCGGATCGGCAACCAGCTGTTCATGATCATGGAACTGGCGCCGGGAATCTCGCTGTCCAGCATGATGGACGAGCGCGGTGCGCGCGGCATGGGGCTGTTCCCGGTCTCGAGCGTGCTGCGCATCGCGCAAGAGGTCAGCACCGGGCTCGCGGCCGCGCACCAGGCCGGCGTCGTGCACCGCGACATCAAGCCGAGCAACCTGATGGTGACCCCGAACCTCGGCATCAAGATCATCGACTTCGGCATCGCCCGGCTGCTGGCCGACAACTCGCCGCGGCTGACCATGCGCGGGCACACGGTGGGCACCGTCGCCTACATGTCGCCCGAGCAGGCCCAGGGCGACGAGGTGGACGGCCGGGCCGACTTCTACTCGCTCGGCTGCGTCCTGTACCAGCTGCTTTCGGGCCGCCTGCCGTTCCGCTCAGCCCTGCCCGCCGCACTGCTGATGATGCAGGTGATGGACCAGGCGGACCCGCTGAGCAGTCTCAGGCCTGAGCTGCCGGCCGGACTGCCTGAACTGGTCAGCGACTTGATGGAGAAGGACCGGGCGGCCCGTCCTGCCGACGCGGCCCAGGTGATCAGCCGCATCGCGGCGATCAGCGACGGTCACCGGGGCGAGGAGCCGCGGCACGAGATCGACCGGCAGACTGTCAGGGCTAGCGACCCCGCTGTCGCGGGCGGCGAGACCAGGGCTGAGCTGGTGCTGCCCGAGTCGGGCAGGCCGACCGTGCTCACCCCGGAGAGGATCGCCGGGCTGTCGGGCGGCCAGGCCGAGGCGGTGCCGCCGTGGGAAATGGGGGACGCGCATACCCAGCTGGTCAGGGACCCGCGGGCGCAGCAGGTCCCTGCTGCCTGGGACGCGCCGCCGCCGCAGGCGCCGCGGAACAGCGGCGCGCTGCCCGGCTGGGATCCTGCCCCGCCAGGCCGCGGGGCTGCCCCGCCTGGCCGGGGCAGCAGCGGAACGCCCGCATGGCCGACGCCGAAGCCGGCTCCGCGCCGGCGCCGCTGGCGCGGAGTGCTCAGCACTGTGCTCACCGTGGCGATCGCGTGCGGTGTCCTCGCCTATGTCTACGAGCGGTCGCACGCCAAGCTGAGCATCACCTCGGTCAGCGTCACGACTCCCGACACGTCCGTGGGCTGTAACGGCAAGGCCAACCTGGTCGGCACGATCACCACCAACGGCCGCGGCGGACCGATTAGCTACGAATGGGTCACCACCGGGAACCCGAAACCGCAGGTGCTTACGGCCGCTGACGAGAGCGGCAAGGACACCGTCGTCGTCCGCCTGGGCTGGACGTTCCACGGCAAGGGAACCGGCAACGCCGTGGCGGAGCTCCGCGTGCTCAGCCCGGGCCAGGCCAAGAGCAGCGTCATCTTCCCCTATTCCGGCTGCCCCTCCTGAGACCTGAATGAACATCACCAGGTGCACACCGCTGCCCGGCCAGGGCCTGATCGCCAGGTACGGTGACCTGGTCGCGGTGACCGACGGCCGCGGTCCCGGGCCCGACCCGCTGCTCGGCGCGCTGGCGGAGGTCGCCGCCGCGGCAGGCGACGGCAGCGAGCTGGTGCGGATGGCCGCGCGGGCGGCGCTTGGGTCCCAGGGACAGCCCGCGTGGGCCTGTGCTGGCGTCACCGCCGACGGTGGTGTCGCGGTGCTCGTCCACGGTCACGCGGTCGCCGTCGTGCGGGTCGCCGGCGCCCCTGACGTCACCCTCACCGCCAGTGACTCGGTGATCCCGGTCAGCCGGACCTTCGCAGGCCCGGTGGTCGTTCTTGACCTTGCCGTCGGCGAACCCGCGGCGCCCGACCCCCGGTGCTGGCTCGGCGGCGGGGTGGTACCAGGCGGCGGCCTCCGGGTCACGGTTTCCGCCGACGTGGACGAGCCAGCCGGCTACCCGGCCGACGGTCAGGCGCCCGGCACCGTGCTGCCGGCGATGCTGGTGCCCGAAGCCCTCATGCCGGACGTTCTGATACCCGGTGTCCCCGCGCCCGGGGTCCCGGCACCCGATGAGCTCGTGCCTGACGGCCCGAGGCCGGGCGGGCTGGCACCTGACGGGCTGGCTCTTGACGGGTTCACGCCGGACGGGCTGATGCCCGGTCGGCTGTCACCGGCCGGGCCCCCTGAGGTAGCACCGACCGTGGTGGCGCTGGACGCCGCGCACGACGGCAGGCGGCGCGATGAACAGGCGCCCGCCGCGGCGACCGCCGACGAGGACTGGCTCACCGGGCAGCCGTCGGCCGGCCCGGTCGGCTGGCACCCGCCGACGGTGGTCACGCCGACGCCCGGCCCGCCGGCCGCCGAGGACAACCCGGCCGAGAACGGCCCGCCGCCCGTCCTGGTGGAGGGCGTGCTGTGCGGCCGGGAGCACTTCAACGACCCGGACTCGCGGACCTGCAGGCAGTGCGGGTCGAGTCTGGATGAGCAGCGCAGGAACTTCCAGCGGCGCGAGCGGCCGCCGCTCGGCGTGCTGGTCTTCGACGACGGGACGAGGATCACGCTCGATGGGGACTACGTGCTAGGGCGAGAGCCGGCACTCGACGGCGACGTGGTGGCCGGGCGGGCCAGACCACTTCGGATCACTGATCCCGAAGGGACCGTGTCCCGATTGCACCTAAGGATATCCTTGGTCCGCTGGCAGGTCGAAGTCAGCGATCTCGGGTCAGCGAACGGGTCAGTCCTCCAGTCATCGGGCGGCGAGCGGACGCTTGCGCCTTTCGAGCCGACGGTGGTCGAGCCGGGCGCATGGATCGGCATCGGGCACCGCAGCATGCAGTATCTCGCTTACCAAGGAGTTCTTCCATGAGCGCGTGGACGGTCCCCAGCTACGCCGAGGGCTGGACGGTACCCGGCTACGTCGAGGAGCGGCAGCTCGGCACGGGCGCGTCGGGCCGGGTCGTGGCCGCGGTCAGTGAAGTGACCGGGCAGCGGGTGGCGATCAAGTACCTCGGTCCCGCCCTGGTCCGCGACCCGAGCTTCATGTGGAGCTTCCGCACCGAAGCGCAGACGCTCAGGGCGCTCGACGTCCCGCAGGTCGTGCAGCTGTACGACTACGTCGAGGAGCCAGGGGCGGGCGCCGCGATCATCATGGAGCTCGTCGACGGCGTCTCGCTGCACGAGATGATCGCGCAGCGCGGCCCGACCACGCCCGAGTCCGCGCTCGTTGTGCTGAAGGGCTCGCTGCTCGGGCTGGCGGCCGCGCACGCCCTCGGCATCGTGCACCGGGACTACAAGCCGGAGAATGTGCTCGTCGACACCAGCGGCGACAGCAAGCTCACCGACTTCGGCGTGGCGATCAAGGCGGGCAAGAAGGCGCTTACCGCGGGGACGCCGCTTTACATGGCGCCCGAGCAGTGGAACGGCGCCCCCAACAGCCCGGCGACTGACATCTACGCCGCCACGGCGGTCTTCTTCGAGTGCCTGACGGCCGAGACGCCGTTCTCCGGGAAGCTCGGGCAGCTGCGCGAGCAGCACGAGACCGCGGTCGTGCCCCTCGACAGGATCGCGCCGCCGCTTCAGGGCGTCATCGCCCGCGGCATGGCCAAGAACCCGCTGGAGCGGCCGCAGAGCGCGATCGCGTTCGTCACCGAGCTCGAGGCGACCGCCGCCGCGGTCTACGGGACCGACTGGGAGGAACGCGGCCGCAGCCAGCTGGCGGAGCGGGTGCTTGCCCTGCTGCCGCTGATGCTGCAGCACGGCCAGGCCGGCGCGAGCGGCACGTCGTCCGCCTCCACCTGGTTCGCCGGCGGCGGCGGTGGCGGCACCAGGCGCCCTCGCGGGCGTCGCAGGCGCCGGGCCCTGGCCGTCGGCGCTATCGCGGCCACCGTCGTGGTCGCGGTCGCGGCCGTGGCCACCGCGGTCACCCTGACCGGTAAGAACCACCAGGCGAACCTGAGCGGCTCGTCCCAGGCGGCGACGATCACGCCGGCGTTCTCGGCCGTGGCCACCGTGACGCCCCCGGTCTCCGCGTCCAAGTGCACGACGGATTCAGCCTTCACCTTCTCCGGCACGATCACCGCCACCGCGCCCGGCAGCGTCTCCTACCAGTGGGTGTACTCGTCAGGTACGCCGAGCCCGGTGCGGACCGTGACGTTCACCGGCCAAGGGCACCAGCAGGTGACGGGCGAGGTCGTCAAGACCGACAAGGCCGGCACGGGCTGGGCCGAGATCAAGCTGCTCAATTCCGGCGGCAAGACCCTGAGTGCCTCGAACAAGGCGGGCTACAAGCTGCTGTGCAGCAGCAGTGCGGGCGGTATCACCCCGACGGCAGCGGTCGCGCCGGTGACTAAGTCCGTCGTCTGCGGCACGACGCCGCCCACGTTCACCGCGACGGGCACCATCACCAGCCAGAAGGCCGAGACGGTGACCTACTACTGGGCTCTGTCTGACGGCCAGACCTCGGCCCCGGCCACGTTGACCTTCACCGGGCCAGGCACGATGGCGGCCGAGCCGCTGACGATAACGCCGCCGACCGACCCCGCAAGCGGCCAGGCCGTCCTCGTGGTGACCAGCCCCGTCTCCGCCGCGTCGGCGCCCGCGACGTACACGCTGTCGTGCACCGCGGTCACTCAGACCCTGGCCGCGACGGCCGCCGTCAGCCCGGCGACCCAGACGGTCGCCCTGTGCACGTCGGCCGCGCCGACGTTCACCTTCAGCGGGACGATCTCGGCCACCAAGGCCGCCACCGTCAGCTACTACTGGAAGCTGCCGAGCGGTAACGGACCGGCCCAGACGCTGACCTTCACCCAGGCGGGCAGCAAGGCGGTCACCGCGGCGGCCTACAAACCGGCGAGCGACACCGCCAGCGGATCTGGGTCGATCGTGGTGACCAGTCCCGGTGCGGTCGCATCGAACGCGGCCGCGTTCACGCTCACCTGCGGTTCTGGGCTGTCGATCAGCACGAACGGCGCCGCGACGGCAACGGTCGGCACCGCGTACACCGCCACCGCCACCGTCACCGGCGGACAGGGCGCCTACAGCTGGACGGCGACCGGGCTCCCGGCCGGCCTGACGTCGAAGGCGGCCGCGGGCACGCTCACGATCAGCGGCACGCCCACCGCCGCGGGTACCTCCGCCATCAAGCTGTCGGCCAAGGACAGCGCGTCGCCCGCGCACACGGCGACGACCAGTCTCAGCCTGGTCGTCAGCGCGCCGAAGCTCACGCTGCCGGGCGGGACGCTAACCGCGGGCACCACCGGGACCGCGTACAGCGGCACGGTCACCGGGAGCGGCGGCACCGGCGCCCTGACCTACACCGCGACCGGGCTGCCGGCCGGCCTCGCGATGAGCACGGCCGGCGTGATCAGCGGCACGCCGACCACGGCGGGCACTTCGACCGTCACGGTGACCGTCAAGGACAGCGCGGCCACCGCCCAGACCGCCACGGCGGCGTACAGCCTGACCGTCAGCGCGCCCGCGCTGACGCTGGCAGGCGGCACGCTGACGGCCGGGACAATCTCGGTCGCCTACTCGGCCACGGTCAAGGCATCAGGGGGCGCGGGCACCTTCAGCTACGCGGCCTCCGGGCTGCCGGCCGGCCTCGCGATGAGCACGGCCGGCGTGATCAGCGGCACGCCGACCACGGCGGGCACCTCGACGGTGACGGTGACCGTCACCGACACCGCGTCGCCAGTGCAGACCGCCTCGGCCACGTACAGCCTGACCGTCAGCGCGCCCGCGCTGTCGCTGGCGGGCGGCACGCTCGTCAACGGCACCGCCGGTGCTGCCTACTCGGCCACGGTCAAGGCGACAGGCGGCGCGGGGACCTTCACCTACTCCGCCAGCGGGCTGCCGGCGGGCCTCGCGATGAGCACGGCCGGCGTGATCAGCGGCACGCCCGCCGCGGTGAAGGCGGCCACCTTGTCCACGGTCACGGTGACCGTCACCGACACGGCCGGGCAGACGGCGACCGGGGCGTACACCATCACGGTCGCCCCGGCGACGGTCGTCATCACGGCGTCGCCGTCGCCTTCCCCGTCCCCGTCACCGTCGGTGCCGGTACTCACCTGAGTGAAGCGCCGCTAGCCGAGTACCGGCGCCCTGCCCGTACGGAGCTAGCGGCCAGGGCGCAGTGCCGCTGTGCGGAGCGCCGCCAGTGCGCCGGCAGACCGTTGAGCAGGGAGCGGACTTAGCCCGCTCCCTGCTCAACGGCTGCGCGTGTTGTACGCCGCCAGGCGCGGGTGGCCTGCGACCTACAGGTGGTCGAGGTCCTCGAGCGCCCCGGACCAGCGGGCCTGGGGCGGCACCCACAGGTCTTCGACGGCCGGGCGCGGCCTGAGCCCGCCGAGACTGGCCGCAGCAGGCCCGTTGCCGGCGGCGCCCCTCGTGCTCCCGGTGCGCCCGGCGTCGCCGGTGCGGCCCGTGCCGCCGCGGGCGGCGGGCAGGTGGGACGACCACGGCGACCCGTTGCGCTGGGACATGACGGCGAGCTGCCCGGCCAGGGTGGCCCGGCACACCGCGCCAGCCTCCGTGCGCGGCATGGCGCCGGTGAACAGCCACCGGACCGGGACCTTGTACGGTGCGAGCCGGTCACGGCAGTACGCCGTGAGTTCGGCCGCCGCGACGGACAGCGGAGCGGACAGCCGGACCGCCGCACCGACGATCTCGTCCCAGAACAGGTCGGGGATCCCGACCACGGCGGCTTCGGCAACGGCCGGATGGCTGAGCAGGATCCGCTCGACCTCCGCCGTGGGAACGGCTTGGCCGCCCCTGATGATCAGCGGACCTTTCTGCATGGGGCCACGACTCCTCGGTTGATGCGGTAGACGCCGTCACCGCGCGCCTGGCGCGCTTGGACAGCGTGGGACATGCCGCGGAGGGGGCGTGGCGGTACAAGGATGGCCGGCCGGCGGACTCGTCGCATCAGTGATGGCCCATGAGGTTTTGCCGCCTCTACCCTGAAGATTCGATCATGGTCCTGAGCTGCGAATATGTGGAAACGCCGACCTGCTAAATCTCGTTCTTATAACCTATGGTGCGCGATTGGTGACACTGCGGTGGAGTTACGGTCAAGTCGCGGACGGAACAGGGGCAATCACGCGTGCACGACAGGCAGCAGTTAATCCTTGACCGTGACGCCGAGCTGACGGCGGTGGCGGCCGCGGTCAGCGCCGCGGCCGGCGGACGCGGCAGCCTGGTGCTGGTCGACGGCCCCGGCGGGATCGGCCGGAGCACCGTCCTGCGGGCCGCGTGCGCGGACGCGGTGGCCGGCGGCATGCGACTGCTGTCGGCGCGCGGGCTCTCCCTGGAGCAGGGGTTCTCGTTCGGCGTCGTGCGGCAGCTGTTCGAGCCGGTCAGGGCCGCGGCCTGCCCCGGCGAGTGGCACGCTCTGCTCGACGGCGAGGCGCGGCGTGCGGTGCAGGTCTTCGAGGGGGCAGACGGCGGGCCGCACGCCACCCTGCACGGCCTGTACTGGCTCGCCGCGAACCTGGCCGCCCGCCAGCCGCTCGCGATCGCGGTCGATGACGTGCACTGGGCGGACGAGCCGTCGCTGAGCTGGCTGTCCCATCTCGCGGCACGGGTCGACCGCCTGCCTGTGCTGCTGCTGCTCGGCGCGCGCAGCGGCCCCGGCCAGCCTGAGGTCATCGGCGAACTGCGCGGCTACCCCGCCTGCCGCCGGCTTGAGCTGCGGCCGCTCGGCCGCGAGGCGTCGTCCGCACTGGTCCGCGGCACCCTCGGCGAGCAGACGGACCAGGAACTTGAGCGGGCCGCGTACGCGGCCACGGGCGGCAACCCGTTCCTGCTCGGTGAGCTGCTGCGGGCGCTCCGCGCGCATGACGGGGGTGTCCCTGACGAGGAAACAGTGCTGTCACTCGGGCCGCCGCTGGTGGCCGACGCGGCGGTCCGCAGGATCGGCCCGCTCGGCACCGGCGCCGTAGCGCTGGCCAGGGCAATCGCGGTGCTCGGCCAGCCGGCCCCGCTGCGTTATGCCGCGGCGCTGGCGGGCGTGGACCTGACGGAAGCGGCCCTGCTGACCGACCAGCTGCGCGCCGCGAACGTGCTCGGCGCTGGATCGCTGCTGGAGTTCAGGTACCCGATCGTCCGCAACGCCATCTACGACTCGATCCCGCCGGGCGCCCGCGCCATCGCCCACGCCGGAGCCGCGGAGCTGCTCGAAGGTGACGGCACCGAGACCGAACTCGTCGCGCTGCACCTGGTGCGGAGCGAACCCGCCGCCGACCCGCACGCCGTCACCGTGCTGCGCGCCGCGGCCGCGGCCGCCAGCAGCCGGGGGGCTCCCGGCGCGGCGGCGGGGTACCTGCGGCGGGCACTGGCCGAGCCACCGCCGGCCGCGGTGCGCGGTGAGCTGCTACTTGAACTCGGTCTCGCCCTCGCCGACGACCGTGACGAAGGTGCGGTTACGGTGCTGCAAGAAGCGGTTGCCCAGGTTGGCCAGGCCGGCCAGTCCTGCCAGGCTAAAGCGGCGCTGCTGTCCGCGGGCGCGCTCGGTATCTGGGGTCATCACGAAAGCGCGGCCGAGATCGCGCTTGACGGCCTGGCCGTGCCCGGCACCGACCCGCCGGTTCGGGAGCGGCTGGAAGCGGAGCTGTTCGCGAACTCGTGGATCAGGGTCGCCACCGCGCGGCCGGCCTGGGAGCGCATCGGTCCCCGGCTCGCGGCGCGTGACAGTGAACCGCGTGACAGCGAACGGCGGGACAGCGAACCCGACTGGTGCGTTTACGACGCGCTGGCGGCCACCATCGCCGCCCGCGGCAGCCGCGAGGCGATGGAGTGCCTGGCCCCGGCCCTCGAGCGGGGAATGACAGGGATCAAGCGGGACTCGCTGGCGGCGGTGATGACCGTGCTGGTGCTGATATGGAATGACGAGCTCGAGCGGGCCAGGGCGGTGAGCGACATGGTGCTGGCGGACGCCGTGACCCGCGGTTCGCTCAGCCTCACCGCGAACGTCCGCTGCCTGCGGTCGCTCATCCTGCGCAGGCTCGGGCGGTTGCAGGAGGCCGCGGCCGACGGCCAGGCGGGCTTCGACTTCCGGCTGAAGACGTCGCCGCCGCTCGCCGTCGCCTGGTCAGGCGCGTTCCTCATCGAGGCGCTGACCGCCCTCGGCCAGCTCGCCGAGGCGGAGGACGTGGTCGCGGCGGTGCAGGACCGCAGGCCGCCGGACGGCTGGATTCACAGCATCTTGTTCGCACAGGCGCGCGGTGCGCTGCGGGTGGCGCAGCTGCGGTACGCCGAGGGCCTGGCGGACCTGCGCGGGGCGGCGGAAGGCTGGCAGGCGCTCGGCGTGTCGAGCCCGGCCGCCGCTTACTGGCGCGTGCCGGCCGTGATCGCCTGCGCTGCCCTCAGCCGGCCGCAAGAGGCGGCGCGGCTCGCCGCCGAGCAGCTTGAGCTGGCCCGCGCGGTTGGCTCTCCGGTCACGCAAGGGGTGTCGCTCCGGGCCGCGGCGCCCTTCGCGCCGGACCCTGAGCGCACCCTGGGCGAGGCGATCTCGCTCCTTGAACAGGCGGACGGACGGTACGAGCAGGGCCTCGCGCTAGCCGACCTCGGCGCGCACCGCCGGCGGGAAGGCCGCCGGGCGGCGGCCAGGGAACCGCTGCGCCGGGCGCTTGACTACGCCGAGCGCACCGGCGCCGAGCAGCTGCGCGGATACGCCCGCGCGGAGCTGCTGGCAGTCGGCGCCCGGCCGCGCCGGGCGGCGCTTACCGGACCGGAAGCGCTGACGGCCGCGGAGAGCCAGGTCGCGGCGCTCGCCGCGGCGGGCCGGTCCAACCGGCAGATCGCGCAGCAGCTCTTCATCACCCGGGCGACCGTCGAGACCCACTTGCGGCACGCCTTCCACAAGCTCGGGATCACCTCACGGGCCGACCTGCCCGCGCGGCTGGCGAGCGGCGGTAGGCCAGACTAGGCCGTGTGGCTGAGACTGGGAACGCGCTGCGGGTGACTGAGGTCGGCCGGGCCGACGACGAGCGGCTGGCGGACTACACCCGGCTGACGGACGCCGTGCTGCGGACGCACCTGGAAGCCGAGCACGGGCTGTTCATCGCAGAGGGAACGAAGGTCATTACCCGCGCGGTCGCGGCGGGCTACCCGGTGCGGTCCATGCTGCTTGGCCGGAGCCGGCTGGCCGACCTGCCCGCCCTCGCGGAGGCCGCGTCGGCCGCGCCGGAGGGGACCACGGGACAGGGGCAGGAAGCGAGCCGAGAAGGAACCCCGGTGTATGTCGTCCCGGACGAGGTCGCCGAGAGCCTCACCGGGTACCGGGTGCACCGCGGAGCGCTTGCGTCCCTGGCCCGCCGCCCGCTGCCCGATGTCGGCGCGGCGATCGCGCAGGCGCGGCGCGTGGTCGTACTCGAGGACCTGGTGGACCACGCCAATGTCGGCGCGATCTTCCGCTGCGCCGCCGCGCTCGGCATCGACGCGGTGCTGCTGTCGCCGCGGTGCGCCGACCCGCTGTACCGGAGGTCGGTCAAGGTCTCGATGGGCGCGGTCTTCGCCATACCGTACGCCCGGATGACCGGCTGGTACGACGGCCTCGCGGAGCTCAAGGCGGCCGGGTTCCGTGTCCTGGCGCTGACCCCGGATGAGCGTGCGGCCCCCATCGGCGGCGCGCTGGACCAGGTTGGCCGGGCCGCGCTGGTGCTGGGAACCGAAGGCGACGGCCTGTCCGCCCGCTGGCTGCACGAGGCCGACGAGGCGGTACGCATCCCGATGAACCCGGCCGCGCGCGCCGCAGGAGTGGATTCGCTCAACGTGGTGGCCGCCGCCGCCATTGCGTGCCATCTGCTGGCCGGTTAGATTGCTCCCGGTACCTACGGCGAGCGGGAGAATAGTGGCGGATTCGGCCCATGCGGTAGTGATCGGCGCCAGCGTCGCCGGGCTGCTCGCGGCTAGCGCCCTCAGCGGGCACTACCAGCAGGTCACCTTGTACGACCGGGACACGCTGCCGGCCGAGCCCGGGCACCGGCGCGGTGTACCCCAGAGCAGGCAGCTGCACGGCCTGCACGCGCGCGGCGCCCAGGTGCTGAACGAGCTGCTGCCCGGCTTCAGGGACGAGATGGTCGCCGCGGGCGCGGTCGTCGCCGACACCCAGGGCGACGCCCACTGGTACCTGGACGACTACCTGCTGCGGCCCGCGCCGACGGGGCTTGAGGGCATCACGCTCAGCAGGCCGGTGCTCGAATGGCTGATCAGGTCCCGCGTGGCGAAGCTGCCCAACGTGGCGATCGTCGACGGCACCGACGTGGCCGGGCTCGTCACGGCCGGCGGACGGGTGACCGGCGTGCGGGTGCGGGCCGCCAGGACGCCGGAAGCGGCCGAAGAGACGGTCAAGGCCGAGCTCGCGGTCGATGCGAGCGGGCGCGGGTCGCGCACCCCGGTCTGGCTGGCGGAGCTCGGCTTCCCCGTGCCGGAGACCAGTCAGGTGCGAGCAGGCGTGACCTACGTCTGCCGGTTCTACACCAGGAACCAGAAGCAGCTCGACGGACGGTTCGGCTCGCTGGTCACGCCCTACCCCGGCAAGCCGCGCGGCGGGGCCGTGCTGCGCCAGGAAGGCGAACGGTTCCTGGTGCTGCTGGCCGGCATGGTGGGCGCGGAGCCGCCGCTCGACGAGGCCGGCATGCTCAGCTTCGCCGACAGCCTCGCCTGCAAGGACCTGGCCGCCGTCATGCGGGAGTCGACGCCGCTTGACGAGCCGGTGAAGTACACCTACCCGGAGTCGGCCTGGCACCATTACGAGACGCTGAGCACCCGCCTGGGCGGGCTGCTTGTCGCGGGCGACGCGTTCAGCAGCTTCAACCCGATCTACGGCCAGGGCATGACGGTCGCCGCGCTCGAAGCCCTGGCACTGCGCGGCTTGCTTAGCGGAGCCCAGGACGCCGCAGGCACGGACCTCGAGCGCCGCTATTTCCGCGCCGCGGGCCGGCTGGTCGCCGAGGCGTGGGAAACCTCCGCGTCCAGCGACCTGCGCTTCCCCGAAGTAGCGGGCAAGCGCCGTCCCGGTTCGGCCCTGATCAACGCCTACGGCGAGAAGTACCGCGCCGCCGCCTCCGTCGACCCGGTGCTCGGCGAGACGTTCCTGCGTGTCGCCAACATGATCGACAAGCCAGCCAAGCTGCTGTCGCCGGGCCACGTGCTGCGGGTGTTCCGCGCGGCGGGCAAAGCGGTGCGCGCGAGCTAGCCCGGCTTTCCAGCATGCGGTCAATTCACCCTGCTCGCCGACAGCGAGCGAGCGGCCTAGCGCCCGGCTTCGCAAGTGACTGGCGGGATTGATATCAGTGATGAGACTATTGTTATGGAAATTCTTGTCTAATTGGAAACTCGTATGTATCAGAACACAAAAATTATCCGCGATCTTGGCCTCTGACCGGGGTGGCTGCGCGTGATGTTCGAGGTCTCCTCGCCGTCCGACAGGCCACAGACCGTCAGCGTCCCGATCGGCCCGAGCCGATGCCGGACGGGATCCGCCGCCGGGGCTTGATCCGGGAGCTCGCGGGGGACACTGAGGGTCAGGTTCCAATAACACCCGGATCTGGACGCCGCTCTGGGGCGGTTGGATCACTCGCCCGCCGCGCATGTCCGCCGGCCCCACACCACGAGTCAGCCCGCCGAGCCAGGCCCTCTTAGCCTGGCTGGCTGGTGTCTTTCAGCGCGCCCCAGCTGTGCCAGCCGTCCACGGCGATCCAGGCGCTGATCCGGCGGCGGTCACGCTGCGGGTACGGCCTGCTCATGTACTGCTGGGCGATGCGGTCGATGTCGGCCAGGTCCGCGTCCTCGCGCATCTCATCCACGTGGCCGGTGATGCTGACATGGGTGTACCAGTCGCTTTCGTCGAGCACGTCCACCGAGACCCGCGGGTCGCTGCGCATGTGCTCCAGCCGCTTGCGGCCCTCGTCCATGTTCACCAGCACCCTGCCGTCGTCCCACAGGTACCAGGTGGCCGTGGATACCGGCTGGCCGTCCCGTCGCAGGGTAGTGATGACCGCTGGATTCGCCTTGCGCAGCATGGTCACTGCAGCCTCGGGAAGCGGTGGTTTCGACATGCGGACCTCCACAGTGAGCCGCCGGACGTCTTCAGCTGCCATGATGCCCGTATCGCTGCGCCGTACACCGGCCGCGCCGGTCCGGCTCGGGGCCGCCGACAGCGGCAAGGACCGGTCCCGCAGGCCGTTAACGCCCTGTCCGGCACGGCGGCACCGAGCATGGCCACCAAGCCAAGCGTCGCACGTATCAGGCGGATCAGGCGCGTTGTCCCCGTCACGTTAGTCACCGTCCGATGGTTCAACGCGTCGGGCGGACTTGCCCACAGTGGCCACGGCCGGGCCTGATTCTGGTTCTGTCGGGCTAACACAGTCGGCCGGAGCCTGTGATCACGGAAGTGGCAGCGCAGGGCGCGAATCAGAGCCCGGCGACCTCAAGACCCAGCCAGGTGGCGAGGGCGTTGATCTCGTCCGCTACCGCCGCCGACATGTCCGCCGTGAACGGCACGTCCTGGTGGACGGCGCTGACCCGGAACACGCCCGCCTTGCGGTCGGCGGTCGCGTCGAGTTTGCCGACGAGGCGGTCGCCGTAAAGGACAGGCAGCGCGTAGTAGCCCCAGCGCCGCTTCGCGGCCGGCTTGTACATCTCGAGCTGGTACTCGTACTCGAAGATGTCGAGGGCGCGGACGCGGTCGTGCACCAGTCGGTCGAACGGGGAAAGCAGCGCCGCGCGCCCCTCGAAGGCCGCGTCGTCGAGCGAGCTGCCCAGGTAGCGCGGGTCGACCCGCCAGCGTCCCTTGACGTCCTCGATCTCGGCCGCCTCGCCCGTGCCGTCGCTGACAATCGCGGGCTCCATCATGGTTTCCGGGCCGCTGATGCGGGCGATGCCAAGCGCCTGGAGCCGGCGCCGGTCCCGCTCCCGCGCGGCCTCGGCCGCGGGGATCACCGGGTGGCCGGGGTAGACCCGCTCGGCGAGATCCCACAGCCGTTCCTTGCCGCGGCGCCCCGCGACCGCGACCTCCCCGCGCGACACCATGAACTCGAGCAGCATGGTCACGTTCTTGTTATTGGTCCAGCCGGTGGACTGCCACGGCCGCTCGCAGGTGTCGGGCAGTTCCCTGGACTGCAGCGGGCCCCCGGCGGCGAGCCGGGCGAGGATCTCGCGCCTGCACTTGTCGTTGGCGGCGACCCACTCGCGGTTAGCGACCTGCCAGGCGCGCAGCTCCCCGTGCCCTGGCCAGGACGCCATGTCCGCACGGTAGAGCGCGAAGTCCTCGGCCGGGCGCAGGAACGACCGCAGCTCGATGATGCTCTGGCTGGCGACGGCGGCTTTCAGGTCATCGGGCCGGTAGGCCGGGCCAAGGCGGGACCAGGCCACCAGGTCGGCGCTTGGCGCGACCGCGCTGACGGGGTCGAGCTGCAGCGTCGTCAGCTGCCGTACCGCGGCGAGCAGGTCAGGAGGCCGGCTGTCAGTCAGCAGCTGCGCCCGCACGGCGATCCGCCGGGCATCCTGCCGGCTGAGCCTGTGGACCGTGCCCGTGGAAACCGTGCCCATGGAGGGAGCGTACGCCAGGCCGGTCAACGACGGCGGCCGCTGGCCGGGCGGCCGGCAGGCGCCCGTCCGCCGAGGACCGGCTGGCCGCCGTTCCCGCCGCCGAAGCCAGCGTCCCACGGCCAGCGCCCCCGCTCGTCGGCGTACACCAGCTGGAGCGCGGTGAACTCCGGGCCGTTGACCGCGGCGGCGACCGCCAGGTGCACGCTTGGCTCGGTGACCCGGACGATCTCGGCCAGCGGGCCGCCGGGCAGTGCCACCACTTCGCCTGGCACGGGCGGGTCGGTCCGCAGCAGCTCACCGGCGTAGTCGTTGAGCAGGACAGCGGCGCGGTCGTAGGGGAGCCCGGTCACCACGAGCTCCGGGCACTCGTGCGCGGCGAGCCCGATGGTGTACGCGTAGGGCGGCCGGCGTCGCTGCCGCTGCACCCCCTGGACCACCCAGCAGTGCTCCTCGAGCAGCTCACGCAAGTAAGCGAGATAGTCCTGCCAGGTCGCACCCGGGTGATCGCACTGCCAGCACATGTCATGGCCTCCGATGTAAGAGCGACATCACGGTCACTCTAATCAGGGACACCGACATTCTGTTCGATCATGATCATCCGCGGCTGCTCGCCAGCGGCCGGCGGCTCCCGGTCAGCGGAGCCGCGCCACCACCGAGTCAGCCTGCGCCAGCGTGACCGGAAGCGCGAGGTCGCTGACAGGGACGGTCTGCACGCCGCCGTCGAGGAAGACGACCTGGTCCTTCGTGCAGCCGCGCAGCTCGGGGTAGCGCGCCACGATGGCGTCCTGCTCGATCTTCTGCTGCTCGAACTGCTGCTGCGTCTGGCCCGCCCTGGCCTGCATGGCCGGCACGACCTTCTCCTCGAAGGCCTTCTTCATACGCCGGCCGAGGGCCCGCCCGGCGAACCCGAGCGCCGCGCCGAAGACCGCGTCGCCGACCTCGTCGGCGACGTTTCCGCCAACGAAGTCGGTCCAGTCGAGACGGTTCCGGTTACCGCGGAAGCCCCGGTTGGAGTTCTCCGAGTTGTAGTGGTCGTAGTCGTCGTCGCGGTTGTTCCAGCCCTGGCCGGGCCCCTGTCCCTGATTCTGGAACGGCGGCTGGGCGGGCGGCTGTCCTTGGACCGGCGGCTGGGCCGCGGGCTGGCCGGGGAACGGCGGCTGAGCGGCAGGCTGACCTTGCTCCGCCGGCTGTCCCGCGCCTGAAGCCTGTCCCTGGTCCGCGGACTGGCCGGGGCTGGGGAAGTGCTGCTGGTTCCCGAAGCCGCCATGGCTGGGGAACTGTCCCTGGCTGGAGCCGTACCCCTGGCTGGCGGACTGTCCCTGACCGGAGTCGTACCCCTGGCTGGCGGACTGTCCCTGGCTGGAGCCGTACCCCTGACTCGCGGACTGTCCCTGACCGGGGGACTGCCCCTGGCCCGGCGCCTGGCCAGGGAAACCGAACTGCTGGCTGAGGCGCTGGAAGCCTGACTGCTGCGCCGCGTTCATCGTGTCGAACAACTCGCGGGCGGTGCGCACGTCTGTGCTGCTGCCGCACCGGGGGCACACGGACCCCGCGTTCTGGTATGCCACGGATCCATGATGCTCTTCCGGCGTCTTTCCTGATAGGCCCATGAAGGTTTCCTGACCGATTTGTTAACGGAAGTCGTAGGCTTGTCAGCCCGCGCGGCCGCGGGCAGGATTGTGGTGCTTGACCGGAGTGCCCCTGTCCGCCAGCCGTGCCCCGTCCCCGGGAGGCGCATTGAACAGCCCCGTGACGCACTGGGGCGGACGGGCGTGGCAGCGGAACCAGGACGTGCTCGTCCCGGACCCGGCGCATCCGCTGGCGTTCCCTGGCAAGTGCCCGACGGACCTGATGGGCCGGATCAGGGTCTGGCTGAGCGCCGAGGACGGGAACCTGGTCGCGCACGGTTTCGGCGGCCAGCGGGTGGTCCTGCCGTCCGCGTCGGTGGGCGCGGTGCACACCGTCAGCTCCTACCTGTCGGGCGGGCGCACGCGGGACCGCTCGCTGCTCGTGCTCGATCACGACAACCGGATCTTGCTGCGCGCGAACGGCTCGTGGCAGACCTACGGCGAGGTAGCGGCGGTCTGCCGGGCGGCCGGGGCGCCCGCACCGACGCATCTTACGTCGCCGGTGAACTACCGTGCCCGCGGGCGGGCGGGCCGCCGGAGCCGGCGCGCCGACGCTAGGCGGTTGCCCGTGTTCGAAAAGGCCCGGGGCTGCCGCAGGCTGCGGACCAGGCCGCGCGGGCTCTTCCTGCGGCGGGCTGCCCTGGCGGTGCTGTTCCTGCTGACCGTGGGCCTCGGTGTCTTCATCGGGCTGCTCCCGGCGGTCCTGATGCCGGAGTGGACCGGCGCGGTACGCACGCTGATCGGCATCGTCGGCGCACTGCTCGGCGCGACGGCCGGCTGCTTGGCCGGCGCGGCCATTGCGGGCGCCCTCGTCGGCGCGCTGCGCTGGGCGGTCATCTCGCTGGCGCTCCGCACCCCGGCGCCGCCGGGCCGGTTCTTCCGCCGGCGCGCCCGCGCCGGCGGCCCGCTCGTGGCCAACGTGGGCCTGGTGCTCCTTGTCCCCGCGCTCATTGCCTGGGGGCCGGGCGTGGGCATCACTTCGCTTATGCACGGATTCCGTGACGCTTCCCTGGTCGCCGAGCTGCGCGCGGCGGGCGTCAAGACCCCCGGCCTGCTGATCGACGTGCAGCGGTTCTCGGCCGATGACAACGGCAACACCACGGTGACCAACGTGCCGACGCTCTCGTTCCTTATCTGGAAGGCGACCGACCCGTCGATCGGCGGCCGGCCGCTGCCGCTCGACCCAGCCGATCCGTTGCACACCCGCGATCCGGAGACGGTGGTGTGGCTGCCATCAAACCCGCAGGTCGCGGCCGCCGCGCAGCAGTTGTCCGGCTCAGTGTGGCACGGCGCCCCGACGGCGAACCTGATCTCCGGCGGCCTGCTGACGCTGGCCCTGCCGCCGCTGCTCTGGTTCCTGGTGCTGCGGCTGCTCAGACGGCGCGGGCCGCCCGGCAGGCACCAGGCCGGCGGTCGATGATCGTGACTCACGCGCGGCAGGCATCAGGCCGGCGCTCTAGGATCGTGACTTATGGGAGACTCGCCGCGGTATATCCCGGCTGATGACAGCGCGGCCATCGCCCTGGCGGTCGACGGCTGCCGCGCGCTGGCCGCGGCCGGCCAGGCGGACATGGTGTGGGGACACCCGAGCGTGCGCGACCCCGCGGGCCGCGGCGCCTGGATGAAGGCCTCAGGCTGGGGTTTCGATGAGATCGACGCCAGCCGCGTGCTGCTGGTATCGCCGGACGGCGACGTGCTCGCGGGCGACGGTCCCCGGCACATCGAGTACCCGATCCACACCGAGGTGCTGGCCGCCCGGCCGGACGTCGGCGCGGTGGTGCACACGCACTCCCCGGCGGCCTGCGAGTTCGCCGCCCTCGACGTGCCGCTGCGGCCGCTTGACCATGCCGGGTCGCTGTTCTGCTATCCGTCGATCCCGCGCTTCGAGCTGACCGGGGGCCTGATCAAGTCACGGTCGCTTGGCCGCTCGGTGGCGGACGCGCTCGGCGACGCGGTCGCGATGCTGCTACCGCAGCACGGCATTGTGGCGGCCGGCAGCGACCTGCCGGCCGCGATCATGGCGGCGGTGCTACTCGACCGTGCCTGCAGGACGCAGCTGACCGCGATGGCGGCCGGGCCGCTGCAGGCGTGGGGCGGTGAAGCGGACACGATCGCCAAGCGGGCCGACGTCTGGGCGCCGCGTCAGCTTCAGGCGGGCTACGAGTACCTGCTGCGCCAGGCCCCGCCGCGCCCGGTCAGTTAGAGAAGTCCTGGGTCAGCCAGACGGTGCCCGCGCTGTCGCGGTAGACGGCGATGCCGATGTGGGTGAACGTGCTGCTCAGGATGTTCATCCGGTGCCCGTCGTCCGGCGGCTGTTCGTCGAGCATGGACTGGGTAAGCCCGACCGCCATCTGGGCGATCGCGGCCGACGTGTCCGCCACCGGGCCGCCCTCGCCGATGTTCTCGCCGGCCGCGGTCCAGCTGACGCCGGCCGTGGTCTCCCTGTCGCCGATGGCAGGCTCGCCCGCGCACTGATGGGACAGCCCGCAGCCGCTGGCCATCACCAGGTTGTGCCTGGCCGAGCTGGTCTCAAGGCCCGCCGTGAGCGTCAGCGCGGGCAGGCCGGCGCTGGCCCTGGCCTGGTTGATCAGTCCGAGTACCTGGCTGTCGGCCGCGCTGTCCTCGGCCGCCGCTCCAGCCGGGGCGGGCGAAACGGCCGGGGCGGACGCCGGGGTACCGGCGCTTCCGGTAGCAGGCGCGGTCGCACCAGCCGACGGTGACCTGGATGACGTGGCGCGGGCAGCGGCCGACGGGGACGTGCGGCCGGCCGGGTGCGTCGCCGTGCCTGACTTGCCCGGCGGGACCGTCACCACCACCGGGGAGCCGGCCAGCGCGACATCGGCCGCGTTCTCCGTGCAGGTCCCCGCGGGCGCCGCGCCGCACCCGGGCGCCGTGGCCGGCGTGCTTGCGGTCTGCGGCCCGGCCGCCTGCCCCCCTGACAGGGCCCCGCGGCCCAGGTACAGGCCCCCGACCCCGAGCACGACCAGGGTGAGCACCCCAAGCAGCCCGAACACGACCCTGCGGGTCGGCCTGGCTCCCGCCGGCTTCCCACGCTCCATGTCATCACCACCTAACAGGCGATGACACGATAGAACACCAACGGTTGATTTGTTAACAGAATGGACAAATGAGGTAGAGCCGTCAGGCCGGTCCAGCCGCCGCCTTTTCTGTGCGTGTTATGACGGCATTGATGAGGCGCGCGCATTCCGCGATGAACTGATCGGGGTTTTCCTGGTAGCCCGCGAACACGCTCGGGCTGATCTGCCGCAGGATCGACGCTGTGGTCCGCCGGGTGAGCTGCGTCCGGCTGGCGATCTCACCGATCAGGTCGTACAGGACGGCGGAGGGGGCCGCCCCGCCGCCGGCGGCGCTGGTGCTGGCGACGGCGAAGAACGTACCGGGCTCGCCCGCCGCCCCGGCCGGCCGCTGCTCGCCACGTTGAACGAGGTAACGCAGCACGTCGACCCGCAGCTGATCATCGATGGCGGTGACGCAGCGGCCGGTCAGCTCAACGGCGTCCAGCTCTACTGGCCAGGCCGCGTCCTGGTGACCAGGGGCCCGCTGCGCCGGCTCGCAGCGGCGCGGTACCAGCCCGGTTTTCCTGCCGTCGGCCGGCAGCGGCGGACGGCTGGCGTGCGAGTCGCCGAGTTCGCGCTGCAGGCCCTGGACGAAGTCGGTGTAAGACTCGTCGGTGACCACCGTCAGCTCGTTGACCTGGTGGACGGTCACCGGGTCGTCCGTCCGCTCGCCGCGGTAGTCAACCGACAGCCGCAAGCCGCGTCCGATTTCCTGACGGCGGGAAACCGTGCTCTCGCTCTTCTTCAGCATCCCCATCACGAACACGTTGGGGTTGTCCCACCCCTCGCGCAGGGCCGAGTGCGAGAAAACGAACCGTACCTGCTCGCTGAGCGACAGCAGGCGTTCCTTGTCGCGCAGGATGAGGTCGTAGGCGTCGGCGTCGGCGGACTGGCCCTGCTCGTCGCCTGACCGCCGCACCTCGCCGTCGGTGTCCCGGCCGGTCTTCCTGTCCACGGAGAAGTAGCCCCGGTGGGTGTCCTCGACCGCGATGGCGGCGAGGTAACTCAGGTACTCCGCGTCGTTCTCGTCCGCCGCGGACCGGGCGAGCAGCGCGCCGGCCTGCTCGCGGTACTCCTCGGCGAAGAAGCGGGCGTACTCGCCGAGCCGGTCCGCCCGTCCGTAGTCCCGGTACCTGGCCACCTCGTCGATGAAGAACAGCGAGAGCACTTTGATGCCAAGCGGGTAGAGCTGCCGCTCCTTGTCCAGGTGGGCCCGGATGACCTCGCGGATCTGGATGCGGCGCCTGGCTGACTCAGTGACGTCCGTGGTGACCTGTCCGGCGGCGATGACGTCGCCGCTGCTCAGCTCGATGACGCCGCGGGCGCCGTCGATGCCGGTGACGGACAGGCCGCGGTAGGCGTCGGTACCGCCGGAGGCCGCGTACAGGCTAGCGCCCAGGCTGAGCAGCCTGAGCTGGCGCTTGACGCCCGACCTGGTGCGCACCTCAAGCTCCGCGCGTGCCCGCGGCGCGGCGCCCGCGGTGACCTCGATGGCGTCCAGGTAGAGGTAGGCGGCGCGGCCGGCCAGTCCCCGCACGCTGATGCCGCGCACCGCGATCTTCTTGACCAGCTTCTGGTTGTACGCGTCGAGGGCGTCAAGCCGGTAGACCTTGTTGTGCTCGACGCGATGGGTGGCGGAGTAGCGCAGGACCATGAGCGGGTGCAGCCGGGACAGGGCCTCGAGCGACCTGGCGGTGCCGATCTTCTGCGGCTCGTCGATGATGACGGCGGGCCGGGTCGCGCTGATCACGTCGATCGGGCGGCGCGACTGGAACTCGTCGAGCACGTCGTAGATGCGGCGGCTGTCCTTGCCCGCGGCGCTGAAGGCCTGGATGTTGATGATCATCACCTGCACGCCTGGATCGCCGGAGAGCCGCGCGAGGTCGGGGAGCCGGGCCGAGCTGTAGCAGAACGCCAGCGGCCTGCTCCCGTACGCCTGCTTGAAGTGGTCGGCCGTGAGCTCGAATGACTTCCGCACCCCTTCGCGGATCGCCACGCTCGGCACCACCACGATGAACCGGGACCAGCCGTAGCGCCGGTTCAGCTCCATGATCGTCTTGATGTAGACGTAGGTCTTGCCGGTTCCGGTCTCCATCTCGATATCGAGGTTGGGCGTGTCCGGCGCGCCGGCCGGGCTGCGGGCCAGTGCCTCCGACGCCGGCAGGCCGCGGGCGCGCTGCACGGCCCGGATGTTCGCCAGCAGTGCGGCGGGGCTCAGCGTGATCTCGGCGTTGACCCCGTCGCGGTCGTCCCGCTGACGCGGCTGGCCCGCGAAGCAGCCGGCCACCGCGTCGACCGCCTCGGTCTGGTAGCGCTGGACCTTGAACCGCAGCTTCACCGGAGCTAGACCGACTTCACGTCGGTGGCGGGCGAGACCTGGGCGAAGTACCGCCCCGCACGGATCCGGTCAGCGTCGGTGACGAACCCGGAGTCAAGGAACACGGCCCGCGACGGCGACCGGGCGGCGATCTCCCGTACCACCGCGGGCGGGATGTGGCTGGCCAGGCAGGCGATGAGGGCGCCGCCGCCGACGGTGAACACCTGGCACCCGTCGACCTGCTCAAGCCCGACCGGCGCGGCGGGCTCGATCCCGGCGTCGACTAGCACCTCGAACAGCAGGTCTTCCGCGGTCCGGCCCGGCTTGACACTCTCCGCGAGCAGCGCGAGGTCAGCCTGGCGCAGCTGCGCCGGAGTCCTGCGTACGTCGGCCAGGTTAGTTGAGTCGACCCGGAACACGCGGAAGCCGGTCTCCCCGTCCCACGCCGGGTGATGCGGGCCGCCGCCGGCCCGTTTCGCCGCGCGGCGGATGCGCTCTTTCGCGATGTCCGCGATCGTGGCGAACCCGGCCGCCGCCGCTGACGACCCGGAGCGGCACTGCTCGGCCAGCTGGACGGCGATGAACCGGCGCGCTCCGCCGTCCTCCGCGTTGAGTTCAACCACAGCCTGGGCCATGGTCCCCGACCCGGCGAAGAAATCGAGGACGAGCGACGACGTGTCCGTCGCATGCTCGAGCACCCGCTTCATCAGCTGGACGGGCTTCGGGTTGTCGAAGACCCGGCCGTCCAGCAGCGCGGCCAGGTCCCTGGTTCCGTCGTCGGTGCTGCCCGCGTACTCGTGGGTCCACAAGTTGGCCGGCGTCAGCCCGCGCGCGGCAGAGAGGAACATCTTGACCGAAGGCACCGGGCTCTTGCCGTCGGCGCCCCAGTAGAGCAGGTCATCCGCCGCCAGCCGGTCGAACTCGGCTCTGGACCGGCGCCAGGCGTTGGTCGTCGGCCGCGTGCACTGGCCGGTATGCGGGTTCTTGATCTCGTAGCAGAGGTTCGGCCGCTGCGCGGCCGTGGCTGGGTTCAGGAAGGACGCACCCTTCCACGGCCCCCGCGGGTCCTTGTCGGGATTCGCGTAGCGGGCGTCGGCGTCGGCGGTTCTCGGCAGCAGGTTGACGGTGAACTGGTCGGACTTGGAAAACACGACGATGTTCTCGACGACGGCGGTGAAGTCCCTGGTGTTGTTGCTCCGGGTGTACCGCTTCTGCCAGACGATGCTGGCGCGGAAGTTGTCTTCGCCCATCACCTCGGAGAGCAGCCGGGTGAGGTTGGCGTGCTCGGTCGAGTCGATGCTGACGAAGATGGCGCCGTCATCGGACAGCAGGTTCCTGGCCAGCTTCAGCCGCGGGTACATCATGCTGAGCCAGTCGGAGTGCAGGCGGCCGCTTGACTCGGGACTGCCTGTCAGCCGCCGCCCGGCCGAATCGGCCTGCCCCGACCTGGCCAGGTACTCAGCCGTGGATTCGGCGAAGTCGTCGTGGTACACGAAGTCATGGCGGGTGTTGTACGGCGGGTCGATGTAGATCAGCTTGACTTTGCCGCGGTAGGGCTCCTGGAGAAGCTTGAGCGCGTCGAGGTTGTCGCCTTCGATGAACAGGTTCGGTGCGGTGTCGAACGCGGCCGACTCGCCGCGGACGGGGCGCAGCGCCTTCGCGACGGGAGCGTTCGCCGCGAGCAGCGCTTCACGGCGGCCCGGCCAGTCGAGCTGGTAGCGCTCGCGCGGGCCTTCGACGACGTGCCCGGCCAGTTCCTGGCGCAGCAGGTCGAAGTCGACGGCGCGGACGACGTTGCCGTCGTCGTCGCGGCTTTCCGTGATGACCGTGGGGAACAGTCCGGCGATCTGGTCGAGGTTCCGCTCCGTGAGGTCAGGCGTGTGCGTCCGCAGCTTCTCCACTGGCCAAGGCTAAAACAGCGGGTTCCCGCAGGAGCTGAGACACTCTCCGGGGAACCCGCCGTTCTGCTTTTAACGTCAGCGCCGCTAGCGCCGCGGGCCGCGGCGCTGCGGGGTGTCGATCGGCCGGGTCGGCGGCTCAACCCGGCGCTGGCCAGGTACGTACCCCGGGCCAGGCGCGTAGCCGGAATCGGACCCGTAGCCGGGATCGGACCCGTAGCCCTCTTCCGCCGGGTAGCCAGGACCGGCCGGGTAGCCCTGCTGTGCGGCGGGCACTTCGCCTGGCGCGCTCCGGTAGCCGGCCTGTGCTGCGTAGGACGGCGTGACCCGGCGGCGGGCCCTGGCTCCGACGGCGTTGAGCAAGGAGGTGATCGCGAGCCCGAGCACCAGGTCGACGACCGCCGTCGCCGCCTTCTGGTCAAGCGGCGCCGAGGTGCTGAACGGGTAGACGACGGCCGCCACCGTGGCCAGTCCCATGATCCAGTGGAAGAACAGGCCCGGCTGCGGGGTGCTGAGCATCAGCAGGTAGAGCACTCCGGCCGCGACGAGCGCGACAAGCGCCGCCACCACCGCGTACACCCCGGTGTGAGCGTTGCCCCAGGCGCCGGCGCCGGCCGGCGCCATGATCGGGATGTTGAGCGTCCACCGGCAGACCAGAATGCCGACCAGCGCGATCAGCGCCGCGACGACCGCGGTCGCCGCGGCGCCGGCCCAGAACTGGGCGGCGTCGGGCCGGACGCGGCCGGGGACCGTGTCACTTGGCGATGCGGGATAGGTCATTTCTGCTCCTCGCGAGTTGAGGTTCCGCGCGCCAGCTACCCACGCAAGCTGTGGAAAACCCCGGCAAGCCCGCGAAACCCCGGCGTTCCCGGCGCGGCCTGCCACCGGGGCGGCGAGCCTCAGATCCGGGGCAGCAGCTCGGAAAGCAGCGCGCCGACCTGAGCGGCCGACTCCCCGGTGGCGTCGAGCACCGCCTGGTGATCGATCGGCTCGTCGGTGAGCCCGGCCGCCGGATTACTGACCATCGAGATCCCGAGCACTTCGGCGCCGAGGTGACGCGCGGCGATGGCCTCCATGACGGTCGACATGCCCACCAGGTCGGCGCCCGCGCCGCGGAGCATCCTGATCTCGGCCGGTGTCTCGAAGTGCGGCCCTGGCACCCCGGCGTACACCCCTTCGGCCAGCGACGGGTCGAGTTCCCTGGCCAGCCCGCGCAGCCGCGCGGAGTACACCTCGGTGAGGTCGGTGAAGCGAGACGGCACGTCAGGCGGCAGCGGTCCCCACAGCGGGGAGCGGCCGGTGAGGTTGATGTGGTCGCTGATCAGCACCGGCTGCCCGACCGCGTAGCCGGCGTTGATGCCGCCCGCCGCGTTCGTCAGCACCACCGTCCGGCACCCGGCCGCGATCGCCGTTCTGACGCCGTGTGTCACGGTATGCGGGTCGTACCCTTCGAAAAGGTGAATGCGGCCCAGGTACACCAGGACATTTAGCTGACCCTTTTTTATATACCGAACGGAAGGTGCGTGCCCCTTCACGCTCGGTTGCCTGAATCCCGCCAGGTCGCCCAGCGGCACGTCGACTTCGACGGCGCCGATCGCGTCCGCGGCGGCGGCCCACCCAGAGCCGAGCACTACGGCCACGTCAAAGCGGTTAGTGCCGGTACGCTCACGGAGGGCCGCCGCACCGGCCGCGGCCTGCGCGAATGGGTCCGCCGCGGGCGCGGAAGCCGACTCAGTTTCGTCACTCATACCGGCGATCATCTCGCAGTTTGCCCGCGGATGTCACGGTGCGTGTTATAAGGCTGTGATTCGTGTCACAGAATGGTAAGTTCTCCCCTTCGCCTTTCTTCGCGAAGTCGCCAACGGCGGAAGTTTCTATCTGGCATCGTTGATCGGCAGCGGTGGATGAGTGCGCTATACGCATGACATGAACCGGAAGGGACTGCGTTGTCACGACATCGGAGCGCGATGCTTGCGGAGCGACCGCAGGCATCGGCGGGCGACTCGCGGACTTCGGGCGCTGGCTCGGCTGGCTCTGTTAGTACTGACGCTGGCACTAACCCTGCCTCGTCCGCCACCGGCTCGTCCGGCAGTGGCTCGTCCAGTACCGGCTCCTTCGGTGCGCGGAGCGCGCGGAAGAAGCGCGGCCTGTTCCGTCGGCACGGCAGCATGGTCGCCGCCGGGACGCTCGCCCTGCTCCTGGTCGCCGTGGTGTGGGGTGCGGCCAAGGTGATGAACCCTCAGGGCACCGGCGCCAGCAGCCTCTTCCAGTCCATTGACGGTCTCGGCCGGAGTGGCTCGGTCGCGCTGCTCGAGCAGGAGCGGCAGACGCTGATCGAGATGACCGCCGCGTCCAAGACGCTGACCGTCGCGTCTAAGCCGGCGATGGCGGACCCCGAGCAGATCCTCGAGTCGCAGAACTCCTCGACCGCGAGCTCGAGCGAGACGACCGGCGGCACCGGCGTCGCCACGACGGCGCCGCCCGCCGACCCGACCAGTGCCGAGGCCACCGCCAAGTCGATGCTCGCCAGCTTCGGCTTCAGCTCGTCCCAGTGGCCTTGCCTGTACGACCTGTGGCAGCGGGAAAGCAGCTGGAACGTGTACGCGGAAAACGCGGCGTCCGGTGCCTACGGGATTCCGCAGTCACTGCCCGGCGACAAGATGGCCACCGCCGGATCGGACTGGCAGACCGACGCGGCCACCCAGATCAAGTGGGGCCTCGGCTACATCAAGTCTGTGTACGGCACGCCCTGCGGCGCCTGGTCGAACGAGGAAAACTACGGCTACTACTAAGCCTTTCCTGCTGCATACTGCGAAAGCGGTCCTTTAATCGCGAATCGGGCGCGCTTAAACCTGGATGTGATGTTCATCACATCAAGGTTTGCGTCTATTCAATTCCCGTATTAAGTCGGACATTCTCTCATCTCAATCTGGTAACAATGTCAGTGTGATCTGTATCACATCAGCTGACGGTGTTTATCGCGCCGTTTAATTGGCATGTTCGACTGGCGAAAGCACCCTGGCTGCGTGACGGTCACTATGCGGTGACCGGGCACCTTGACCCGTGCCAAGTCGGCAGCCCGAAGCAAAGTCGCCGGTAAAGGGTGAAAACAAGCGCGGATCGCAAAGTGCGCATTCCGTGTCCGACTGAAGGCCATCCATTGGCTCGGCAACTGCCACGGTTGCATTCGACCAGTTTCTCTCGCAGAGTCACCGTTCTCGCCGTCGGAGGCGCGCTCTGCCTCGCGGCCACGGGGGCAGCGGCCGCCATCTCATGGACGGCACCTCCGGCGTCACCAGTTCAGGCCGCCGACATGCTCTTCGTTCACCACCTCGGTGCCGCCGCGCCGGCCCGGTCGCAAGCCGGAATCGGCGAGACCGGGCAGCTGGTCCTTAGCCAGGCGGCGCACCGGGCCGCGGTCGCGCACGCGGCAGCGGTAGCGGCGGCCCGGGCGGCGGCGGCTCGGGCCGCGGCTGAGCGGGCGGCGGCCGCCAAGGCCGCGGCGGCCCGGGCGGCAGCGCGGCGCGCGGCCGAGCGGGCGGCGGCAGAACAAGCCGCCCAGCGCGCGGCGGCCAGCCAGTCCGCCGTCCAGCAGGCGCCGGCCGCCCAGGCGGGGGAGACCCAGGCGGGGGAGACCCAGGTTGACGCTGCGACGAACACCACCGGGCCCGCGCCCTCCGGTTCGTCGCAGGAAATCGCGCAGCAGCTGCTCTCCCAGTTCGGGTGGGCAGGCCAGTTCTCCTGTCTGGACTCGCTGTGGGAGCGCGAAAGCGGCTGGAACGTGTCCGCGGACAACCCTAGCTCCGGCGCCTACGGCATCCCGCAGGCCCTGCCGGGTTCGAAGATGTCCTCGGCCGGCTCCGACTGGCAGACCGACCCCGCTACTCAGATCCGCTGGGGCCTGTCCTATATCGGGGCCACTTACGGTTCTCCCTGCGGCGCCTGGTCCCACGAGGTAGCCGATGGCTGGTACTGAGTCACAGCGGCATCAGCCCGCACTCTGGTAACAACTACACTCCGGTAACATCATCAGTTCGCGGTCGGCCCCTGCTTCTTGCCGGGACCGACCGTGAGCATTTAGTAAACAGACAATTACTGATTGTCGAGAAAATTGACGTATCCGGCCCAGCGTGGCCCAACTCACAAAAGTTACTTCCGGGTAAGTTGAACCGCAGATGAGGGCGATGTTTCGCGGTTGTTACCGACTTGCCGCGTACCGGTGACCGGGCGGAGCCAGGGAATGTGCCTGCGCCGAATGATTGTTCCATGGCATCGTTATCAACCGACAGCACCTCGCCCGTGAGATCACCGCTGCCCCGAGCAGCCTGACGCCCTGTCCCCGCGTCAAGTCCGCGTGCCGATGCCTGCCGCGCTTCCCCTTGCGCGGACCGTGGGATCAGAGGTGACAGAAGATCGCGCCTCGCGCGAGCTACTAAAGGTTTGTTTTGGCACGGTATTTCCCCCTGCCCTCGTTCAGGTCTGGCAAGTTCATGTCCACGAAGCGTTCCCGCGTCATCACGGTTGCCGCCGCGGGGACCCTGACGCTGGCGGCCGCGATTTCCGCCGCCGCCGTTACCCTTCCCGGTCCAGCGGCATCGTCCGCGGCGTCGTCAGTCAGCGCGAACGAGCTGTCCCTGGCCGCGATGAACCACTCGGCGGCCGCGGCGCAGACGGTACGCCCCGCCGTGGGCAGCGCTACCCAGCAGGTGATCCTGTTCGACCAGATGCGGGCCGAGCAGGGCAAGCAGCAGCGACTGGCCGCGGCGAAGGCGGCGGCCAAGGCAGCCAAGGCGAAGGCGGCCGCCAAGGAGGCCGCGCACAAGGCCGCCGAGCGGGCCGCCGCCGCGGCCGCGGCGCAGCAGTCGGCCGCCGCGGCCGAGCCCACTCAGCAGGCGCAGCCTGTGCAGCAGGACACGGTGACGGTGCCGTCCGGTTCCGCCCAGCAGGTCGCACAGCAGATGCTGAGCCAGTACGGCTGGTCGAGCAGCCAGTTCTCCTGCCTGCAGCCGCTGTGGGCCCAGGAGAGCGGCTGGAACGTGACCGCGGAGAACCCGAGCTCGGGCGCCTACGGCATCCCCCAGGCGCTGCCCGGTTCCAAGATGGCCAGCGCTGGCGCCGACTGGGCGACCGACGCGGCCACCCAGATCCGCTGGGGCCTGACCTACATCAAGGACCTGTACGGCTCGCCGTGCGGGGCGTGGTCCCACGAGGAGGCCGACGGCTGGTACTAGCCCGGCCGCAAGCTGACGGACGCTGAAGGGCCGGGTCCTCCCGCGGACCGGGCCCTTCACCTCACGGTTGGAGTAGCGTCCGGACGGCGCTGAGCGCTTCGCCCGGGTCGGTTCCCCGCCAAGCGACGATGTGGTCGGGTCGCAGCAGCACCAGTTCGCCGCGTTCGAGGAAGTCGATGTCGTCAGCCAGCTGCACACCGAGGCGCGGACCGCCGCCCTGAGCCGGTATCCGTTTGCCGCGGCTGAGAATGGCCCAGTCCGGTCCGGCCAGGTCGATGGTCGATCTGGTTCGCTCCTGGTCGACCCAGCGGTGCGGGACCCGGGTGCCGATTCGCCCGCGCGGGTCGAAGCGGGTGACGGGTTCGGGATCACCGGGGAGCGCCGGGTCCGCCGCAAGGGCGCCCGCGGTGTACTGGAAGCCGCCAGCGGCGAGCACGTACGGGTGTGCGAGCGCCGGATCGGGCACCTGGCGCTCCTGGATCTGCCGGGTGCGGCGGGTGGACTCGTCGGCCGCGAACCAGCCGGCCGGGCGCCGCTCGCTGTCGTAGCTGTCGAGCAGGGTGTCGCTGGCCTGGCTGTGCAGGACCGCCGCGAGTTTCCATGCGAGGTTGTGGGCGTCGGCGATCCCGGTGTTGGCGCCGCTGGCGGCGAACGGGGGCATGACGTGAGCGGCGTCCCCGGCGAGGAACACCCGGCCTGCCCGGTACGTGTCGGCCACCCGCATCTCTGCCTGCCAGGCGAGCACGCTCAGGATTTCCAGGTCGGGAGCAGGGACGCCGAGCGCGGTCCGCAGCAAGGCCGGCCAGTCGCGCTCAGTACAACGTCCTTGGCTCATGAACACCCATCGACGGCGGCCGTCGACCGATGCCAGCGCCCCGGGTACGCCGGGGTGGGTGATCTGGCACAGGTTAAACTCGCATCCGCGCACTGCCTCGGCCAGGTCGGCCGAGAAGTAGACGTTCACGCTCGGGCGGCCAGTGAACCCGTTCGTGCCGCGGGTAATGCCGAGCTTCTCGCGGACCGGGCTGCGCGCCCCGTCGGCCGCGATCACGTACCGGGCGGTGAGTCCGGAGCGGCGGCCGGTCCGGTGCGAGAGGAGCTCAGCGTCAGCCCCGGTGCCTGACTGACTGATGCTGAGTAGCCGGGTGTCGAAGCGCACCGCGACGCCGGCCCGGACGGCGGCGTCGCGAAGCAGCGGCTCAAGCAGGTCCTGGGAGAGCAGGCAGGGAAGTTCCGGGCTCAGCGGGACCGGCGGCTCATTCGGTCCGCTGGACTGCCACAGCGGCAGCTGCCTGGCCTCAGCCAGTGTGTTGCCAACAGCCATGTGGTCGTGCCCGGCCAGGTCGCGGGCCGCGACGTGGACCAGCTCGGCCAGGCCGAGCTGGCGGAAGATCTCCATGCTGCGTACGTGCAGCCGCCGTGCCTTGGGCTGCGGCGAGGTCGACGGCCGTTTCTCAACCAGGGTGGTGGTGACGCCGTGGGCTCGAAGGAGCAGGGCCGCGGTAAGGCCGACCAGGCCTCCGCCGACGACTAGAACATCGGTGCCCGTGCGGCCGGTCCTCGCGAGACGGGCGCGTGTACGTTGTCCACTCACAATGGACAACGTACACTTATTGCTGGACGCTGTATACCAGGACTCGTCTACGATGGGCCAGTGAGCGCAGCGGACAACCACGGGACAGGCCTCATCTGGTTCGACCATCCCGAGCCGTCCGGCGGCGCCGAGCGGCTCAGCCGGTCGCGCATCGTCGAAGCGGCCATGGCCCTCGCCGACGAGGAGCCCGGCGGCGCCGTTACCATGCGAGCGGTCGCCGGCCGTCTCGGTGTGCGCAGCCCGATGGCTCTGTACCGCTACGTCGCCAGCAAGGACGGGCTTGACGACCTCCTCGTCGACGCGGTGTACGGCACGGTCACCGTCCCCGTGGGCCAAGGGTGGCGCGCCGCCCTGCACGGGCTCGGGCACAGCGGGTGGGACGCCATGCTGTGCCATCCCTGGGCCGCCCGCCTGGCCTACAGCCGCCCGCCGATCGGTCCTAACGCGCTGCGTCTTTACGACAGCGCCCTAAGCGAACTCGACCCGCTCGGCCTCGACGCAGCCACCCGCATGGGCTTTGTGAACACAGTGCTCGGGCACGTCTTCGGCTCCGGTCTCGCGCTCCTTGAGGAGCGTGCGATGCGCGCTCGCGTCGGGCAGGCTACCGACGCCGACCTCGGCAGTGCCGTCGCTCCCTATCTCGTCCGGGTAGCCGAGGGCGGGCATCATCCGCACTTCTCCCGCTGGGCGGCCGACGCCGGCCGCCACGAACCCCAGCCCCAGACCTTTGGGCAGATCCTGGAATGGCTGCTCGACGGTCTGCAGACGCTAACCCCGGCCGCCGGGGAACCGGAGTGATCTAGTTAACTGGCCGACGCGCTCGGCGAGGTCGTGACAGGCGGCTGGGTGGTGGTAGCGGGAATCGTCTGGAACGTCCGCAGGATCTTGTTGAACAGCGGGAGCGCGGTCTTGCCGAACGTGCTCTGCGGTGACCTGATGTAGATCGCGTAGTCCTGCGCGCCGGCGCTCGTCTGCTTGCGGAACAAGATGTCGTCCGCCACGTACTCGGGCTTGCCCGCCGGCGTCCAGGTGAACTTCCACACCGCCCCGTTGGTGTTCCTGACAGGAACACCCTTCAGGGTGTCGCGCTTGTAGCCGGGGAACGCGTGGGCGACCGTGGCCCGCTGGTGCTCGAGGCCGGTTGCCGCGGCGAGCATGTTGTCGGTCGTCTGGGGGGTCACGTCCACCTCGACCAGCAGGTCGCCGGGACCGGTGAAGTCGGTCGCCAGGCCCTTGCGGGTTTCCTTCCAGCCCGGCGGCAGGTCCAGGCTGAACCCCGCGGTGCTGTTGAGATCGGAGGCCCGCAGGCTGGCCGGCCACCAGCCGTCCGGCATCGCCGTCGACGGGTTGTTCAGCGCGTCCACCGACTGCAGTCCCGACGGGGTGTCGGGAACGTTCTCGGCGTCCCCGGTGCCGCCGCTGCCGGCCGTGTTCGACCCGTTGCCGCCGTGATTGTTCAGCGCCAGCGCCGCGCCGACGCCGACCGCGGCCGCGATGAGGACGGCCACCACCAGCCAGACGATCCGGCGGCCGCCGCTGCCGCGTCCAGACCGCCCGCCGCCGCCGTCCGTGCGCCCGCCGCCGCTGCCCGGCGTGTACTGCCGGGCGAGGTCCGGATAGGGCTGGGCCGGCCCCGCGTACTGCCCGCCTGACGGCGGCGGGTAAGCCGAAGGCGGGTAGGGCGTGGTGCTGCCGCCGGCCGGCGGGTAGCCGCCCTGGCCCGTGCCGCCAGAACTGTAGGGCGGGCGCGCGTCAGGCGGAGTGGCGGGGCGGGCCGGGCTCGCGGCGGAGAAGCTCGGCGCCGCTCGCTCGGCCTGGTTGGCCGCGGTGAACCGCGGCCCCGGCTGGGCTGGCTTGTTCTGGGCCGGCTTGGGCACCGTCGGCTTCGGCGGGGCCGGCGTCGCCGCCTGGGCACCGCGTGCCACCGGGATCGCCAACTCGGTCGGCTGGTAGCCCGACGCGCTCTGTTCTGGTATCGCCGTTTCCCCGCCCGGCGTGCGCGCCGCGCTGGCCGCGGAGCGGGCTTCTGGGAGAACGGCCCCCGCTGCTTTCTGGTCGGCGGCCTCGGCCGGCGCGGCTTCCGCCGCCGGCGCCTTCGCGCTCGCCGCCTTAGCCGGAACGTTCCCGGGCACCGTGGGGGGATCTGCCTTGGCGACGGACTCGGCCTCGGCGTCTGCCTTCCCGGCAGGCAGCACCGCGTCCGGGGCCTCCGCCTTGCCCGCCGGCGCTACGTTGCCCGCAGGTGCTGCTTTTTCCGCCACCGCCTTCCCTGACGGCAGTGCACTCGCGGCCGCCGCGGCCTTCCCCGCGGGCGCCGGAATCCCGGCAGGCACCGCCTTCGCGGCCCCCGCGGCCGGCATGGCGGACGCGGCAGGCACGGCCTTGGCGGCAGGCGCCGCTTCCCCGGCCGGATCCGCGCTGGCCGGCGTGGCCGCCGCGGGAGCGGGGGCCGCTTCGGCGGCAGGCCGCCCGGTCACCAAGGGGTCGTCCGCCGCCTGGGCGTCCGCGTCCTCCGCGGCCGTCACGGCCTTCGACGCCACCGGGGCGGCCGGGGCCGGCACGTACGCGGAGCGGATCGTGGGCGGGTGAGTCTGCGCGGGCGGTTCTTCTGCGGCCTCCGCGAGCTGCGGCAGCACCTGCGCGAACATGCGCGCCGCGGCCGACGCGGTCGGGCGGCCAGACGGCTCGCGGCGCAGCAAGGCGGCGATAATCGGTGCCAGCCTGCCCGCGTGCGGCGCGATCGGCGCGTCCTCGTTGATGATCGCCGACATCGTGGTGATCGCACCGCCGCGCTGCTCGTAGGGGCCGCGCCCCTCGACCGCCGCGTAGATCGTCGCGCCGAGCGACCACAGGTCAGAACCGGGCGTGGCGTCGCCGCCGCGGATGCGCTCGGGCGCGGTGAACCCGGGTGACCCCATCACCATGCCGGTCTGCGTCAGCCGGGGATCGCCCTCGAACTGGGCGATGCCGAAGTCGGTCAGCACCGCGCGCTCGTCCCAGCCTTCGCCGGTCCGGTTGGTAGCGATCAGCACATTGCTGGGCTTCACGTCGCGGTGCAGCACGCCGGCCGCGTGCGCAGCGGCCAGCGCGGAAAGCAGCTGCTGCCCGATCCGCCCGGCCCGGGCGGTGGGCAGCCGCCCTTCCACGGTGAGCACCTGGTCGAGCGACTGCGACGGTACGAGCTCCATCACGATCCACGGCCGGCCGTCTTCCTCGACGACGTCGTAGACAGTGACCACGCCGCGGTGCGACAGCCGGGCCGCGGTCCGCGCCTCGCGCAGCGTCCGCTGGTACGCGTTGTGCCGCTCGTCCGCGCTGATCAAGGCCGAGATGACGACCTCTTTGATCGCGACTTCGCGGTCAAGGAGCTGGTCTCGCGCACGCCAGACGACGCCCATGGCTCCGCGGCCGATGGGGTGCTGGAGGTTGTAACGCCCGGCGATGACCCGCCCTGTCATAGGGGGCATAGGCGGACCATACCAGCGTTTAGGGGTGGCTGCCGATGGACAGCAACGGGCCGGCCGCCTCGGCGAAGAAATCGTTGCCCTTGTCGTCCACGATGATGAAAGCGGGGAAGTCCCTTACTTCGATCTTCCATACCGCCTCCATCCCAAGTTCCGGGTATTCGTGCACTTCAACCTTGGTAATGCAGTCCTGCGCGAGCCGGGCGGCGGCACCGCCGATCGAACCGAGGTAGAAGCCGCCGTGGCGCTTGCACGCCTCGGTCACGGCCGCCGACCGGTTCCCCTTGGCCAGCATAACCAACGATCCGCCGGCCGCCTGAAAGCGCTCCACGTAGGAGTCCATTCGCCCGGCCGTCGTCGGCCCGAAAGATCCTGAGGCATAGCCTTCAGGCGTCTTCGCCGGACCCGCGTAATAAACGGGGTGATCGCGGAGGTACTCCGGCATGGGCTCGCCCGCGTCGAGGCGCTCGGCGATCTTCGCGTGGGCGATGTCGCGGGCGACGATCATCGTCCCGGTAAGCGACAGCCGGGTTTTAACCGGGTATTTCGCCAGTTCGGCGCGAATTTCCGACATCGGCCGGTTGAGGTCGATAGAGACAACCTCGGCCGTGTCCGCGGTGACCGACGCGGGGTCGGGCAGGTACTGCGCGGGATCGGTCTCCAGCTGCTCGAGGAAGACGCCGTCGGCGGTGATCTTGCCGAGCGCCTGCCGGTCCGCGGAGCACGACACGGCGATCGCGACCGGGCAGGATGCCCCGTGCCTGGGCAGCCGGATCACCCGGACGTCGTGGCAGAAGTACTTGCCGCCGAACTGCGCCCCGATGCCGATTTTCCTGGTGATCCCGAGGACGGTCTGCTCGAGCTCCAGGTCACGGAACCCGTAGCCGACAGGGGAGCCTTCGGTTGGCAGCGTGTCCAGGTACCGGGCCGACGCGTACTTGGCGGTCTTCAGCGCGAACTCGGCGCTGGTGCCGCCGACCACGATCGCCAGGTGGTAGGGCGGGCAGGCGGACGTGCCGATGGCCCGGATCTTGGCCTCGAGGAAGGCGGCCATGCCGGCCGGGTTGAGCACGGCCTTCGTCTCCTGGTACAGGTACGACTTGTTGGCCGATCCGCCGCCCTTGGCCATGAACAGGAACTTGTACGCGTCGCCGTCGGTGGCGTAGAGCTCGATCTGGGCCGGCAGGTTGGACCCGGGGTTCTTCTCGTCCCACATAGTGAGGGGCGCCATCTGCGAGTAGCGCAGGTTGAGCTGCGTGTAGGCGTCGTACACGCCGCGGGCGAGGTGCTCCTCGTCGCGGCCGTCGGTCAGCACGCCCTGACCGCGCTTGCCCATCACGATCGCGGTCCCGGTGTCCTGGCACATCGGCAGGATCCCGCCGGCCGCGATGTTCGCGTTCTGCAGCAGGTCCCTGGCCACGTAACGGTCGTTCGGCGAGGCCTCGGGGTCGTCGAGGATGGAGCGCAGCTGCTTCAGGTGCGAGGGCCGCAGCAGGTGGGCGATGTCGCGGAAGGCCGTCCGGCTCAGCAGCGTGAGCGCCTCCGGCTCGACGGTGAGGAAGGACCGGCCGAGTGCGGGAGTGGCCACCACGCCGCCGTCGGCGATCTTGCGGTAGGTGGTCTCGTCGTGCCCGAGCGGCAGCAGGTCCGTATAGGAGAACTCAGCCATGAAGTCAAGCTTAGGACCGCCGGCCGGCCCCGGCGGGCGTGATGTTCCTCGCGTTGGAATACTCAGCAAACTTTCAGGCTTGTCGGGAACTTCGGGACTTGTTTGGGCATACGCAACCTTGTATGGTGACGGTGTGCGGCGGCGCTGCGCCACGCGGTGCCCCCGTCCGCTTGTGGACTTGCTCGCCACGCAGTGCCCCCGTCTGCGGAGGCTGAGCGGTAGCCCGCCGCACTTAGCTTGGAAAAGAAGAGGTGGCCCTCACTGGGCCACCTCTTCCTTTCGTCATTTGACCTGAATTCGACCGCCGTCTGCTAGCGGTTGCCTGTGCGCCGCTGGCGGACACCGATGAGGGCGGCCGCGCCGGCTCCGGCTAGGGCGAAGACGCCGAGCATCAGCAATGGGCGCCCGAGCTGGCCAGGCGAGGCGGTGAGAGCAGCCCTGTAGGCGCTCAGGGCCCAGTAGCCGGGGGAGACCGGGGCGATGTGGCGCAGCCAGGCTGGCAAGAGGGTGACGGGCACGATGGCGCCGCCGAGGACGGTAGTGAGCAGGGCGAAGACGTCGCCCGCGGCGCTGAGCTGGGCCGGGCTGCGCGCCAGGACAGACGCGCCGAAGCCAAGCAGCAGCACACAGGCGGACCAGGACAGGGCGCAGACGGCCAGCGCCCACCAGCCCGCCTGCGGGCGGAGCCCGAAGGCGGCGGCCGCGAACCAGAACAGCAGCGCCTGCTGAGCCGCGATCGCGAGGAAAATGGGTACGGCCTTGCCGGTGAGGATCTCGCCGAAGCCGGCCGGGCTGGCGAGCAGACGGTCCCAGGTGTGCCAGGTCCGCTCGTTGAGCAGGTAGGCGGCCCCGACCTTGAGCGCGAAGAGCGAGAACATGACCGCCATCCCCGCCGCCGCCTGGTCGATCCCGGCCGCGGCCGAGGCCGGGACCAGCCCGCCGAGGGCCGCGTACAGCGGGCGGGTCACCGTAATCAGCAGCAGCCCCATGAGCAGGTAGCCGATCATCGGCCCGGGGTCGCGGGCGATCAGCACCGCCTGGTGACGGGTCTCGGCGGCCAGCCGGATTCCCGGTCGCGCGTTCACGCGCTCACCAGGTGCCGGTAGAGGTCGTCGAGGGACGGCGGCCGGCCGTCCGCGCCCGTCGCGTGACCGGGGACGCCGGCGAGCAGCTCGGCCCGGCTGCCCCTGGCGACGATCCGGCCGTGGTCGGCGACGGCCAGCGTCGCCCCGAGCGAGTCGAGCTCGGGCAGGTAGTGCGTCGTGTAGACGACCGCCGCGCCGTCGGCGGCCGCGGCCCGCACCGCCGCGAGCAGTGCGTCGCGGGTGACGGGGTCGGCGCCGACGGTCGGCTCGTCGAGCAGCAGGACCGGGGGGCGGTGCAGCATCGCCGTCGCCGCCTGGACGCGGCGCTGCTGCCCGCCGGACAGGTCGCGCACCCGCCGGTCAAGCACGTCGGCGAGCACCAGCGCGTCGGCCAGCCCGGTGATCAGGGGGCGGGCGTCCCGGCGCCGGATCCCGTACAGCCCGGCGAAGAGGAACAGGTTCTCCCGCGCGGTCGCGGTGGGGTACAGGGCAAGCTCCTGCGGTGCGAGGCCGAGCAGCGGCCGCACGCGGGCCGCGCCGTGGCTGGAGTCGATGCCCGCTATCCGGGCCGTCCCTGACTCCGGCCGCACCAGCCCGGCGATTATCCGGGCGAAGGTCGTCTTGCCCGCCCCGTTGTGCCCCACGAGCCCGGCGATCTCGCCCGGCGCGACCGTGAGATCGAACCCGTCGAGTGCCACCGTGGAGCCGAAGCGCTTAACCAGGCTGGCTGCCTCAAGCATTGTCGTCACCTGCCTCCAGATTATTTCCATACACTGGTGTATCCATTCCATACGTATAAGTATCTATTCGATACAATGGTGTATCGTTCTGCTTATGTCAAGGGACCGGATCAGGCCGACGCGGCAGGACACGCGGCAGCGGCTCTTCGAAGCCGCCGCGGAAGTCTTCGAAGCCGAGGGAATCGGCGCGGCCAGCGTGGCCGCGATCACCACGGCGGCCGGGCTGACCCGCGGCGCGTTCTACTCCAACTTCGACAGCAAGGACGACCTCATCACCGCGATGCTGGCCGATCACGTCGAGCAGACCACCCGGCGGAACCTGGAACTGCTCGCCCGTCACCGTGACCCGCGTGACTTCGTCGCCGCGCTGACGGCCAGCAACCGCAGCCGGCAGGATCCGCTCGGCCGCTCGCCCCTGCTCCACCTCGAGCTGACGCTGCACGCGGCCCGGGCCGCGGAGCGCGGCGGCGCCCCGGCTGAGTTCCTGCGGGCGCGGCGTCAGCTCATCATGGACATCGTGGAGGGTACTGGCCTGGCCAGCGCCGCCGGCGGGCCGTTCGAACCCGGCCAGCTGGCCGCCATGCTGCTGGCCATGGAGGACGGCTTCCGGCTGCACCGGCTCATCGACCCAGACGGCACGCCAGCCGACAGCTTCGTGCGGTCGCTGACCGTGCTGCAAGCGGCCGTCAGACCCGCCGCCGGCTGATGCCAGCCCTGGCGGCCCTGGCGGCTACCGGTTGGCCAGCCGCGGTAGCAGCGACGCGGCGCAGGTGATGGCCACGATCGTCGCGCCCACCAAGACAACCGTGTCAAGCCAGAGGGTGGTCTCGGTACCGATCAGCAGCCCCCGGAGCGCCTCGACCTCGTAGCTGAGCGGGTTGACCCTGGAGATCACCTGGAGCCAGCCGGGCATGATCTTCTCCGGGTACAGCGCCGAGGAGCTGAAGAACAGCGGCATCGTAATCGCCTGGCCGATGCCCATCAGCCGGTCGCGGGCGACCACCAGGCCGGCCAGCGTCATCGACAGGCAGGAGAAGAACGCCGAGCCGAGCACCAGGATCGCGAGCGCGGCGATCAGCTTCAGCGGGTTGTCGGTGAAGCTGACGCCGAGCAGGGTCGCGATGACCAGCACGACAATGCCCTGGATGAGCGACCGGACGCCGGACGCGAACGCCTTGCCCGTGATCAGCGCCGCCCGCGGCGTCGGGGTCACCATCAGCTTGGTCAGCACGCCCGCGTCCCGCTCCCAGATGATCTGGATGCCGTAGAAGATCGCGATGAACAGCGCTGACTGGGCCATAATCCCGGGAGCCAGGTAGGCGAGGTAGGGGATGCCCGCGGGGGTCGGGATGGCGTGTACCCGGGTGAACACCTCGCCGTAGATCAGTAGCCACAAGGCCGGCTGGATCGCCCGCGTGTACAGCTCGCTCCGGTCGTGCTTGATCTTGCGCAGCTCAACCCAGCAGAGGGTACCGATCCGGCTGAGCAGCCGGCGGAACTCGGCCAGCGGATTTCCCCGGTAGAGGTCAGCCGAGACGGCTGGCGGTGCGACGGGATCGGCGTACGTCACGAATGCCTCCTTCTTCCGGGGTCTTGTCGAGGGTGTCGCCGGTGTAATGGCGGAAAACGTCGTCCAGGGTGGCGTCCTCGCCGAGCCCCGCCCGCAGCTCGCCGGGGGTGCCGGTGACGCGGATCTTGGCCCGGTGCATCAGCGAGATCCGGTCGCAGTAGGCGTCCGCCTCGTCCATGTAGTGCGTGGTCATCAGCACCGTCATCTGGTGCTCGGCGCGCAGCTTGGCGATGTACTCCCAGACGACAGCGCGGGCGATCGGGTCGAGACCGACCGTCGGTTCATCGAGCACGAGCAGCCGCGGAGCACTGATGAGCGACTGGGCGAGCTCAAGCCGCCGCAGCATGCCGCCCGAGTAGGTGCCGGCCAGCCGGCCCGCGGCCTCGGTCAGCCCCATCGCGTCCAGGGAGTCGGCCACCCGCTGCTTGCGCTCCTTGCGCGGCACGTCGAAGAGCCGGGCGAACAGCTCTACGTTCTCCACTCCGGTCAGGTTCGCGTCGGCCGACAGTGCCTGCGGCACGTAGCCGATCACCCGGCGGACCAGCATCGGCCGGGTGGCGGCGTCGATGCCGAAGACCCGTACCGCTCCGGTGGCCGGCTTGAGCAGCGTGGTGATCATCCTGATCGTGGTGGTCTTGCCCGCGCCGTTCGGCCCGAGCAGCCCGTACATCTCGCCGGGCGCGATCGACAGGTTCACGTGGTCGACGGCCAGGTGGGTGGCGAACTGGTAGCTCAGGTCAACGCACTCGACCGCCTGTATGGTCGTCTCCCGCGGCGCTGCCTCAGCGGTCCCAAGGGTCACAGCTCCTCCATCTGCTGGGCAAGACGGTTCAGGACGGGGACCGCGGCGTTCAAGGCCTGGCGGTCCGCGTCGGACAGCAGCTCCATGGCCCGCCCGGCCAGGTCGGTGCGGATGTCGCGCCACTGATCGACCCGGGCCGCGCCCGCCTCGGTGATCGTCAGCCGGACCGAGCGCCCGTCGCTCGCGCCACGGCCCCGGCTGAGCAGCCCGTCCTCGGCGAGCTTGCTGACCATGGTGCTGACGCTGTTGGGTGCCAGCCGCAGTTCCGCGGCCGCCTCGGCCACGCCGATGCCGGGTCGCCTTGCGGCCAGCCGGAGCAGCTCGGACCTGGCAGGCGGCAGCATTTCCGCCTCCGCCGAGGTGCGCACCGCACGCCGGGCCACCCGGCGCACCGCTCCCATCGAGGCCAGCAAGTCGGATGCCTCGGCCCTGGCCTGCTCCGCCCGCGGCGACGCGGGCAACGCATTTACATCGTTCAGAGCTAACTATATGGGTGCTGCCCGCCGGGTGCCAAGGGGGTCCCGGAGGGCGGCCTTCAAGGACCATATCTCTCACATAGAGGTAATAGGTGTGCACAAGAAACTTCAGGGTAGCGAAATCGAAAAGGCTCCGTTACCACGGGGACATAAGGGGCGGGAGGGGCAAATCTTGTTCGTCTCGGCCCGGGGAGACCTGACGAGTTCGGCGCCAGGGCGGGAAAACGTTCAAAGGAGAGCGCATGGCGACTACGTCCCCTACCAGGCCGAGCAGTTCGGGCTCCATACGAAGCCTGATTCCGGCCAGAATCGACCGGCTGCCCTGGTCCAGGTTCCATAGCCGTCTGGTGATCGCGCTCGGCGTGGCCTGGGTGCTTGACGGGCTCGAGATCACCATCGCCGCCAACGTGGGCCCTGACCTCACGCTGCACAACACGCTAAACCTGGGCGCCGGCTCGGTCGCGGACATCGCCTGGTGGTACCTGATCGGCGAGGTCATCGGGGCGCTGTTCTTCGGCCAGCTCTCCGACAAGCTCGGCCGCAAGAACCTGTTCGTGATCACCCTCGGCGTCTACCTGATCGGCAGCGGGCTCACCGCGGCCACCCCAGGCGGCGGCAGCTGGATCTGGTTCCTGTACTTCACCAGGATCATCGCCGGCATGGGCATCGGCGGCGAGTACGCGGCAATCAACTCGGCGATCGACGAGATGATCCCCGCCAGGTACCGCGGCCGCATCGACCTCGCGGTCAACGGCACTTACTGGGCCGGCGCGCTCATCGGCACGGTCGTCACCCTCTGGGTGCTGAACCACGTGGCCGCCGAGTGGGGCTGGCGGATCGCCTACCTGGTCGGCCCGGTGCTCGCGCTGTGCATCATCTACGTGCGGAAGAACCTGCCGGAGTCGCCGCGCTGGCAGATCATGCACGGCCACGAGCGAGAGGCCGAGGGATCCATCAGGGAGATCGAGGACCACGTCTCGGCGACCACGGGCGCGCTCCCTCCGGTGGACGAGAGTAAGGAGCTTGAGATCACGCCGACCGAGAAGATCGGCTACCTCGCACTCCTGCGGACCCTGTTCCGCCAGTACCCCGGGCGGTCAGTCCTGGTCTTCGCGCTGATGTCCACTCAGTCCTTCCTCTACAACGCCATCTTCTTCACCTACGGCCTGGTCCTGGAGTTCTACTTCCACGTCAAGGCGACCGACACCGCCTATTACTTCTTCGCGTTCGCGGCCGGCAACCTGGCCGGCCCGCTGACCATCGGCCGGCTATTCGACACGATCGGCCGCAAGAAGATGATCGCGGGCACCTACCTGCTGTCCGGGGTCCTGCTACTGATCGTCTCCTTCCTGTTCAAGAACGGCTCGCTCAACGCGACCACGCAGACGCTCGCCTGGGCGATCATCTTCTTCTTCGCCTCGGCGGGGGCCAGCGCCGGCTACCTGACCGCCAGCGAGGTCTTCCCGCTGGAAGTCAGGGCCAAGGCCATTGCGGTGTTCTTCGCAATCGCGCAGTGTTTCGGCGCTTTCGGATCGGCCTGGTACGGTCACCTGATCGGTACCGGCCAGGACCGGAACACGCTGTTCGTCGGCTACGTCGTGGGCGCTGTGGCGATGATGCTCGGCGGCCTGGCGGCGGTCTTCTTCGGTGTCAACGCCGAGGGCAAGTCCCTGGAAGACGTCGCTACTCCGCTGTCGGTGATCGCCAAGCCGCCCGCGACGATCTTCGCCAGCGGCGACGTCCGGTCCGCGGCCGACCCGGCCACGCCGGCCGGCGCCGTACCGGACCAGCGAGCCACCACCGTTGACCCGGTCACCGGCGAGGAGACCGGCCAGGGCCCGGGTTCCACCGCGGTGCCCGACCCGCGCGGTCCGGGGCACGACGACCCGGCCAGGCCCCGGCCTGGCGACGGGACGCCGATGCCCTAGCCCGAGATCAGGGCCGGGACGATCTCCCGGCTAAAACTTCATCCAGTGCTGGTAACACTCGTAGGCGGCGTCTTCGCGGGCAGCGAAGTGCGCCGCCTCCGAGCGTTTCACCGCCAGGTACGCCGTCGAGCGCAGCGGGCCGAGCGCGGACATCAGGTAGGAGTCCGCCGCCAGCGCGTCCAGGGCGGCCGTCAGCGAGCCGGGCAGCCTGGCCACGTTCAGCCGCTCCCGTTCGGCGGAATCCAGGGTCGCGGGGTCCACCAGCAGCGGCTCGCCCGGGTCGAGGATGCGGCGGATACCGTCGAGGCCGGCGTAGATGAAGGCACCGAGCGCGAGATACGGGTTGCCGGTCGAGTCGACGGGCTTGAGCTCCAGGTTCACCGAGCCGGCCGACCCGATCGGCGAGCAGATGCGCACCGCCGCCTCCCGGTTGTCAGGCCCGTAGCAAGCGAACGCGCCCGACCACAGCTGCGGCGCGAGCCGCCGGTAGCTGTTGACCGTGCCGCAGGTCAGTGCGACCAGGCCGGGCAGGTGCGCGAGTACCCCGGCGAGGAAGCGATATCCGGCGGCGGACAGCCCGTACCGCCCGGCGGGATCGGCGAATACGTTGACGCCGTCCGCCCAGAGCGAGGCGTGCAGGTGGGCGCCGTTGCCCGCCTGCTCGGGCAGCGGCTTGGGAGCGAAGCTCGCCCACAGGCCGTGCCTGATGGCCACGGCCCTGACGGTCTCCCGCAGCAGGACGTGATTGTCCGCGGCGCGAAGCGCCAGCGCGTGCCTGATTGGTACCTCTTGCTGGCCGTGGCCAAGCTCGGGGTAATAGTGCTCGACCTCTAGACCTTGTTTGAGCAGCGCATCGACGAGGTCGATCGTATAGTCGTGCGCCAGGTGGAAACCGGTAGCAGAGTAACAGAGGCTTTCGTCGAGGGGCACGAGCGTTGCGCCTTCGTGACGTCCGAGGCTGAACTCAGGCTCAAAGGACGCCTGCAGCTCGTATCCCTCGGCCGCCAGCTCCGCGATCGCCTGCTTGAGAAAGGTGCGCGCGCACCCGTCCCACGGCGACCCGTCGGGATTCACCTGGTCGGCCAGCATCGCCGCCGCGCCCGGCGCGTACGGCAGCGGCACGAACGTGCCGGGGTCCGGTTTGAGCCTGACCTCGCCGACCGGCCCCATCCCCTCGACATTGGCGAGCTCGTCCATCATCGACATGGCCATCATCGCCCGGGTGTGCCCGATGCCCGACTCGGTCCGCTCGGCCAGCCGGCCGAGCGCGGCCGCCTTCCCCCGGACGATCCCGCCGTGGTCGACGTACAGGAACCGCGTCAGCTGCGCGCGGGCTCGCGTGGCCAGTGCCTGCGTTTCGAGCGCGGGAGAATTCGCATCGGTCATAGCGAAAAAGGTATCGCTGTTACGGATAGCCGGTCATCGCGAAGGTATCGTCCTAAGCATGCCGCCGCGCTTTGCGCCCCGCGATCTCCGGGCCGCCGACAGTGACCGGGAACGTGTCATCGCCATGCTGGGCGACGCGCTCGCCGACGGCCGGCTTTCCCACGACGAGTATTCAGAACGGATGCCGCTTGCCCTGTCCGCCCGCACTCTGGGCGACCTGGCCGGGCTGACCGCCGACCTGGCCGCCCCTGAGCACCAGCCGGTGCAGGTTGACGGCGGCCGCCCGGTCACCGCCCTCTTCAGCGGGGCCCACCGCCGCGGCCGTTGGGTAGTGCCCGCCAGCCTCACCTGCGTTTCCGCGTTCGGCGACGTGGTCCTGGACCTGAGCGAAGCGATCCTGCAGGAACGTCACGTGGTGCTCAACGTCTACGCCGTCTTTGGCCGGCTGCGGCTGATCGTGCCGGCCGGGGTCGAGGTCGTCATGAACGGGTCCAACATCCTCAGCCGTCAGCGGGGCGCGACGGCCAAGCGGGTGCCGACGTCGTTGGACATCCCGGTGATCGAGGTCCGCGGCTACTTCGCCGCCAGCGAGGTCGTCGCCCGCACCCCGCCCCGCCCCAAGCGCTGGCGGAATTTTCTCCCGGGGGCGCGACCCCCGGTACCTCCCGATGCCGGTCCCCGGCGGCCCTGATCGCAAAGACGGCGATCGTATCAGGGCCACCCCGGACCGGCCAAAGCCGCGTGGAGCGCGTGCGGCCTAGTCGTACTTGATCGTCGAGTAGGCGCTGAGCTTCCACAGGGCGTGGTCGCTGACGATCGAGCGGATCGTGCCGGAGCGGGAGCGCATGACCAGCGAGTGGGTGGTCGCACCGCCGCGCTTGTACCGGACGCCCGCCATCAGCTCGCCGTCGGTGATGCCGGTGGCGGCGAAGAAGCAGTCGTCAGACGAAACCAGGTCGTCGGTGGTGAGCACCCGGCTGAGGTCGTGCCCGGCGTCGAGCGCCCGGCGGCGCTCTTCGTCGTCCTTGGGCGCGAGCTTGCCCAGGATCACGCCGCCCATGCACTTGAGCGCGGTGGCGGCGACGATGCCCTCGGGGGTGCCGCCGACGCCGAGCATCAGGTCGATGCCGGTGCCCTCGCGGGCGGCCATGATCGCGCCTGCCACGTCTCCGTCGGTGATCAGGTGGATCCGTGCGCCCGCCGCGCGGACGGCCTTGATCAGGCCCTCGTGCCGTGGCCTGTCGAGGATGACCACGGTCACGTCCTGCGGCGTGATGCCCTTCGCCTTGGCGACGGCCGCGATGTTGGCCGCGGGCGGGGCGTCGAGGTCGACCACGTCCGCCGCCTCGGGACCGGTGGCCAGCTTGGTCATGTAGAAGACGGCTGACGGGTCGTACATCGAGCCGCGCTCGGCGACGGCGAGGACGGACACCGCGTTCGGCATCCCGTTGGCGCACAGCCGGGTGCCGTCGATCGGGTCCACCGCGACGTCGACGGCCGGGCCGGTGCCGTCGCCGACTTCCTCGCCGTTGAACAGCATCGGGGCGTGGTCTTTCTCGCCCTCGCCGATGACGACCACCCCGCGCATCGACACGGAGTTGATGAGCGTGCGCATCGCGTTGACGGCCGCGCCGTCAGCCCCGTTCTTGTCCCCGCGTCCGACCCAGCGGGCGGCCGCCATCGCGGCCGCCTCGGTCACCCGGGCCAGCTCGAGCGCCAGGTTCCTGTTCGGCGCGTGCTGCGCGGGCTCGGGCGTACCGGGAACGCCGGTCGCATTCTCAGTTGTCATCGTTTCCCCTTAGCCGAGAGCCTGGTCAAGTGCCCGGGTGAACAGCTCAACGGGCTGCGCACCTGACACCCCGAGCTTCATGTCGAATACGAAGAAGGGAACTCCGCTGATCCCCAGTTCACGTGCCTCGGTCTCGTCCTTGCGCACCTCGTCGGCGTAGCCGTCGCCGTCGAGGACCGCGGTGACGGCAGCGGGGTCAAGCCCGGCGCCGGCGGCCACCTCGGTAAGCACCGCGGGGTCGAACACCTGCCGCGCCTGCGCGAAGTACGCCTCGTTGACGGCGCCGACGATCTCCCTTTGCGCGCCTTGGGCCTGGCCGAGTTGGATGACCCGGTGCAGGTTGAACGTGTTGCCGACCGGCCGCTCGGACTCGAAGCCGAGCCCTTCGGCCCTCGCGAGGGCACCGACCTGCCCGTCCGCTTGGCGTGCCTGGTCCGGTGACATCCCGTACTTCAGGCCGAGCATCTGCAGGTTCGTCTCGCCGATCTTGTCCGCGGGATAGTCAGGGTCAAGCTCGAACGCGTGGTAGACAACCTCGACCTCGTCGCGGCGCGGGTGAGCGCTCAGTGCCTTCTCGAACCGCGCCTTGCCCACGTAGCACCACGGGCAGACGACATCGCTCCAGATATCCACGCGCATACGTACAGCCTAGAATGCGCGGCGGGCGGCGGATATCCCGGCCGGGTGTGAGAGAACTCCCTTCTTTTCGCGCCGACGGGCGGGGTGACTCACCTCACCAGGGAAAAGAAGGAAGTCCGGTTAAAAGGGCGTCTCTTCGGCGCTCGCGGTGCCCTTGCCGGCCGGCCTGCCAGGGCTGGCTCCTGCCTCGCCGCCGTCGCCTGGCTCGCGGGCCGCCATCGCGGCGGTCAGCCGGGCCCTAGCGCCGTCCAGCCATTCGGCGCAGATCGCGGCCAGCTTCTCGCCGCGCTCCCACAGGTCGAGCGACTGCTCGAGGGTGAGCCCGCCCGCCTCAAGCCGCCGTACCGTGTTGGCGAGCTCGTCGCGTGCCTGCTCATAGGAGAGCGATTCACTCGTCGTCACGACAGAAATCCTACTCGTCATCCGCGGTGACGATCAGCTCGTCGTCGGCGAACCGCAGCAGCAGTTCCTCACCAGGGGAAACCTCGGCCGCGGAGCGGACGACGCCGCCCTCGGCGTTCTGCGCGATCACGTAGCCGCGGCGCAGCGTAGCGGCGGGCGACAGCGCCAGCAGCCGGGCCCGGGTGTGCGCGATGTCGTCGACGGCCCGGTTGAGGGTTCCGTCCAGGCTCTGCCTGGCGCGCCGGGCGAGCGCGTCTACCTGCTCCGCCTGCCGCTCGATCTCCCGCACGGGGTCGGCGATCGCGGGCCGCGACCTGGTCGCGTCGAGCCACGCCTGCTCGCGGTCGAGCCAGCCGCGCATGCTGCGGCGGCCCCGGTCGCGCAGCTGGGTGACCAGGGCCAGCTGCTCGGCCACGTCGGGCACGATCCGCTTGGCGGCGTCAGTGGGGGTGGAGGCGCGCAGGTCCGCCACGTAGTCAAGCAGGGGACTGTCCTGCTCGTGCCCGATGGCCGACACGACCGGCGTCCGGCAGGCCGCCACCGCACGCAGCAGCGACTCGTCGGAGAACGGCAGCAGGTCTTCGAGCGAGCCGCCGCCGCGGGTGATGACGATCACGTCGACGTCGGGGTCCGCGTCGAGCTTCCGCACCGCCTCGATGACCTCGCCTGCCGCGTAGGGGCCCTGCACGGCGGACTGCTCGATCCTGAAGCGGACGGCGGGCCAGCGGCGCTCGGCGTTCTGCACTACGTCCCGCTCGGCGGCGGACTCCCGCCCGCACACCAGCCCGATCACCCCGGGGAGGAACGGCAGGGTGCGCTTGCGCTCGGCTGAGAACAGCCCTTCGGCGGCGAGTTCCTTGCGCAGCCGCTCCAGGCGCGCGAGCAGCTCGCCGATACCCACGGCGCGGATCTCAAGCGCGGTGAGCGCGAACGAGCCGCGGGTGGCGTTGAAGTCCGGCTTGACGAAAATCACGACCCGGGCGCCCTCGACGGGACTGACCGGATCGAAGACCTGCCTGCTGCAGATGACCTGCGCGGAAACGGACGCGATGGGGTCCCTGAGGGTCAGGAAGACGGTACTGCCCCGTCGCTTGCACTCGGCGATCTGCCCCTCGACCCAGATCCGGCCGAGCTTGCCGATCCAGCCGCCGACAGCCTGAAGCACGGTGCGCACCGGAACCGGCGCTTCCGCTGACGTCTCGAGGGCCATGCGCCTATCGCACCACAAGCGACCTGGCCCCGTCTGCTACCGGGGCCAGATCGGCAAGCGAAATCGCCGGCGGGGTCTCGGCCGGCTAGGGATTTAATCCTGGACTGAGCTCTTAGGACTCGGTGTTCGCAGGACTTGTCGTGCTCAGGACTCAGCCTGGACCTTGGCGATGCGGCGCTCGAACATGGTGATCACGTCAGCGCGGGCCGCGTGGCTCTTCTCGTACTCGACGAGCTGGTTCAGCTGGCCGACCGAGAGGTTGCGCAGCCGCGCGCGGAGCGACGCCAGCGTCAACTCGTCATAGTTGGCCAGCGGCAG
>DASYAD010000037.1:0-3299 GCA_036501515.1 Trebonia sp. | reverse complement strand
TGGTGAACGAACGGCCACTGTCAGGCGGTCGTCCGGTGACGTTCGGGCACGAGATGTCATGGGGCGCCGCACAGTAGCCGCAGCCAGCTGTCATGCAGCGGCCAGGTGGCCCGTAGCGTGCCCCCGACGGGCAGCGCCGCCCAGTCGCGGTAGAGCCGGCGCACTCCGACGGACGCCACCGTGATCTGCTCGTCGGTGAGCCGGTCGGCCAGGTCGCTCGTCTCCGGCCCCGCGGCGCGCAGCCGCGCTCGGACACCGTCCGGCGTGTCCGGGCCGTTGGCCCAGCGGTTCAGCACCACGCTGACCGCGGCTTTCGCCGCCGCGTGGTGCTCGGACGCCGCGTCGGTGACGAGCTTGAGCCGCTGGAACCGCCTGGCCGCGCGGGTGCCCCAGAGCCCGTCGCCGAGACCGAACACGGATTCGACGACCAAGTGCGGCAAGTCATTGGTGACGTTGACGGCCTCACGGCACGCGGTGCCGTCGGGGAATGACAGCCAGGTCGTGTCGCTGGCCGGCGTCTTCCCCTTCACGATCGCGACATCAGCCACCACGCTGAACGCTGGTGCCCCTGACGCCACTACCTCCGTCACGAAATCTCACGATAGCGACAGGGGCGCCCCGAAGCCCGGATTTCCAGGCGTGTCGGGACGACCGTGTCTCGTGTTAATTCTGTCGCGGCTGAGGCTTACTCCAGGGGCTGGCGGGAGACGGCGGACGGCTGGCGGCCGCCCAGGAGCCACGCGACGGCGGCCCCGACCAGCGGCATCCCGATGATCAGCAGGCCGAAGTCGCTCCACTGCACGTTGCTGAAGACCGGTGTCAGGTCCGCGTGCGCCCACGCGAGCACCGCCAGGAACCCGGCCACCGCGCCGAGCACCGCGCCGAGGAAGGCGATCACGCCCGTGGTGACGCCGGTCAGCGCCCGCCTGGTCCGGGCGCTGGCCCCCGCCGCGGCGAGCGCGCGCAGGTCGCGGAGGGTTTCGCTGCGGATCAGGCCGACGGTCATGGCGAGCACGCCCAGCGCGAGCAGCACGCCGCCGACGGTCGCGCCGTTGCTGATCTCGCCCAGGCTAAGCTGGCCGGACTTCGTCTCGATGGTGGTGCCGAGGCCGAGCGCGACCTGGCGGGCCGCGTTGACCTGCTGCGGGGTGATAGCGGACGGCGCCTGGACCAGCCAGCCCACGGGGACGACGGTCTCGTGCAGGGCCTTGACCGCTTGCTCAGTGATCACCGTGTTCGGCACGGCGGTGCCGGCCGGCAGCTTAGGCACGTCCTGGATGACCGGGTTCAGTATGCACATCCCCGCGGGGCACCCGGGCGGCGACTGCCCCAGGTAAGCGCCGCTGACCAAGGCGAGACCGCCCGTGGACGGCAGCTGCGAGCGCACGGTGAGCACGTCGGCGGCCGGGTTCAGCTCGCTCTGGCTGATGCCGAACGCCTTGAGCAGCGCCGGGGTGGCCACGTAGGACAGGCCTCCTGATCCCCGGCCGTGCAGGCTGACGATCGTGCCGAACACGTTCTGCGTGGGCTGGCCCGGTTGCGGCACGTTGGTGCTGACCGCCAGGTCGAGTTCGAGCGGCGCGGAAGCGTGCAGCTGGGCGGCGAGCGCGTCCGCCTGCTGCTTCGTCGCGGCCAGCTTGGCGGCGGGGGTGAACTGCCCGGGCGCGTACTGGCTCGGGTCATTGCCCGGGTTGTACAGCATGAGCTGGTTCGACGCCATGTTCGGGGCGACGTAGTCCAGGGCGTCGTCGAACCTGACGCTGGCGATGATGATCGCAACCGTGGCGATGAACACCGCGAACGAGACCGCCGCGAGCGCGGCGCCCGACCTGGACCGGTACCGTGCCAGGTCGCGCAGCGCCAGCCGCGAGGCCAGCGGGGCGCGCCAGGCCACCCGGGCGAGCCGGTCCACGATGAACGGCGCGAGCAGGGCGCTGGCGATCTCGCAGCAGAGCAGTCCGGCGATGACGATGAACCCGCTGCTTCCGCCGCCGGACAGTCCTCCGGAGAAGAGCAGCACGAACAGTCCGGCGACAAGGAAGATGAGACCAGGGCGCAGCGACCGGCTGACCAGCTGCGGCGGTTCGACCCTGCCCGAGAGCGCCGCGACGACCGGCACCTTGCTGACGGACCGGCCCGGCCAGATGGCGGCGACGACGGAGGTGGCCACCGCGAGCAGCAGGCCGATGATCACGGCCCACCAGGGCAGGTTAAAGGGGTCGATGCGGTGCGCGGAAGCGGTCGCCAGGTGCGGGTAGTACCAGAGCCAGCCGCCGAGCGCAGCCGCGCCGCCGATGACCGCGCCGATCACGCCGGCGAACAGGCCGTCGGCGATCAGCACGAACCTGACGTCGGCCTCGGTCGCGCCGAGCGAGGCGAGCATGCCCAGTGCGCGCTGCCGGCGCTGGGCCATGACGGTGAACGCGGCCGTGGCGACCAGGCCGATGAAGACCAGGCCGATCACCGAGACGATGAGCACGATGGTCGCCGGCGAGGTGATGGAGTCGCTCGGCTCTGGCGTGCTGACGGCCGCGCTCTTGGGTATAACGTCGCCGACCGCGGACGCGGCGGCGGAGTCCAGTGACTCGCCGAGGAAGATCCGCACCCGGCCGGAGCTGCTGAGCTGGCCGGGGGCGACGAGGGCGAACTCGTCGAGCAGGTTGGACGGGTCCTCCACGATGCCAGTGACGGTGAAGGCGCGGCCGGCGTCGGCGCCGGTCCCGGCCGGGACGTGCCAGGTCGAGCCGATCCCCAGGCTGTACAGCTGGGCGAGCCCGGAGGTGACAGCGACCTGGCTAGGGCCCGACGGGTAATGACCGGAGTCGAGTGCGAGCAGCACCTTGGTGTACGGCGCCGCCGGGTCCTGGGCGCGCAGGTCGGCGCCGCCGGCCTGGCCGGTGGCGATCGGCTCGTCGTAGACGACGCTCGCCGGCCCGTACGCCTTCTCGATCGTCGCGATGACAGCGGGCAGGCTGGGCGTGTTAGCTGGCAACCCGACCAGCGTGGCAGCGGTGCCGAACGTGCCCGCGTTGGGCGTGCCCGGCGTCGCGGAGGCGACCGCGATGCCGAGCAGCGTCGCGGCGGACGCCACCGCGATCAGCAGCACGATCAGGATCCGCTGCTTCCACTCGCGCAGCGCCAGGCGCACCGCCCACCGCGTCAGCGTGCGGCGGGCCATCGCGGCGCGGCGCGGGTCCTCGGGCTCGCGGACCGGCCGGTCGTCGCGGGCGTAGGCGGTCATGCTCATGACGGTTGCTCCAGCAGCGTCTCCGGACCCGCCGGGGCCACGGTCTGGTCGA
>DASYAD010000036.1:0-10962 GCA_036501515.1 Trebonia sp. | reverse complement strand
GGGGTGCCCGTGGGGGGTGCCCGTGGGGGGTGCCCGTGGGGGGTGCCCGTGGGGGGTGCCCGTGGGGGGTGCCCGTGGGGGGTGCCCGTGGGGGGTGCCCGTGGGGGGTGCCCGTGGGGGGTGCCCGTCGCGACGGTCCTGCCGCGGTGTTCCCGTGGGGGCGTTCCCGCCGCGGTAGCCGCCCCGAAACCGCTCCAGCCTCAGGAACCACGGTCGCCGCCGCAACCGCATCCGAAACCGCGACACCCCCAGTCGCGGCAGCTGCGTAGCAACCAGCCCAGCCTCACCAGGCACCGCCGCCGCGTCCGCGACCGCAACCCGCTCAGCAAACCGCGGCCCGCCGCCGCGGCATCCCCGCCTGGAAACCGCCGCCGCGCTGCGCAACGTCGCAACCGTCGCGACCGGCCCAGGTCTCTCAGAAGTAGCAGGCAAGCAAAAGATCTTGGAAATTTTTTCGAGTATAGTACAGAATAGTTTCCATTCAGATAAATAGTTCCGCGATCATTGTCGCGCTAGGCGGGGTAGCACCGTCGGCGACGGGATAACCGGCCACAGAGTCCGCACCTGCACCTCTGGCCACCGAATGGCGGCATTGCTGCGCTCACTGGTCACCGGACTCGCGGAAGTGACCGGACTCGCGGGACTTGCCCAACCCAGGTGGCTCACCAACTCGCGGGATTCGCGGCACTCGCTCACAGCATTCGCGGGGCTGGCAGCGTTTCGCGGGGCTCGCAGCGTTTGCGGGACTCGCAGCGTTTCGCGGGACTCGCAGCGTTTGCGGGACTCGACTCGTGGGACTCGCGGACTCACCCGACTCGTAGGTCATGCGGGTTCACCCGGTTCGTAGGATCACGGGACTCGCGGCATTAGCAGGACTCAGCCGACTCGCAGGACTCGCGGGGCTTGCCAGACTTGCTGTTAGCTGACGTGGCCTGACGCGTATTCGAGTTGGCCGGCGCGGTAGACCGCGTGGATGAGGGGGACTCCCGGCCGGTAGGCGAGGTAGGCGTGGGACGGGGCGTCGAGCATGATGAGGTCGGCCCGCGCGCCGGGGGCCAGGTAGCCGACATCGGTGCGGCGGAGCGCGCTCGCGCCGCCCGCGGTCGCCGACCAGACCGCTTCCGCCGTGGTCATCCGCATGTCGCGGACCGCCAGGGCGATGCAGAACGGCACCGAGGAAGTGTATGAAGAGCCGGGGTTGCAGTCCGAGGCCAGCGCGACGGTGGCGCCGGCGTCCAGCAGGCGCCGGGCATCCGGGTACGGCTGACGGGTGCCGAACTCCGCGCCGGGCAGCAGGGTGGCCACGGTGCGCGAGGACGCCAGCGCGTCCACGTCCGCGTCCGTGAGGAACGTACAGTGATCGGCCGAGGCGGCACCGAGCTCGACCGCCAGCCGCACCCCTGGCCCAGGGCCGAGCTGGCTCGCGTGGATCCGCGGCTGCAGTCCCCGCGCCTTGCCCGCCGTCAGGATGGCCCGCGCCTCGTCGGCGCCGAACGCGCCCTGCTCGCAGAAGACATCGGCCCAGCGGCAGTGGGGCGCGCACGCGTCAAGCATCGGCCCGCACACCAGGTCCACGTACCCGGCCGGGTCGTCCGCGAACTCAGCGGGCACCACGTGCGCGCCCAGGTACGTGACCTCGCCGGTAACCTCGGCCGCCAGCGCCACCGACCGCTGCTCGTCGCCCACCGTGAGCCCGTAGCCGGACTTGCACTCGAATGTCGTCGTGCCCTGCCGCAGCATCTCGGCTGCGAGCCTGCCGAGGCCGGCCCGCAGCGTCGCGTCGGTCGCCGCGCGGGTCGCCGCGACCGTCGACCTGATCCCGCCCGCCTGGTAGGGGCGGCCCGCCATCCGCGCGTCGAACTCGGCCGAGCGCTCGCCCGCGAACACCAGGTGCGCGTGCGAGTCCACGAATCCGGGCAGCACCGCCCGGCCCGCCGCGTCGATCACTTCATCCGCCGCGGGCGCGTGCGACGCAGGACCGGTCCAGGCGATCAGGCCGTCCTCAATGACCAGAGCCGCGTCGCTGATCGCGGCGAACCCGCGCGGGCCGGCGGCCGCGGTGTCGTCGCTGGCGTTCGTGACGAGCTCGCTGATCTGCGTGATCAGCAGCGAATGAGTCACCGGGGCCGCGCGCTACGCGAGTACCGCGCGGACCGCGGCGGCCAGCTCACCAGGCACGTCATCTACCAGCAGGTGGTACCCGTCACGGACGACGTCCACGCCCGACGACACCACGTGCCTGACGTCGGCCGCGGTGCCTGCCGCGAAGACGGCCGCCAGCGGGTCGCCCCCGCCGGCCAGCCGAGGCGAGTCCAGGGGCAGCGTCACCAGGTCAGCGTACGCGCCGGGAACGATCTCGCCCGCGTCAGGCCAGCCCAGGCACGCATGCCCGTGCCCGGTGGCCGCGGTGGCCAGGTCCGCGGCGGTAAAGTGCCCGCGCCGCCTGGTCGACAGGCGCTGTGACAGTTCGAGCCAGCGCGCTTCCTCGATCAGGTCGATGACGCTGTGCCCGTCGCTGCCGAGCGACAGCGGCGACCCGGCGGCGGCGAGCGCCGGAGCGGGCCCGACCCCGTCCGCGAGGTCCGCCTCTGTCAGCGGGCACATGCATACCGTGGACAGCGACCCGCCGAGGAGTTCCACGTCCCGGCCGGTCAGGTGGGTGGCATGCACCAGGGTCGACCTGGGCCCGAGCGCGCCCGCCTCGTAAAGGACCTCGGCGGGCGACCGCCCGAACGCGGCCCTGCACTCGGCGTTCTCCAGCGGCTGCTCCGACAGGTGTGCGTGCACGGGCGCCCCGTGCGCGTGCGACCAGGCCATGATCTCCGGCATCTGGTCAGGCGCGACCGCGCGGACCGAGTGAATGGCCGCGCCGACCCGGGCATGGGGCGCCATCATGCCGAGCGCGTCGCAGCCGAACCCGGAGACCCGCTCCGCCCAGGCCGCCGCCGAGCCGTCGCCGAACCGCAGCTGGACCCCGGCCAGCGGCACCGGGCGGCCGCCGGGCCCGAACCCGCCGGCCAGGTAGCAGGCGTCGAGCAAGGTGATCCGCAGGCCGGCCGCAGCCGCGGCCTGTATAAGGACCAGGCCCATCTCGTTCGGCTGGCTGTACCGCTTTCCGCCCGGTCCGTTATGGACATAGTGGAACTCGCCCACGCAGGTGATCCCGGCGAGCGCCATCTCCGCGTACACGGCGCGCGCGAGCGCGAAGTAGGACGCGGGATCAAGCCGTTCGGCGACCGCGTACATCCGTTCGCGCCAGGTCCAGAACGTGTCGCCCGCGGGGGCGAACCCGCCAGCGGCCGCTGCCCCGGCGCCGCCCGCCGAGGGACCGCCGCCGCCAGCTGAGGCGCCGCTGCCCGCGCCGGCCCCGCCCAGGGTGCCGCGCAGCGCCCGGTGAAAGGCGTGCGAGTGCGCGTTGGCCAGGCCGGGCAGCGTGAGACCCGGCAGTCGTACGGTGTCGGGCGGTAGCTGACTGACGGGCGTTTCCGGGCTGACGGTCGTGAACCTGGCGCCGCGCGCCTCGATCAGCACATCGCGGACCAGTTCGCCGGCACGGCCGAGCCAGGCGATCTCCGCGTGCCAGCGGCGGGCACCAGGCACCGCGGCTTGCGCCTCGTCTGTCACCGTGGGCACGTCATTGTCCGCACCGACAGATCGCTGTCTTCACAGACACATCACTGTTTTCACAAGAACATCATCGTCTTCACAGGCACATCGCTGTTTTCACGGGCACGTCATCGTCCTCACGGGCACATCATGCCCATCCGCGCGGCGGGGAACTCGTTGTCCGGCTATACCTACACTGTCCTGGTGGCAACCGCGGAGAGGGACCGGCCTGAGTATCACGGCCATGAGCACCGAGACGTGTCAGGCGGCTGGCTCCGCCCGGCGGTCTTCGGCGCCATGGACGGGCTGGTCACTAACGTCTCGCTGATCGCGGGCATCGGCGGCGGCGGCGGTTCACAGCACACGATCCTGCTCACCGGACTCGCGGGGCTCGCGGCCGGCGCTTTCTCGATGGCCGCTGGCGAGTTCGTCTCCGTCTCCTCGCAGAACGAGCTGGTCGAGGCGGAGGTCGACAAGGAGCGGCACGAGCTCGCCACCAATGCCGCCGCCGAGCAGGCCGAGCTCGTGGGCATGCTGCGGCGCCGCGGCATCAGCGCGGCCACCGCACGGCAGGCCGCGGCGGAGATCTCCGCACACCCGGACAAAGCGCTCGCCGTGCACGCGTTCGAAGAACTCGGCGTCAATCCGGCCGAGCTGCCCTCGCCGCTGGTCGCCGCCGGGGCGTCCATGGTCTCGTTCGCGGTCGGCGCCCTGGTCCCGCTGCTCCCCTATGCGTTCGGCTTCGACGCGCTGTGGGTCTCCCTCGCCCTGTCGGCGCTCGCCGCGGTAGTCGGCGGCGGCCTGGTGGCGCTGCTCACCGGCCGGTCCTTCTGGCGCGGTGCCGCCCGGCAGCTGGCCCTCGGCGTCGTCGCGGCGGGCATCACGTACCTGATCGGGCTCGCCATCGGCGGTATGGCCACGGGCTGACCGCCCGGTAACACGGCCGCCGCTTCCTGGTAAGGTGCCCCGTGGCCTCAGTGAACCGTCCGCTGCGCATAGCGATGCTGTCGTACCGCAGCAAGCCGCACTCCGGCGGGCAGGGTGTTTACGTGCGCCACCTGAGCAGGGAACTCGCCGCGCGCGGGCATCACGTCGAGGTGTTCTCTGGCCAGCCCTACCCGGAGCTTGACGAAGGCCCCCTGCTGCGCGAAGTGCCAAGCCTCGACCTGTACAGGGACGACGACCCGTTCCGCACTCCCGCACCTGGTGAGCTGCGTGGCTGGGCCGACGTGCTCGAGGTCGCGATGATGTGGGGCGGCGCGTTCCCCGAGCCGCTGACGTTCAGCCTGCGGGCACTGCGGGCGCTGCGGGCCCGTCCCGGTGACTTCGACATCGTGCACGACAACCAGGGGCTCGGCTACGGCATGCTGGGCGTGCGGCGGCTCGGCCTGCCGCTCGTCACATCGATCCACCACCCGATCTCGGTGGACCGGCGGCTGGACCTGGCCGGCCGGAACTGGCTCCAGCAGGTCAGCAAGCGCCGCTGGTACGGCTTCGTGCGAATGCAGGCCCGGGTGGCCCGTCGGGCCGGCCCGCTGATCACCGTGTCGTCGTCGTCCAAGGACGACATATGCCGCGACTTCCGCGTCGAACCGCGGCAGGTGCACATCGTCCCGCTCGGGGTGGACACCAGGCTTTTCCGTCCGCGGCAGGACGAGCCGCGCGTGCCCGGGCGGATCGTCACCGTGACCAGTGCGGACTCACCGCTCAAGGGACTGCCCGCGCTGCTGCGGGCGGTCGCCAAGCTGGCCACTGAGCGCGACCCGCACCTGGTGGTCATCGGAACGCCGTCGGCCGCGACCCGGCGCCAGGTGGCACAGCTAGCGCTTGGCGACCGGGTGACGTTCGCCAGCGGCCTGCCGGACGCGGAGTACGCCCGCGTGCTCGCTTCGGCCGAGGTCGCCGTGATTCCGTCGATGTACGAGGGGTTCTCGCTGCCCGCGGTCGAGCACATGGCGTCGGGCACCCCGCTCGTCGCCAGCAGGGCGGGCGCGCTGCCCGAGGTCACCGGCGATGCCGCGCTGCTGGTGCCGCCGGGCGACCCGGAGGAGCTGGCCGCCGCGCTGCGCACCCTGTTCGACGACGCCGGCGTGCGCGCGCAGCTGGCGGCACGCGGCCTGGCGCGGGTACGCGAGCGGTTCGCCTGGCCCGCGGTCGCAGCCGCGACCGAGGCGCTCTACCAGCAGGTAATCAGCGGGGAGCCCGGTTGCTGACCGTAGATTTCACCAAGTTCCCGATTCGCCGCGGCGACCGCGTGCTCGACCTCGGCTGCGGCGCGGGCCGTCATGCCTTCGAAGCCCACCGGCGCGGCGCCCGCGTGGTGGCCGCCGACCTCGACCACGCCGAACTGCCGCCGGTGGCGGCCATGTTCGGCGCCCAGCGGGAAGCCGGCGAGACCGCTCCCCCGGCGGCGGCCACGGCCGTCGCGGCGGACGCCACCCGCCTGCCGTTCGCTGACGACTCATTCGACGCGGTGATCGCGGCCGAGATCCTCGAGCACGTGCCTGACGACGCCGCCGCCATGGCTGAGATCGCCCGCGTGCTCAGGCCCGGCGGTACGGCCGCGGTGACTGTGCCCGCCTGGCTGCCCGAGCGGGTCTGCTGGGCCCTGTCCCGCGAGTACCACGAGGTCCCCGGCGGCCACCTGCGCATCTTCACCCGGGCCGAGCTCACCGCGAAACTGAACGCGGCAGGCCTGACCGCCGTCGGCTCGCACCACGCGCACGGCCTGCACTCGGCTTACTGGTGGCTCAAGTGCGCGGTCGGCGTGGACGATGACACGCACCCCGCTGTGCGGGCCTACCACCGGATGCTGGTCTGGGACATCATGCGCAAGCCGGCGCTGACCCGGGTCTCCGAAGCCGCGCTCAATCCGCTGATCGGCAAGAGCCTCGTCATTTACGCCACCAAGAGCCAGCACGCGAAACCCGGCGCCGCGGACGGGCGCCTGGTACCACTCCATGCGGCCCGCTAAACCGAACCTCCCGGCGACGCCCGCGCCGCCGGGCGACATGCTGCGGACGGCCCGCTCGATCGCCGCGGCGCAGCGCCTGGACGGCGCCATCCCCTGGCCAGACGGTCACGTGGACCCGTGGGACCACGTGGAGTGCGCAATGGCGCTCAGCGCCTGCGGACTCACCGTCCCCGCCCGGCGCGCTTACCAGTGGCTGCGCGAGAGCCAGCGTGAGGACGGCTCGTGGCCGCGGACGACCGGCGGCCCGGCCGCCTCGTCGCCCGGCGCGGTGGCCGACCACGCGGCAGAGAGCCACCACGCCGCCTACGTCGCCGTCGGGGTGTGGCACGAGTACCTGGTCACCGGCGACCGGCAGTTCGCCGACCGGATGTGGCCGGCGGTGCGCGCCGCGACCGGCTGGGTGCTCGGCTTGCAGACGCCGCGGGGCGAGGTGGCCTGGGAACGGGATACGGCCGGGCGGGCGGGCGAGTTCGCGCTGCTGTCCGGGTGCGCGTCCATCCTCCAGGGACTGCGCAGCGCGATCCTGCTGGCGGAGCTGGCCGGGGACCAGCAGCCTGACTGGGAGCTCGCGGCCGACCAGCTCGGCCATGTGATCGCCTGTCATCCCGAGGCGTTCGAGGACAAGGGCCGGTTCGCGATGGACTGGTACTACCCGGTGCTGGGCGGCGCGCTGCGCGGCAGCGCCGCCGCCGAGCGGCTCGCGGGCAGCTGGGACACGTTCGTGGTGCCCGGACTCGGGGTGCGCTGCGTGAGCGATCAGCCGTGGGTGACGGTCGCCGAGACCTGCGAGCTCGTGCTGTCACTTGACGCCTGCGGCCAGCGGGACCGGGCCCGTGAGCTGTTCGCCGCGATCGGGCGGCAGCGGCACGAGGACGGCTCTTACTGGACCGGCTGGCAGTACGCCAACCAGGCGCACTTCCCGGCCGAGCGGTCAAGCTGGACCTCCGCCGCCGTCGTACTCGCGGCCGACGCGCTGGCCGGCTTCAGTGGCGGCGCGGCCGTGTTCCGTGCGGTCCCCGCGCCCCTCGGAGCCTGCCCGCCCGCCGACCCGGACTCGTGCGGCTGCGGCACCGCCATCGGCGCCTAGCGACCGGCGCGTCCCTGCGCGGCCTGTCAGATCGCGTGACGGCGGACTAGCGCGATCGTGGCGGCGATCAGCAGCCCTGACAGCACCGCCAGCCAGCCCGCCTCGAACACCTGCATGGGCCAGTACGTGTGCACCGGGTAATGGTCGCGCAGGTAAAACCAGGTCAGCGCGGCCAGGCCTAGGTAGGCGACCACGGTGACGGCCATCGCGGCCAGGATTCTCCGCAGCAGCATCCCCAGGAACGCTCCCAGGCACAGTGCGATCAGCGTCCACGCGGCGTAGACAACGCCGATGGTGTCGAACACCGTGGGGGTGAGGTCGGTCAGGTTCTGGGTAGTCAGGAACGGCGCGAAGAACCAGGTGAGCAGCTGACTGATGGCGAACGCGGCGACAATGATGACCGATCCGAGCACGATGAGCTTGCCTGCGGTCCAGCGCACCCGGCCAATGCCCTGGGTCCAGGCGTAACGGAACGTGCCGTTCTCCAGTTCCCTGGCCAGCACCGGCGGTCCGGCGAACATCGCCAGCAGCACCGGTGCGGCCTGCACCGCGACGTGCAGGGCGTTCGCCTCGTGCCAGTCGGTGCTGTTGAAAAAGCTGCTGAGCCTCTGGCAGGAGGCCGAACCCGCGGGGCGGCACGCGACCAGGACCGCGAAGTCGTGGTGGATCCGCAGCCCGGCGGTCACCATGGCGGCCACCGCCACCGCGAACACGAGCGGGACGCTGACCAGCAGCGCGCGGTGCTGCCGCCAGGTGACCCACAGCATTCCCCGCCAGGGGACACCCGGCTCGGCACGGGTGTCCTGGCGCGGGGTTTGCAGGGTGAAGACGCTCATCATCGAGTTGCCTCCGCAGGCCCGGTCTAGGCGGCCCGGCCGCGGACCAGCCGGACCGTCGCCGCCATCAGCAGCACTGACAGGACGAGCAGCCAGCCAGCCTCGATGAACTGCATCGGCCAGAACGTGGCCGCCGGATAGTGGTCGCGCAGGTACCAGGCCGCGAGGGCGGTAAGGAGGTAGACGCCGAGGGTGCCTGCCATCGCGGGCAGGATGCGGCGCAGCAGCATGCCGAGGAACGCTCCGGTCGCGAAGGCAGCCAGCGTCCAGGCGGCGAAGACGATTCCGCGCGTCACAAAGACGGTGGACGTCAGCGCGTTCATCTCCTCGACGTGCAGGAACGGCTGGAAGAACCAGGCGAACAGCTCACCGAGCCCTCCAGCTAGGACGGCCATCATGACTCCGACGAGCACCAGCTTCGCGATCGCCTGGCGCTCGCGGCCAAGGCCTTGCGTCCAGGCGTACCTGAACGTGCCCGTTTCCAGTTCCCTGGCCAGCAGCGGGGCGCCGGTGAAGGCGCCGAGCAGGGCGGGGAGCAGGTTCATCAGGATGAGAACGGTGTTCCCGGCCGTCCAGTCCACTGTGTTGAAATGGCTGATGCCCTGCTGGCAGGCGGCCGAATCGTGACCGATATCGAGTGAGCAGCCGGCGATGGCGGCGTAGTCGTGGTGCATCTTCAGGCTGGCTACCAGCAGGAAAAGCGCCACTGCGCCAAGCACCGCGGGCACGCTGATGAAGGTGGCGCGCTGCTGGCGCCAGGTGACCCAGGCCATCCGGCGCCACGGCACCGGGCGCAAAGCGGCGGTCGCTTCCGCGGCCGGCTCGGCGGGCAGCGTAAGCACCGTCATCGGGTCACCTCGGTGAGCTCGGCCAGGGAACGAGGCGCCGTAGCCGTGCCGCCGCCCGCGGGACGCAGGTAGGCGAGGATGACTTCCTCCAGGCTGACCGGGTGCGCCTCCCAGCCGGGCGGGACCACCTGGTCGGCGGGCTGCCCGTTGCCCGCCTCGTCGCTCGTCCTGACCAGGAGGTGGGCCTGAGCGCCCGCCCGCTTGTCCTGGATCACTGACAGCCGGGCCGCCAGCAGGTCGGCCTGGCCGGCGGGGCCCGTCAGTACCCGGTGCTGAGCGAGCAGCTCGTCGGTCTCCCCCGCCAGGCGCAGCCCGCCGCCGCCGAGCACGATGAGGTAGTCGGCCATCCGCTCGAGCTCGGCGATCGCGTGCGAGGACAGCAGCACCGACACGCCGTCGTCGGCCATCGACGTCATGACCGTGGCCATGAAGTCCTGACGGGCCAGCGGGTCGAGCGCGGCCAGCGGCTCGTCGAGGATGAGCATCCGCGGGTGCCGTGCGAGGGCCAGGGTGAGCGCCAGCTGTGCCTGCTGACCGCCGGACAGCTTGCCCGACTTCTTCTTCAGCGGGATGCCGAGGCCGTCGAGGCGCTGCCGCGCGTACGCGTCGTCGAAGCTGCGGTTCAGGTTCCTGGTCAGGTGCATCATGTCGGCCGCCGACAGGCCCTTGTACAGCGGGGCGTCCTGGGCCATGAAGGCGATGCCGTCGAGCGCGGCGGGCGACCCCGCCGCCGTGCCGCCGAGCACGGTCACCGTTCCCGCCGTGGGCAGGGACAGGCCCGCCACCATGTTCATCAGCGTCGACTTGCCCGCACCGTTAGGGCCGACGAGCGTCGCTAGCTGCCCTTCGGGCACCGCCAGGCTGCAGTCGCGCAGCGCCCACGCTTTGCTGTACCGCTTGCCCAGGTCGCAAGTGTCGATGACGTTCACGCGACGCCCTCCGTTCCGTCGTTCACGGCGCGGGCGCGGCCGGCCAGGCCCGTACGGCCAGCGCCGCCCCCGGCGCTGAGAGTGCCGTCACTGTCGCGGCGGCCTTCACCGCTGCCTCGGCTCTCGCGGCTGCCGCCGCTCCCGTGACTGGCACCGCTCCCGCTGCTTTTAAAGAAATCCCGCAGGACGCTGATGAACAGGGCCACGACCCCGTCCTCGTCAAGGCCGGCCTCTTCCGCCGACTCAAGCCAGCCGGTCATGGACCGGCGCAGCCCGCCAAGCTCAGGCAGCGTGACCTGGCGCAGCGTCGCCTGAACGAAGGTGCCCTGACCCGGACGGCCCGCCGCCAGCCCCTTGGTCTCAAGCTCCTTGTAGGCCTTGAGCACCGTGTTCGGGTTGATGGTCAGCGCCGCGACCACGTCCCGCACCTTGGGGAGCTGGTCGCCCGGCTTGAGGTAGCCGAGCCGCAGCGCGTGCTCCACCTGCTGCACAAGCTGCAGGTAGGTCGGCACCCCCGAGGAGGGATCAAGCCGGAAGTCAATCGGGCTGTTCCCTTTATCTATTGTCATAAGACAAGGGTACAGATTCTTCCGCCGCCGTCAAGGACCCGCCATGCGCGCTAGCCAGCCGCCGCATGCCCGAGGCAGGGAAGGGATTGTGGAATCTTTTCGGGCTCTGACCC
>DASYAD010000035.1:0-2277 GCA_036501515.1 Trebonia sp. | reverse complement strand
CAGGCGGTCCCCGCGTCGCCTTCGGCCACGGCCATGATGACCTTCCAGTAGGTCAGCATGTCGAAGGCGTAGCCGCCGAACCGTTTCGGCTGCAGCATCCGGTAGAAGCCGGCCTCGGTGAACTTGGCATCCAGCTCGGCGGTGTGCTTGCCGATCCGTTCGGCCTCGTCCGCCTGCGCGCGGATCTCGGGGATCAGCGCCGTGGCGCGGGCAATGATCGTCTCCGGCGTCAGCCCCGGTTCGGGTGCCGGGAAGTTCGCCGGTCGGGAAACAGTCTGGTCTGGCACACTAACGAGCCTGATACCTCGGCCCGCCGCGCACAAGCACCTCCCGCCGGCCGATGCCCGTCTTGTGGCCCCGCCCTAAGCGGACGGCACGGGGCTTGGTGGCAGCGCGGACGGCCGTGCCGGCGCTCGATCGCTGTCATACTGCGGAGGATGAGCTGGCGGACCGGGCTGGTGCTGCTGCTCGCGGCCGGCGGGCTGTGCGGGCTGTGCGGGTGCGGGACCTCGGCGAACGGCGCACAAGGCTCCCAGGTGCGGGCGGGAAGTTCCTGCGACACTGCCGTGGCGGCCGCGCCGGTGCTCGGCGCGGTCTCCCAGGCGGCGGTGCCGGTCCCTGGCAGTCCCTTCTCCGTGATGGCGACCTCCGACGGGCGCTGGTCGTTCGTCACGCTGAACAGCGCGGTTGAGGTGCTGTCCAACCGGTCCCCGGCCCCTGTCGCGGACCGTCAGGTGAGCGTGCCGGGAACTCCGCAGGGCGAGCAGCTGACCAATGACGGCCGCTACCTGCTGGTGGCCGACGGAAGCGGCGCGGTGGTGATCGACGTGGCCAGGGCCGAGGACGGCGCGGCGGGCGCCGTTCTTGGCACGCTGTCGAGCCCGGCCGGGCGGGGAGCTGTCGAGGTGGCGGTGTCCCCCGATGACCGCTTCGCGTTCGTCACGCTCGAGCTCAGCGACTCGCTGGCCGTCTTCGACCTGCGCAAGGCGCTCGCCAGCGGCTTCGGCCCGGCCGATTTCGCGGGCACGGTGCCGCTCGGCACTGCCCCGGTGGGGCTCGCCGTGTCGCCGGACGGGCGCTGGATCTACGCCACCAGCGAGTCCGCCAGGGGAGCCGCGACAGCCCGGGCTGCCGGCCAGCCCGTCGGCACGGTCACCGTGATCGGCCTGCGCCAGGCCGAAATCAGGCCAGCCGATGCGGTCGCCGGCACGGTTCTCGCGGGGTGCAGCCCCGTGCGGGTGGTCACCTCAGCGGACGGAAAGGTCGTCTGGGTGACCGCCAGGGGGAGCGACGCCGTGCTCGGCTTCTCGGCCGCGGCGCTGCGCACCGATCCGGGCCATGCGCTGCTGGCGCGAGTGCAGGTAGGCGAGGCGCCCGTGGGACTGGCGCTGTCCGGTGACGGCCAGCGGCTCGTCGTCGCGGACTCGGACCGCTTCAGCGCGAAAGGGGCGACAGCGAACCTGGCCGTCGTGAACGTCAGAGCCGCCCTGGCCGGCCGGCCAGCGCTCCTCGGCCTGATCCCGGCCGGCGCCTTCCCCAGGGAGATGGCCGTGATCCCGCGCACGGACACGCTGCTGGTCACCGACTACCTGGCGGAGCAGGTCCAGGCGGTCAACCTGGCTACGGCGCCCTGACAGGGCCGTCCTCGTGCGCTAGCGGACCGGGCAGCAGGCCGTGCTGCACCGCGAACATCGCGGCGGCGGTCCGGCTCGAGGCGCCGATCTTGGCGTAGATGTGCTCGACGTGGTTGCCCGCCGTCTTCGGCGTGACCACGAGCTGCTCGGCGATCTGCTTGTTGGACATGCCCCTGGCGAGCAGGATGAGCACCTCGACCTCGCGGGCGGTCAGGCCGGCGATCGCCTGCCGGCGGCGCGGCTGCCGATGGCCGGCCGCCTCGAGCACGGCGTCGGCGGCGGCGCCGTCCAGCCGCCCGGCGCGCACTTCGGCGTGCATCTCCGCGACCGCCTCCCCGGCCGGCCGCGCGGGCCGGTGCGGCCTTGGCTCACGCATCGAGGTGTACACGTCGGCGGCCGCCAGCACCCGGGCCAGCCTGGAGATCGCGCCGCCGGCGAGACCGCGCGGGTAGCCGCTGCCGTCGAGCCGCTCGCGATGCTGCACCGCGATCTCGCCGAGCGGCGCGAGCGCCGCCGACTGGTGCAGCATGCGCTCGGTCAGGTAGGGATACATCCGGACGCGTTCCCACTCTCCGGCGCTCAGCGGGCCTGACCGGTCCCAGATCGAGTTCGACACCCCAAGGCGCCCGAACCCGTGCACGAA
>DASYAD010000034.1:0-12013 GCA_036501515.1 Trebonia sp. | reverse complement strand
GGTGTATCCGGCGGCCAGCCCCCACGCGTGGGCGCTGAGCATCCTCAGGATCTCCACCTGCATCGTGGAGAACGTGGACAGGCCTCCGCACAGCCCGGTGCCGAGCAGCGGCCGCCGGTAGCTGGACAGCGGCAGCCGCTCTTGGAGCCGGGTCACGAAGTAGCCGACCAGGAACGCCGCGACGATGTTGACTCCGAACGTGGGCCACGGCCACGCGGTCGCGGAGTGCGGGAATGCTTCGGCGAGCGCGGCGCGCGCCAGGGTGCCGAGCGCCCCGCCCGCGAAGATCGCGGCGACCTCCCGCCGGTCCGCCCGCGGCAGCACGAGCCGGGCCCGGCCGGGCGGCGCAGAAGCCCCGGCCGGGTATGGCACGGCGACTTCGGCTGGCTCGGGCACGCTGCCTGATTTTACCGGCGACCAGGTACGATTGACGCAGGTGATGAAGCCCACCTCAACCGCCACCCGGCTGATGGCTTCTACCGGGCTCAGTGAACCGGTGGAGGCCTGGGTGGACTTGCCATGCGGCGACACCAGCATCCTGTACGACTCCCCTGTGCGGGCCGGCCAGGACGTCGCCCCCGCGGACCCGGCGTTCTTGGCAGACCTGAACCTCGACCAGGTGTTCGCGGCGGTGGCGGACGGCCGGGACGAGTACGACCTGACGCCGTTCTTCCGGACGCCGCAGCGCGACGCGGCCGCCGTCGCCTACCGGCACGACGTATTCAGGGACCTAGAACGCCAGGCGGCCGCGACTGCCGTGGCGGAATTCGGGCGGCGGATGCGGACCGTCCGAGAGTACCTGGCGCAGGCGCGCAAGCTCCGCTACCGGTACCAGAAGGAGTTCTGGCACCTCGACGCGGCCCGTGAATACCGCGAGGCGGTCAGCGCGCTCGCCGGTGCGCTCGGCGAGGCTGACCTCGCCTCGCGCGGGTTCATCGCGCTGCGCGACTACCTGTCCGGGTACGCGGGATCGGCGGCGTTCGCCACTCTCACGACAGATATCGAACAGGTATCCGGGGCACTCGCGCGGCTGCGGTACTGCGTCAACATCAAGGCGAACCGGGTCACGGTCTCCCGGTACGAGGATGAGGCCGACTTCAGCGCGGACGTTGTGGCGACCTTCGCGAAATTCGCTCGCGGCGAGGTCAAGGATTACCGCGGCAAGTTCCGCAGCTGGCCGGACATGGATTACGTGGAAGAGCGGATCACCGATCAGGTGGCCCGGCTGTTTCCCGATGAGTTCGGCGCGCTTGACGACTTCTGCCAGCGGCATGCCGGCTTCCTGGACGCGACGGTCCGCGCGTTCGACCGCGAAATCCAGTTCTACATCGCCTACCTCGAGTTCATCGCGCCGCTCAAGGCGGCCGGCCTCGAGTTCTGCTACCCGCGGGTGTCGGCCGACGATAAGGAGACCGACGTGGACGCCGCGTTCGACCTGGCACTGGCCCGCAAGCTCGTGCCCGACGGCGGCACGGTGGTAGGCAACGATTTCCGGCTGTCCGGGCCGGAGCGGATCTTCGTGGTCACCGGGCCCAACCATGGCGGGAAAACGACGTTCGCGCGGATGGCCGGCCAGCTGCACTACCTGGCCAGCCTCGGGTACCCGGTTCCGGCCCGCCGCGCCCGGCTGTTCCTGCCCGACCGGATCTTCACGCACTTCGAGCGGGAGGAAGACCTGGCCACGCTGCGCGGCAAGCTTGAGGACGAACTGGTCCGCATCAAGGACGTGCTCGACCAGGCGACAAGCGTCAGCCTGATGGTCATGAACGAGAGCTTCGCCTCGACCACGCTGCACGACGCCACGTTCATCGGGGAGCGGGTCCTGGACCGGATGACGGAACTTGGACTGCTTGGGGTCTACGTCACGTTCGTCGACGAACTGACGTCCCGCAACGAGGCGTGCGTCTCCATGGTGGGCACCGTCAACCCGGACAATCCTGCGGAGCGCACCTTCAAGATCGTCCGCAGGCCCGCTGACGGGCTCGCCTACGCGGCCGCGATCGCGCGCAAGTACGGTCTGACCTACCCGCAGCTGAAGGAGCGGCTCGCCGCATGAAAGCGCTACTGATGTATCCGGACAGGGACTTCGACGCCGGCCGTGAGCTGCCGCCGCAGGAGCCCGAACTCGCCGCGGACCTAGAGCTCAATGTGCTGCTGACCGCCATGGCAGGAGGCGACAAGTTCCTGTACGCCGTGGCGCGGCAGGGCCTCTACACCGGGCTGACGAGCCCGGCGGAGATCACCTACCGGCAGCACGTGCTCGCGGACTGCGTCGCGCATCCCGATGTCACTCGCGATCTGTACGATCTCGCCGTCGCCGGAGTCAGCGCCGAACGGCAGGTGTTCGGCTTCTTGTTCCGCGACTCGCCGGCCACGATCCTGCACCGGTCCCTGCAGCTGATGCGCCTCTATGTGGATCATCTGCACTGCCTGGCTGGCATCGCCGGCGAGCACGCGGCCGGCTTCCGCTCGGAGGGCTTTGCCCGGTTCTTCGCGATGCTGGCCAGCGAGCTCAGCGACGGCTACTTCGCCGAGATGGAGGAACGCCTCGCCGAGCTGCAGTTCCGGCGCGGCACCCTGATCAGCGCCAGGCTCGGCCGTGGCGGCAAAGGCGTCGGCTTCGTGCTGCGCCGCCACCCGCCGGCCCGCGGCTGGCACGACCGGCTGCGCGTCAGGAACCGCGGCGCTTACACGTTTACCGTCGCCGAACGGGACGAGGCCGGATTGCGCAAGCTTTCGGAATTGACCAGCCGTGGCGCAAACGACACCGCCAACTCGGTCGCCCAGTCCTGTGACCACATCAAGAGCTTCTTCGGTATGCTCCGCGCCGAACTCGGCTTTTACGTCGGCTGCCTGAACCTGCGGGAGCAGCTGACTAACCGAGGCGAGCCGGTGTACTACCCGGCGCCAGCCGCCCTCGGCGGGGACCGCCTCAGCGCCCGCGGGCTGTACGACGCCAGCCTCGCGCTGACCCAGCCCGACGGCGGCGAGGGCGTCGGGGTCACCGGCAACGACGTGGCCGCCGACGGCAAACAGCTCATCATGATCACCGGCGCGAACCAGGGCGGCAAGTCCACCTTCCTGCGCAGCCTCGGCCAGGCACAGCTGATGATGCAGGCCGGCATGTTCGTCGCGGCGGACTCGTTCGACGCCAGCGTCTGTTCCGGGGTCTTCACCCACTTCAAGCGCGAGGAAGACGCCACGATGGAGAAGGGCAAGCTCGATGAGGAGCTTGACCGGATGAGCGTGATCGCCGGCCGGATCACTCCGGGCGCGCTGCTGTTGTGCAACGAATCGTTCGCGTCGACCAACGAGCGCGAGGGCTCGGAGATCGCCCGCCAGATCATTCGCGCCTGCACCGAGGCCGGCATCCGGGTCGCATACGTCACCCACTTGTACGACCTGGCAGAAAGCTGCTACGCCCACAACGCCGGCGAGGCCCTGTTCCTGCGCGCGCAGCGACGGCCCGACGGGCAGCGGACCTTCCGGCTGCCCGAGGGCGAGCCGCTGCCGACCAGCTACGGCGAGGACCTGTACCGGCAGGTGTTCGGCCCCGAGCATGTGACGGCGCCCACCTGAGGAGAACGCCTCTTGCGGGCCAGTACCGGCCGGCCCGACAATGGCGGCACTGGCGATGAGGCTCGCCACGGTCCGGCATTCAGGGAGTTCCGGCACCGGAACCGCGGAAGGTTTCCGCTGACGGCTTCTGCGTCCTGACTGGCTTCGGCAGGCGAGGAGGCCGCCGATGACTACTGGGCCGTTTCGCCGGATCCTGGTCGGCTGGGACTGCTCGCCAGGCGCCGCCGCCGCGCTGCGCATCGCGGCGGCGATCGCCGCTGATGAGGCGGCGTGTGTGGTGGCGCTCGCGGTGCTCAAGCCGGCACCGCACACCGAGGAGGCGGCGGAGGGCGCCGCCGACTTCGACGGCCGCCAGCGCTTCGCCGAACAGACCTTCGCCAAGGCCTGCGCGGCTGTGCCGGACGCTCAGCGGGCGCGGGTGGCCCTGCGGTTCGCCCAGAGCAGCGACCCTGCGCGCACCGTCTGCGAGTACGCGCAGCAACAGGGTTTCGGCCTGCTGGTCCTCGGCCGGCATGGCGCAGGCGGCGTGCTGCACCCGCGGCTCGGCCATGTCGCGGCGACCGCGGCCCGCAAGGCCGCCCTGCCGGTGCTGCTGGCGCCCTAGAAAGCCGCTGGCCGGCCGGAAAAGTGCCATGTATCGTTAGCAGTAATCACGCGATGAGGCTCGCGTACCGCCGGGATCGGTCCCGGCTGATGGCCTCTACCTGCAAGGCGTTACCTGACGTCGGACGCGCAGGGGAGGTCCGGGAGTGCCTGAGCTGATCCAGTTCTTGCAAAGCCTTGTCGTCATCGCGTTCGCCCCGCTGTATGCCGGCGCGATAGCACGCGCCGAGGCGATCGTCGGCTCCAAGCGCGGGCCAAGCGTGCTCCAGCCCTACCGGGACCTGGGCAAGCTGCTGCGCAAGGGCAGCGCGGTCAGCGACCAGGCGTCCTGGGTGTTCCGCGGCGCGCCGTTCGTCGCATTCGCCTGCTACCTGACGGTCTCGGTGATCGTCCCGGTGATCACGAACGAGCCGCTGCCGCTGGCGTTCCTCGCCGACCTGATCGGCGGCGCGTTCGTGCTCACGCTGGCCAGCTTCGTCATCTCGCTGTCCGGCCTGGACACCGCCAGCCCCTACGGCGGGCTCGGCGCGAGCCGGGCCAGCTGGATCGGGTCCATGGCCGAGCCCACGCTGATCCTGGTGTTCTTCACCGTCGGCGCCGTGTCCGCATCCGACAACCCGTACCTAATGAACCACGCGGTCGCGTCCTCGCCGTACGTCGTGGTGCTGCCCACCCACCTGCTTGGCCTGGTCGCCTTCTTCATGATCGTCCTGGTGGAGAATGGCCGGATCCCGATCGACAACCCGGGTGGGTCCACCGAGATCTCGATGATCGAGGAAAGCCGGGTCCTCGAGTACTCGGGCCGCGCGTACGCGCTGGTCAAGTGGGGCAGCTGGATGAAGCTGTTCCTGCTGTCGTCGGTATTCATGAACGTGTTCGTGCTGCCCTGGGGGCTGGGCGACGCGGCGCACCTGCCCGGCGCGCTGCTGGCAATCCCCGTGCTGCTAGGAAAACTGGCGCTGTGCGGGCTGGCGATCGTGATCATCGACACCTCGTTCGCGAAGCTGCGGTTCTTCCGCATAGCCGAGTTCCTCGGCGCCGCGTTCATGCTCGCCCTCGTCGGCGTCGCCACCTCCTACGTGATCGGGGCGTGAGGGACTCGTGCAGCAACTGTCGAACAGCAGCACCGCGGGCGTCCTGCTCGACCTGTCCGGCGCGGTGATGCTACTGCTGGCCTTCGCCTGCCTGGCCTCTAAGCTGTTCAACCGGTACGTCGTCTACTACGGGGCCCAGTCCGTGGTGCTGGCGTTCGCGGCCGGAGTCTCCGCCGCCGCCTTCCATAGCACCGAGCTGTGGATCCTCGCCGCGCTGACCCTGGCGGTCAAGGGGATCGCGATCCCGGTGGCGGCACGCCGGGTCCTGGTCGCGCGGCTGGCGCTCAAGCGCGACGCGGCGATGTCGACCGGGCTGTCCACCTCGCTGCTCGCCGGCGGGGGGCTGACCGCATTCGCGTACCTGGTCACCCGTCCGGCGCTGCTGCCGCAGGGCACCGCCGCGGCGGCTGTCGTGCCGCTGTCGACCGCGGTGATCCTGCTCGGCGCGCTCACCATGGTGGTGCGCCGGCACACCGTCGCCCAGCTGATCGGCTGGCTCATCGTCGAGAACGGGGTGTTCCTCGGCGCGATCACCCTGGTCGCCACGTTCCCGTTCATCGTCGAGGCCGGGATCTTCCTGGACATCGTCGCGGGAGTGCTGATCATGATCGTGTTCGTCTCCGGCCTCACCCGGCAGCTCGCCCAGGCAAGCGCCGCCGAACTCAGGGAGCTGCGCGGTTGACTGCCCTGGCCGTCCTCATCGTGCTGGTGCCGCTGGCGGGCCCGGCCGCCGCGCTGGCCGGCGCCCGCGCCCGGCTGGCGGCCCTCGTCCAGTCCGTCGCCGCCGCGGTCGCGCTGGGCTGCGCTATCGCGCTGCTGACCATGCTCAATGGCGGCCGGACGCTGCAGGGCTGGGACGGTTTCCTGTACGCCGACCCGCTCAGCGGATTCTTCCTGCTGACCGTCTCCGGCGTCACGCTGCTCGCCGCGCTTGGTTCGGTCTCCTACATCGGGGGGCAGGAAGACTCCGGCGAGCTCACCGGCTTCCAGGTCAAGCTCTACTTCACGTTCTTCGGCCTGTTCGCCTCGCTGATGCTGGCCTCGCTGGAAACCGGGAACCTCGGCCTGCTGTTCGTCCTCGTCGAGGCGAGCACCCTGGCGAGCGCCGCGCTTGTCGGCCTGGAAGGCCGTGCCCGCAGCCTGGAGGCGGCCTGGAAGTACGTGATCATCAGCTCGCTCGGCGTCACGATCGCGCTGGCGGGTACGCTGTTCCTCTTCTACTCGGCCAGCGCCCTGCACCCGGGTTCCAACCTTGGCCTGACCTGGCCGTACCTGCTCGCGCACGCCTCCGCGCTGGCCCCGCAGAGCCTGCGCCTGGCGTTCCTGCTCGCCGTGGTGGGCTACGGCACGAAGGTAGGGCTGGCGCCGATGCACACCTGGCTGCCCGACGCGCACGCCGAGGCGCCTAGCCCGGCCAGCGCGATGCTGTCCGCCGCGCTGCTCAACACCGGCATGTACGCGATCATCCGGTTCCTCGCCATCGCCCATGCCGGGCTCGGCGGCACCTACCCGCGGGCGGTGCTGCTGTCCTTCGGCTTCGCGTCGATCGCGATCGGCGCGCTGTTCATGGTCAGGAAGGGCAACTTCAAGCGGCTCTTCGCCTACTCGAGCGTCGAGCACATGGGGATCATCGCGGTCGCCCTCGGCTTCGGCGGCGTCCTCGGGCTGTACGGGGCCCTGCTGCAAGTGCTCAACCATGCCCTGGCCAAGGCCGTGCTGTTCCTGGCCAGCGGTGACGTGTCGCTGCGCTACAAGACCCGGGAGGCGGCTGGCGTCAGCGGCCTGCTCACCGCGGTCCCGGTCACCGGGGCAGCGCTGCTGCTGGCGGCGTTCGCGGTGCTCGGCTCGCCGCCGTTCGGCGTGTTCCTGTCCGAGCTCACGATCGTGCGGGCCGGGTTCGCCCGCGGCAGCCCGGCCTTCCCGCTGCTGCTGCTTGCCCTGCTCGGCGTGGCGTTCTTCGCTTTCGCCCGCACGATCACCGGGATGGTGACCGGCGACCCGCCGCACCCGTCACCGCCCAGCCCGTATCACGACCGTGGCGCGCTGGCGCTAACCGCCGCGCCGCTCGTGCTGGGCCTGGCGGCGCTGCTGGTCCTCGGACTGTGGATTCCCGCCGGACTGGATGCGACGATCACGCACTCGGTAGCGGTGATCGGATGACAACCGTCCAGCCGCGCGCCGTCCCTGGCGCGGTCACCACGTTCCAGGTCGCTTCCCCGGACCTGGAGGCAGCGGTCCGGGACCTGGCGGGCCTGCGCCTGGCGGACATGTTCGCGTCCGGCAGCGATCAGGCCACCCTGCGCCTTGTGTGGGCGAACGACACCACCGGCCAGGCCGGGTATGTCGTCACAGAGACGCCGATCGACAACGGCGAGTATCCCGCGCTTTCCGATATCGCGCCCGCCGCGTTCGTCGAGGAATGCGAGATCTACGAACAGTTCGGCATCCGGCCCGCCACCGGCAAGCCGCTGAACCGGATGATGCTCCCGCCGCACGCTAGCCTGCCCACCCTGGGCCGCAAGCCGCCGGCCGAGCCGGAAGAGGTCCGCGCGCCGCACATGGTGGGCGGTGAGGCGTTTGAGTTCCCGTTCGGCCCAGTCCGGCAGGTCGGCGTCGAGTCCCTCTACTACGGCCTGGTCACCAGCGGTGAGGAAGTCGTCGACCTGTACCTGTTCACCTGGCACAAGCACCGCGGCCTGGAATGGCGGCTGCAGGGCAAGACCCCGGAACAAGCCCTGTTTCTCGCCGAGCGGGCAGAAGGGCTCAGCGCCGTCGCGATGACCTGGGCCCTCGCGGCCGCCGCCGAGGCCGCCACCGGCGTCCAGCCCGCTAAGGCCGCCCAGCGTACCCGCGCCGTCGCCCTGGAACTCGAGCGGCTGTACAACCACGCCGCCGCGATGGCGGCGCTGTGCCAGTCGACCGGGCTGTCCGTCGGCCAGTCCGCCGCCGAGATCGCCCTGGAACAGCTGCTCCGGCTGAACGCCCGCGCGTTCGGGCACCGCTACCTGTTCGGCGTTGTCGGCACCGGCGGTGCCAGCCGCGCGCCCGACGCGGACGCGATCCGCGAAGAGCTTCCCGGCGCCTACGGCGAGTTCAAGCGCGCCGCCGACGCCCTGCTCGGCACCAACTCCTTCGTCGACCGGCTGGAAGCGACCGGCATCCTGACCCTGGACCAGGCCCGCGCTCTCGGCCTTGTCGGCCCGGTCGCCAGGGCCGCGGGACTCACCGGCGACGCACGGCTGGTGCCGGGCGGCCCATACGGAAAACAGACGGCCGTCGCCACAGGAACCGCGGGCGATGTGCTCGCCCGCTTCACCGTCATGCTCGCCGAGGCCGCCGAGTCCGTCCGCCTTATCGGCCAGTTCCTCGACGCGGGCACCGCGGCCAGCACGATCGACCTTCCGCGAACCGAGGGCACCGGGCTCGGCTGGGCCGAGTCTTCCCGCGGCGAGGCACTCGCCTGGATCGCGCTCGGCGACGACGGCTGCCTGACAAGAGCCCGGCTGCGTCCGGCATCGGCACGGAACTGGCGCGGTTTTGATGACGCCTGCCGGTCGCAGAACGTGTTCACCGACATCCCGATAATTGAGGCCAGCTTCTGGCTGACCGCCGCAGGAATGGCCCGCTGACAGGGGAGGCACCGAATGACGCTGTGGTTCATCCGCGGCATCCGACGCGGCGTGGTCACCACCCGCTACCCCGCGCGCCCTGACGCGTCGGCCCCCTTCCTGCCGACCCCGCCGGCCTTCCGGCCCCAGGCGCTGACCCGCGTGACCGCCGGCCGGCTCGTCACCGCCTGCCCGACCGGGGCGCTACGCCTGGACGACCGCACACTCGTGTACGACGTCGGCAGGTGCACGGCGTGCGGCAGATGCGCCGCCGAGGCGCCGGACGCCGTCCAGAGCAGCGGTGAGTTCGAACTCGCAGCAACCGTACGTTCCGAATTGATCAAAAGAATCCCGCTGCGGGAGACATCATGACCGCGGAAGAACTACGGGAGACGATCACGCGGCAGTTCGGCCGCAGCCTGCACATCCGCACCCTGGACACCGGGTCGTGCGCGGTCTGCGAGCAGGAGATCCGGCTGCTCACCGCGCCGCACTACGACCTGCACCGGCTCGGGTTCTTCTTCACACCCGCGCCACGGCATGCCGACCTGCTGCTCGTCACCGGGCCGATGATCCGCGCGTTCGAGGTCGCCGCGCGCAAGACCTACGACGCCATGCCCGGCCCCAAGATCGTCGTCGCGACCGGCGCATGCGCGCTCGGCGGCGTCTATCCAGCGGACCCGTTCACCCACGGAACCGTGGACGCGGTGCTGCCGGTCGACGTGTGGATTCCCGGCTGCCCGCCCAGCCCGCTCGCCCTGCTGCACGGACTCGGCGTGGCGGTGGGCCGGCTCGCGGAAAAGGTGCGGGATCTGCCCTTTACCGCCGACGATCATCCCGAACGTACCCGTGGTGACTCATGACCCCGCTCGACTTCCTCTATGCCGCGGCCGCCGCCTGGCTCGCCGCCGCTCTGACAGGTGTGCTCGCCGCGCGAACCGCGGGCGGACTGCGGGTGTGCTGCGCGGTGTCGGCGCTCGGCGGCGCCGCCGCCGCGGCCGGCGGCGGCTGGTCGCTGTTGTACGGCGATACGCCGGTGGTGTCTCCCGGGGGCGCCACCGTAGTGGGCGGGCCGTTGCAGCTTCAGGCGACCAGCCTGGCCGGAGTGTTCACCGCGCTGCTCGGCGTGGTCGCGGTGGCGATCGCGTGGTACGCGCCGAGGTACCACGAGCCGTCCGGCGGAACGGCGCTCTACCTGGCGGCCTACAACGTGGCGGTGCTTGGCTGTCTCGCGGTGCTGACGGCGGGCGGCATGGTCACCTTCCTCGTCGCGTGGGAGACCATGACCCTGGCCTGCTACCTGCTCATCCTCCGCCATCCGCGGTCCGCGCCCGTGGCGCGCGGCGCGTTCTGGTTCCTGGCCCTGTCCGAGGCCGGATTCCTGCTGGTCGTGGCCGCGTTCGTGATCCTGTCGTCGAAGACCGGTTACACGACGCTGGCCGGCATCTCCGCGCACGGCGCGTCGGTGCCCGGCGGGTGGCGGGCCGCCGCCTTCCTGCTGGCGCTGTGCGGATTCGGGTTCAAGGCCGGGCTGGTTCCGCTGCACGTGTGGCTGCCCGAGGCGCACCCGGTCGCGCCCGCCGACGGGTCGGCGTTCCTGTCCGGCGTGGTCGTGAAGATGGGCGTGTACGGCATCGCGCTGTTCGCGTTCCGGCTCGCTCCGCCGGCCGGCGCCTGGCCCGGCCTGGTCACCATGGGCGCCGGGGCGGTGACGGCGGCGATCGGGATCCTGTACGCGATGGCCGAACGGGACATCAAGAAGTTCCTCGCCTACTCCACGATCGAGAACACCGGCATCATCGTGACCGCGTTCGGCGCCGCCATGATCTTCCACGCCAGCGGGCAGCGGGCGCTATGGACGTTCCTGCTGATCGCGGGCATCTATCACGTAGCGAACCACGGCTGCTACAAGACGCTGCTGTTCCTCGAGGCCGGCGTGACCGAGCACGCGGCCGGGACCAGGGACATGGACCGGCTCGGCGGGCTGGTCCACCGCCTGCCCCGCTCGTCGGTGATCGCCTTCGTGGGGACGCTCGGCATCGCCGCGCTTCCGCCGCTGAACGGGTTCGTCAGCGAATGGCTGATCTTCCAGGGCCTGTTCCAGGGCTTCCGTACCGGCAGCGATCTGACCGGCATCCTCATCGTGCTCGCCGCGGGAACCCTGGGGCTGACTGGCGGGCTAGCCGTCTACGCGTTCGTCCGTGGCTTCGGCATCCCTTACCTGGGCATGCCGCGCACCAGGCAGGCGGCCGCCGCGTCGGAAGACGGTCAGCCGGTCGCCGGGCCGGCGCTGCTGGCCGTCGCCTGCGTCGCGCTGGCCGTCGGCGCGCCGGTGGTGCTTTATGTGCTGGATAAGGCGGCCCGCACCGTCACCGGGGTCCCGCTCGGGCCGTTGCTGCTTCCCGGCAACCTGACCGTCATCCCCGCGCACGCCGACTTCTCCGCGTTCTCCCCGACCTACCTGGCGGTCTTCCTCGTCTGCGCGCTCGCCGTGCCGCTGCTGATCTACCTGGCTGGCCGGCCGCGTGCCGGTTCAGTGACGGTGCCGGTGTGGGACGGGGGGATCGTGTCGTTCCGGCCCCGCATGCAGTACTCGGCCATGACATTCTCCGCCCCGACCCGGGTGACTTTCGACGCCCTGTACCGGCCGTCGGTCTCCGTCACCAGGCCGTCGGACGACGATCCGGCCGGCCGGTCCGGCCCGGTGCACTATGAAGCGCGGGTCACGCCGGTCTTCCAGCGGTACCTGTACCGGCCTCTGGTCCGCTGCCTGGAGTGGCTGGCGGACTTGGTACGGCCTGTGCAGTCCGGCGACGTCAACCTCTACCTGCTCTATGTGTTCGTCGTCATCCTGCTCGCTTACCTGCTCGGGGCGGTCTGAAATGGCCGCTACCGAGGACGCAGCGATAGAAGGCTAAGCCGGGCCGATGCCGCGGGCCAGGTCCTCGGCCAGCTCGAGGACGATCTTGTGGAGTTCGTCTCTGTCGGGGGGCTGCGCCTGGTCAGCCTCGGGCGCCAGGGCGTCCTTCGTGAAGAACATGCAGGAGGTGTGGGCGGCGAAGAGCGCCGACGCCGCACGGATCCGCGAGCGGGGCGGGGCGTCCGGGCCGGTGAGGATCTCGATGAGGG
>DASYAD010000033.1:0-37114 GCA_036501515.1 Trebonia sp. | reverse complement strand
ATCGCGGGACACGCCAAGCACCGCATACGGATCAAAGCCAGACGCCATGCCCCGTCCTATTCGCAGCCGCGGGCAAACCGCCAAGCTACGCAGCCTCCAGGCCAGCCACGCGATTCGACCGCAATACCTCACTATCACACCCGGGGGCAGGGTCCAGGGCAAGGGACCGGAGCCAGGAGCCTGCGAGGGCCCCGGTGAGAGACCCGTACACGCGCCCCATACACGGAACCCGGGCGAGGGGCCCGGACGAGGAACCCGGACGGAACCCGGACGGGGCCCGGGCGAGGAACCCCGGCGCGGCCGGACGAGGAACCCCGGCGCGGGCCCGGACGGGGGCCGGGCGAGGGCCCGGGCGAGGAACCCCGGCGCGGCCGGGCGAGGAACCCCGGCGCGGGCCCGGGCGAGGGCCCGGCGCGGGTCCGGACGCGGAACCCGGACGACGCATCGGATCGACCGTACTTCGCACCGGGCCCCAGCTAACCTGGCCAGCGCGTGTCTCTTCCGGTCCTCGACGCCCCCCGGTGCCGAGACGTACCGTCCGAATCGTCGGTAACACCACTGACGAGTCAGCCCTATCCCCCGCCCCCTCATGCGGCGTGGGCGGTCGGGGGCGCGTGGGATCTGAGGATGTGGCGGCCGTCGGGACTCCGGGCCTCAGTCGTGCCGTCAGGATGGAGGATGAGCTGCCAGCCTCGGCGGTGAATACAAACGTCGTGGTGGTATTGACAGACCAAGGCACAGTTCGCGACTGAGGTCTCGCCGCCGTCGGCCTTATGCCGCACGTGGTGCACATCGCAGTGGACCGCGGGCCGGTCACAGTGCGGCCAGACACATTTCCTGTCGCGCAAGAGGACGGCGCGCCTGATGTGGCCCGGAATAGAGTCCGAGAAGCCGATGTCCAGCGGGAGGCTCGGGGTGTTCCAGGGTTTCTCCAGCAGCCCCTGGCGGAGGATCGCGGCGATGCCGGATGGCCCGGAGACCAAGTCGACGGCTAGACGGGCCATCGCCTGGCGCAGCGCCTGCCAGGCCTCGGATGACAGGGGCCTGGAACGAGTGCCCGCGGCCGCCCGAGCCAACGCAATCATCTTGTCGATCACCGGCGGGTCCACGGTCCCGGTTACGACCGGGACGGTCTGCGCGTCGCAGGCGGCGACCTCGGCGTCCTTACCCGTCAGATAGCCGTCTTCGCCGAGACGGGCGCGGATCCAGGCATCCTCCAAGTCGCCGGCACCTGGCAAGTCGCGGAGCGCCGACAGCGGGATGTGCGCGACGACCTGAGTATCGGCTCCCGCCCGGTCCGGTACCAGCCGGGCGCGCAGCAGCAACTCGCAGGACAGCTGCAGGGCGTCGTGGAAGCGCTGCTGCTCGGTCCGGTCGTCTTCCGGGCCCGCCTTCTTGCCGAGCGCTTCAAGCACCGCGCGGACCGCCCCCGCACACTCCGGGGTCAGGTCGCCGCGGATCACCGCCGCGCCGCCGAACGTCGTCCCCAGCTGCACGAACCGATCCCCGAACTTGTCGTCAGGCGAGTCCGGGTCTGGCTGCTGCTGCCGCCACCGCTCGATCGCGCATCCCGCGATCACCGCAAGGTCATCCAGCGACGCGCCCGCCGCGGCCGCCTCGAGCAAGATACGGTCGGTCTCGGTGCGCATCTCCGCCGGAAGCTTACGGGTCCAGTCCGCGATCGTGAACGCCAGGGAGTCGGTGATGTCCCCCGCCGCCAGCGCGGTGTCAAGCAGCGGGCGCTCGCGGAGCTGGCGCATCTGCCGGACGGCGGCCTTCGCCGCCTTCTTGGACATGCCGCCCTTCGCCGCCAGCCAGGCTGAGGACGAACCGTACCCGTCCGCGTCATGCGCATCGGCCGCGTCGAACTGGCGCAGCAGCCCTGCATGTGCCGCGGTCAGCTTCGCCTGGATCCGGCCAAGCGCCAGCAGCGCCGCCCCGCAGGTCGCCCCAGGCAGGTCCGCGACGGCCGCAGAGTTAAGGAAGTCCACGGCGTCCTCCGCCGCCCGCAAAGCGTCCGGGACGCTACCGCAATCCACGCTCACAGCGCTGTCGCCACTGCACATCCCTAGCCACCTCCTCGCGGTCCAATGCGGTCCGATGCCGTCCAACGCAGCCCCATGACCACCTACGCCGTCCGATGCCGTCCGATGCCGTCCAACGCGGCCCCATGCCCACCTACGCCGTCCGATGCGTCCGACGCGCGCCGACGCCGTCCCATGCCGTCCAACGCACGCGACCCGACGCCGTCCAACGCGGTTCGACGCGGGGCGATGCTGTCCCATGCCGCCCAACGTGGCTCGATGCCGACCAACGCGGTTCGACGCCGTCCACGCTGCCGCGGCGCACAGCTGCGGGCGTTACGCAACGCACGACTCCCTGGAGCACCTACCAGGAACCAGGAACCGAGCACCCTCTCAAAGGGGTGCCACGTAACCGTGAAACGGGGAGCGCATTGACCTGGCGCACCGTGCGGCCGACGCTGGAACAATCGGCTGACGCTTGTACCATCAGATTATCAGTTCGACATAAACGAATCAATAGCGGGCGCCAAGATCTTTTTTCGACTGAGGTGTCCGAGGGCTGGCCGGCTAGACGGTAAGAGGAGACAGAAGTGGCATTGAGGACGGCATTCACTGACATGCTTGGCCTGCGACAGCCGCTCGCGCTGGCTCCGATGGGCGGGACGGCCGGCGGGGCGCTGACCGCGGCGGTCAGCAACGCCGGGGGGCTCGGCCTGCTCGGCGGCGGGAACGGGGACAGGGACTGGCTGGCGCGTGAGCTGCCCATTGTGGCTGGCGCTACGAGCGAGCCATGGGGCGTGGGGTTCCAGAGCTGGGCGGTCGACCGGGGGACGGTTGAGCTCGCGCTTGAGTTCGCGCCGCGTGCGGTGATGCTGTCCTTCGGCGACCCTCGCCCGCTCGCTGAGGTTGTCCGCGCGTCCGGTGTGCCGCTGATTGTCCAGGTCACCGACCTTGAGGAGGCCAGGCAGGCCATTGACCTGGGCGCTGACCTCATCGTCGCTCAGGGGACCGAGGCCGGGGGCCACGGCGCCAGGCGCGGGTGGTCGACGCTCCCGTTCGTGCCGGTCGTCGCTGACCTGGCGGCGTCGGTACCGGTGCTCGCCGCGGGCGGCATCGCCGACGGGCGGGGGGTGGCGGCCGCGCTGGCGCTCGGCGCCGCGGGGGCACTCGTCGGGACCCGGTTTCTCGCCACTGCCGAGGCGCTGCTCGACCCCGCGGCCAAGAAGGCGATCATCGATTCCGGCGGCGAAGACACTGAGCGGAACGGCGTGCTCGACATCGCCCGCGGGTCCCGCTGGCCCGGGGAGTACACCGCGCGGACACTGGCTCACCCGTTCCTTGACCGGTGGCGGGACCGGGAAGGCGAGCTGGCCGCCAGCCCTGAGGCCAAGGTCGAGTACCAGCGCGGCGTAGCCAGCGGCGAGCTGCCGCCGGAGCCGGTATGGGCGAGCCAGGCCGTCGACCTGATCACCGATCTCCCGTCCGCCGCCGAGGTGGTGGGCTGGCTCGCGACGGGAGCGCAGAACGCGCTCGCCCGGGCCGCGGGACGCTAGTCCGCGCAGGCGACGGGACGAAAGGCGGACTGCCGGGGCCTAGTGCCCCGCCGGCCGAGCATGGCGCAGGTGGTCGATACCGAGGTCGAGCGCGGCTTCCAGCGGGGTGAGGTCTCCAGTGGACATGAGCATCACGACGCCGCCCTGGATGCCGGCCAGGATCGCCGCCGCGGTGCGGCCCGCGTCAAGTCCCGCCGCGACCTCGCCCGCCGCCTGCATGCGGGTGATGCCGGCCTTGATGTCGGCCTGCCACTGGCCCATGAGCTCGGCCACCACCGACTGGGCGCCCGGGCTCATCCGGCCGAGCTGGGTGACCAGGGCGCTGAGCGGGCACTGCTGCCCTTGCTCCCGGTACCGGGCGACCACCGTGTCCCGCCAGGCCAGCCACGCGGCCCAGGAGCTGAGGTCGCCGAGCTGCGGCTGCTGGTCGGCCAGGACGCGGTCCGCCTCGAAGCGGGCCACCGCGAGCAGCAGCTGCTCCCGGCCATCAGGGAAGTAGTGGAAGAGCTGACTCTTGCTTGCGTGCGCGCGGGCGCGGATGTCGTCGAGCGTGGCCGTCACGCCGAATTCGCGGATCTCGGCCGACGCCGCCTCGACGATCCGCTGCCGGGTGGCTTCGCCTTTGGGTGTCAGGCTAACGGTGCCCGCGGTCATCTATTGCCCCCTTCGGCACTCATAGAGTGACGGACTTCCGGAGCGGACTCATGGAGTGGCGAGCTTCCGGAGTGACGGACTTCTGGACTTTGGAGTGGCGGACTTCCAGGATGACGGACTTCTGGACTTACCAGTCCAATTTACCACTACCCGGCCTGCCTCGGACGGGGACGACAGCGCGGCCGCGGAAACGGAGCCGCGGCTCCGTGTATTCCTCCGCGGCGTGCGCGATCCATCCCGCGGTACGGGCGACGGCGAAGATCGCCGTCGCGGCCTCCGACGGCATCCGGCCGACATGGCACAACGCGCCGAGCGCGAAGTCGACGCTCGGCGGGGCGGGCGCGCCGTGCACGATCCGGTCAATGAGTTCCCGGTCGGCGGGCGTCGCAATCGCGGCGACTGCCCGCAGCAGCGGCGCTGCCCGCGGGTCTCCGTGCCGGTGGACCGGATGGCCGAAACCAGGGACGGCCCAGCGCTGGTCGCCGGCCGGAGGCCGGCCGCCGGGCGGCGGCTGCTCAACGCCCCGAGGCTGGCCACTGTCGGTCAAGGCCTCGTCACCGGCCCGAGCCTTGCCCCTGGCCCCCGGCTTGCCACCAGCCCGAGCCTTGCCGTCATCCCCCACCTTCCCGCCGGCCCGCACCTGTCCGCCGGCCCCCACCTGTCCGTCCGCGCCAACCTGTCCGTCCGCGCCCGCCTTGCCACTAGCCCAGGCCTTGGCCTCCTCGTCTAGCCGTTCCCTGACCTGGCGGGGCACGTCGCCGTGCAGCGCGCCGCTGAGCGCGCCGAGCCCGGCGAGCACGCAGGCTGGCGGGGCCGCGCGCGCTGATGCGGCGACGCGGACCGCCAGCGTGGACAGGGCAAGCTCGTGCTCGGCGAGCAAGACCAGCGCGGTGTTGAGGGCCCGGACCCGGGCGGCGGTCGGGCGCAGCGGCGACCAGCGCCGCCACAGCCGACCGGCCACGTCCGCGGCCGCCGGCCCAGCCAAGGCGGCGGACTGACCGGCAGCCGCGCCGACCAGCGCCGCGCCAGCCAGCGCCGCGCCAGCCGACACACCCGCGCCGGCCAGCGCACCGGCACCCACACCCGCGCCAGCCGACGCACCCGCGGCACCGTCACCCGGCACCGAACCGGACGCCTCGACAAGTGCGCCAATAATTCTCCTCCCCCGGGCCGCCCAGTGCGGCGGACTGTCTCCAGCCGCCACGCCGACCGCGACGCTGGCGTCGCCGACGGCCGCGACGCCGACCGAGCCTCCGGCCGAGCCGCCGACCGAGCCGCCGACCGAGCCGCCGCCTGCCCCGGCCCCGGCCCCGGCCCCGGCCCCGGCCGTGCCAACGATCCCGGCGCTGCCCTCGGGCCCGCCGCCGCCCCCGGTGCCCGCCACCACCGCCGCGAAGCGGAGCACGACCGGCACCTGGTCGCCGAGCGCGGCGAGCATCAGCCCTGTCGACGCCGCACTATCGGCCGGCAACTGCCAGCCGTCCGGACCGCTGACCTCTGCCCGGACAACGGCCTGCCCCTGGCCGCTCTCCCACAGCAAGTCCGCGACCGCCTCGAACGGCTCGCCGGCGGCGACGAGGTCGAGCACGTCGGTGCCGCGGTACCTGACCAGGCCGTCGGTCACCGTGCTGACCCGGGTTGCGATGACCAGGTCGATACTCGCGGCTGGCCGGGGCAGGGTCCGTGGCCGGGACCGCCGGGCGAGGAGTTCCAGCTCGTCCGAGTCGTACCGGCTCGAACGGCCGTCCGGTCCGGCAACGCGTCGCAGCGCACCCCGGCTGACGTACGCGTAAAGCGTCCGCACATCGACGCCGAGCCGGGCCGCCGCGGTCCGCGCGTCCACTGGTTCACCCATACGTTGACGATAATCAACGTTGATTATCCAGTCCATTCACGTCAAGAATCGTTGGCATGACACAACAGACAGCCGGACTGAACGCGCTTGCGGCGCAAGTCTGGGCCATGGCCGGCGGACAGCCCGAGACAGCGGCCGCGCTGGCCGTGAGCGGACCGCGGAACTTCCTTCCGTCCGCGTTCGACGTGACCGGGCTGGCGACGGCGTCGGTAGCGGCCGCCACCCTCGCTGCCGCCGGGTACCACGCGGTACGGAACGAGGCCCCCGTCGCGGCGGTAAGCGTGGACAGCCGCGCCGCGTGCGCGGCGTTTGCCGCCGAGGGACTGTTCGCGCCTGACGGCTGGTCCCTGCCGGACATCTGGGATCCGGTCGCGGGCAACTACCAGGCGCGGGACGGGTGGATCCGGCTGCACACCAACTACGCCTACCACCGGGCGGCCGTGGCCAAGGTGCTCAACGCGGACGACCGGGCCGGAGTCCAGGCCGCCGTCAGCCAGTGGGCCGTCGACGAGCTGGAGACCGCGGTCGTGGCGGCGGGCGGTTGCGCGGCGGCCATGCACGACAGGAAGGCCTGGCTCGCCTCCCCGGCTGGCACGGCGTCCGCGGCGGACCAGCCGCTGACCGTCGCCGAGCGCCCCCTGCTTGGCCGGCCGGCCGGGACCGCCGTGCGGACCGCCGACCCGGCACAACGGTCGGGCAACCAGGCCAAGGCTGGCCAGACTGCCGGCCAGTCAGGCGACCAGAGCGCCAGCCAGGCGGACGGCCGGGCGGGACGGGCGCACGGCCCGGCCAGGCAGCCCTACACCGGGGTCCGGGTGCTCGACCTCACCCGGGTCATCGCGGGCCCGGTGTGTACCAGGTTCCTGGCCGCTTACGGTGCCGACGTTCTGCGGCTCGACCCGCCGGGGTTCGCCGAGGTCCCCGCGCTGCTACCGGAGACCACCGCGGGCAAGCGGACCGCGAGCATCGACCTAACGGCAACGGCGGACCGGGCGGTCTTCGAGCGGCTCGTCGCCGGTGCGGATGTGCTGGTCACCGGGCTGCGCGCGGACGCGCTCGGCCGACTCGGCTACGACGATGACGCGCTGGCCTCGCTCAATCCCTGGCTGATCACCGCGTCACTCAACGCCTACGGGTGGGACGGACCCTGGCGCGACCGTCGCGGTTTCGACAGCCTGGTGCAGATGAGCTGCGGCATCGCGGCGGAGGGCGGAGCGACGGCGGCCGGAGCGACGGCGGCCGGAGCGGCGGCCGGCGGAGCCGCGCCTGGCTCGGGCCGACCGGGGCCGCTGCCCGTCCAGGCGCTTGACCATGCGACCGGCTACCTGCTCGCGGCGGCCGTCGGGCACGCACTGGCCAGACGAATCACCGCTCAGGTGGTGAGCCGTATCAAGGCCTCGCTGACCGGGACCGCGAACCTGCTCTGGTCGCTCCCCCGGCCGGACAGTCGCGCGCCCCAGCCGCTCCTGCCGGGCCGCGCGGACATCCCGCTGACGCCGGCCGTGACGGCGTGGGGCCTGGCCCGCCGGGTGGCGCTGCCCGGGGCAATCGACGGCGTCGTTGCTGAGCTGCGGGTCGAGGCAGGACCGCTCGGCCGCCACCAGCCCGTCTGGTGACCCGGGAGTCTGGCCGCCTCGCCGGCCGCGCCGGTGAAGGCCGCGCCGGTGACGTCCGCGCCGGTGACGTCCGCTCCGCTACCAGCGGGAGTGAATCTCAGCCCGCAGGTACTTGTCGTACAGGTCTTCGATCTGGCTCAGCGCGTGTGAGCTGAGCGGCGGAAGCGCCGCGGCGGCCGCGTTCTGCCGCGCCTGCTCCGGGTTGCGGGCGCCGGGGATGACGGTGGTGACCCCCGGCTGCTGTATCACCCAGCGCAGCGCCGCCTGGGCGGTCGTTGACGCCCCGGCGGCGGCAGAGACCGGCGCGCTGCAGGGCACCGGCAAGCTGGCCGGCGCCCGCACGCTGGCCGGCGCCCGCACGCTGCCCGGCGCCGGGCCCGCGCCGGTGGACCCGTCGGTGAACGCGCCGGTGGACCCGTCGGTGAACGCGCTAGTGAACGCGCCGGGTTCGGCCGCGATGGCGGAGAACTCGGCCGCGGCCCGCACGCCAGTCGGGTAGTCAACGCCTGAGAACGTCTCACCGACGTCGAAGGCCTCACCGTGCCGGTTGTAGCTCCGGTGGTCGTCGGCGTCGAAGACCGTCTCAAGCGTGTACCGCCCTGACAGCAGCCCGGACGCCAGCGGCACCCGGACGATGATGCCCACGCCGGCCGCCGCGGCCGCGGGCAGCACCTGGTCGAGCGGCCTGCGGCGGAACGCGTTGAAGATGATCTGGACGGTGGCCGTGCCGGGCCGCGCGATCGCGGTGAGCGCCTGGTCGCAGGTCTCCACGCTGACCCCGTAGGCCGCGATCCGGTCCTCGGCGACCAGGGTGTCGAGCGCGTCGTACACTTCGCCAGCGGAGAAAACGGGGGTCGGCGGGCAGTGCAGCTGAACCAGGTCTAGCCGGTCAACGCCGAGGTTCGTGCGCGAGCGGTCCGTCCAGTCGCGGAAGTTCGCCAGCGTGTAGTTCTCCGTCCGCTGCTCGACCCGGCGGCCCATCTTGGTGGCGACCGTGACGTCGCGGCCCGCCTCCTGGCGAAGGAACCGCCCGATGATGCGTTCGCTGCGCCCGTCGCCGTACACGTCCGCGGTGTCGAAGAAGGTGACACCGGACTCGGCGGCCGCGTGCAGCACCGCGAGCGCGTCCGGTTCCGACACCGATCCCCAGTCGGCGCCGAGCTGCCAGGTGCCGAGGCCAACGATCGATACGGGCTTACCTGTTCTGCCGAGAACTCGCTCTTCCATGGTGAGCGATCCTAATAGGGGTTACCGCGTCCCCGATGCGGCGGACTCAGCATCTGGCGGCCGTCGCCAGCGTGCACGGGCGCTGCCGGGGCAACCCCCGCTAGGCCGCCGCGGCCGTCTTCAGCCGCTCGAGGTCGAGGCCGATCCACGCGTCAAGCCCCGCCGCTCCGGCCGGAGTCACCGCGACCACCCGGCTGCCGTCGGCCCGGCGGATCCAGTCCCGCTTGGTCAGCTCGGCGGTGAGCGCCGCCCCGAGGCTGCCCGCGACGTGGTGGCGCCGCTCGGTCCAGTCCAGGCAGGGCCGAAGCAGCGGGCGGGTCCTGTTCGGCACGGCGGCCACGTCGATGCCGAGACCGCCGAACACCGCGGTCCCCCGCGGGCCAAGCACCCAGGCGCCGTCCTGCTCGGCGATCGCTCCGAGTTCGGTCAGGGTCTCGGTGACGGCGACGCCGAGCACTCCGCCCAGGTGGTCGTAACACATCCGGGCCCAGCGCAGGCTGCGCATCCGGACGGAGCCGGCCAGCGACCGCACCGGCGTGGCAGGCGCCAGCAGCAGCAGGATCTCCAGGGCATCGGCGACCCCCTCGGCCGCGATCGAGTACAGCTGCTGACGGCCGCTGGCTTCCGCGCGGACCAGGCCGCCCGCGGTCAGCTTCTTCAGGTGGGCGCTGGCCAGCGCCCGCGAAATGCCGGCCGCCTCGGCGAGCGCGGAGCCGGACTGCGGCTTGCCGCTGAGCAGGACCTGCAGCATGCGGGCACGGTGAGGGTCGCCAAGGAGACGACCTATCGCGGCCAGATCGGCATCGGGTTCCATAAGGCAAGCCTAGGCCAGGAATTGTCAAACGGCCGTTTGACAGTTCTCCCGCTAACGTCGATGGCATGACGCTGAGAACACCGCCCCCGTGGGCCCGGGTCGCGCTCGTGATGTTCGCCGTTGGCTGGGGCGCCAACCAGTTCTCGCCGATGCTGATCGTCTACCGGCACGCGCTCAACCTGGGCGCCGGCGAGATCGCCGGACTGTTCGCCGTCTACGCCGCCACGCTCATCCCCGGCCTGCTGGCCGGCGGCCCCCTGTCGGACCGGTTCGGGCGCCGGGCGGTCGTGCTGCCGTTCGCGGCCCTGTCGCCGGCAGCGACACTGCTGCTCGTACTCGGCCCGCATAGCCTGCCGCTCATCGCGGCCGGACGCGCGCTTGCCGGGCTGTGCTCGGGCATGGTGATCGGCCCGGCCACGGCCTGGGTGCAGGACCTGTCCCAGGGGGACACGCTCAGCGCACGCCGCTCGGCCCTCGCCTTGAGCGTCGGCTTCGGGCTCGGTCCCGTGGTCGCCGCCCTGCTCGCCCAGTGGGCGGGCGATCCGCTGGTGGTGCCGTACCTGCCGCACCTGGCGCTCGGCGTGGCGGCGCTCGCCGTCGGCCTCACCGCGCCGGCCGCTGATGGAAAAGCGATGGCCTCAGAACGAAAGGGTGTGACACCGGCCGCCAACAGGGAACCCCGAAGCCGGGAGGAAGTAGCCGCCGCCTCCGGGCACCGCCGCTGGCCGCCGCCGGCGCTGCGGACCAGGACGTTCTGGCTCGGCACGGCGCCGGGGGCGCCGTTTGTCTTCGGCTCGGTGTCGCTGGCCATCGTGGTGCTCCCCGAAGAGGTGACGAGCCCGAGCACGCTGTCGGCGGGCTACGCGGGGCTGATGACCGCGCTCGCGTTCACCGCCGGCATCGGGGTGCAGCCCGCCGTCCGCCGCCTGGCCGCGCGCCGCCCCGAGGCGGGGGTATCAGCGGGGCTGGCCGCCACCGCGGCGGGAGCCGCGGTCAGCGTCGCCGCGGTCAGCGTGACAGTCACCGGCGCGGGCGGCACTGGCGCGGGCGGCACCGGGCAGGTACTGGCCGGCATCGCCGCGGTGCTCCTCGGCCTCGCCTACGGCCTGTGTCTCGTCAGCGGCCTGCACCAGGCGGAGGACCTGGCCGGGCGCGGCGACCGCGGGAGCGTGCTCGCCGCCTACTACGGCATTGCCTACCTCGGCTTCGGCGCGCCCTACGCGGTGGACGGCCTGAACGCGCTGCTTGGCCGGCCGGGCGCGTTCGCGCTCATCGCCGCCGTCGCCGCGGTCCTCGCGGTGGCGGCCTGGCGGCGCGACGCGAACGCCCGCGCGACACGCCGCGCCGACGCCGCCAGAACGTCACCGCCGTCTGACGTGCCCGCCGGCCACCAGGGCGGCCAGCGCGGAACGTCACCGCCGCGGCTGACGTGACCGTCGGCCACCAGGGCGGCCAGCCGCGTCACCGGCCAGCCGCCGTCACCGGCCAGGCGCCGCCAGGCCGCGCTCGACAGCCTCGATGATCGCCGGGCGCAGCTGGGCCGCGCCGATGATCGCGTCGACCGAGCCGACGTCGACCGCCCGCTGGATCGAGTGCACCCGGTCGAACTCGGCCGCCACCTCACCCAGCTTTTCCGCCCGTACGGCGGCCTGGGTCTCGGCGAGCTGCGCCTCGAGCGCGGACCGCTCCGCCCCGCCGCTGTCGGCCACCCGGGCCTGCAGCGCCGTCACCCGCGGGTCGGCCGCCGTCCGGTTGCCGACCTCGCCGGCGAACACCACCGCCGCGGCCGGGGCGCCGCCGAGCACCGACGCGAACGAGCCCTCGAGGGCGAGCACGGTCATGTTCGGGTTGAGCGCCTTGGAGAACACGACGAACGCGCCGCCGTGGTACCGGGAGATAACGCAGAACACGATCGGGCCCGCGAAGTTGACGATCGCCCGGCCGATCTCGGCGCCGTACTCAAGCTGCAGCTTGCGCATCGACTCGGGCGAGCCGTCGAAGCCTGACAGGTTGGCCAGCACGACGACGGGCCGGTTCCCCGACGCGGCGTTGATCGCCCGCGCGGTCTTCTTGGACGAGCGCGGGAACAGCGTGCCCGCGTTGTAGGTGTCGGGGCCGTCGGCGGGCGGGAAGCCGCGCCGCGGCACCGCCTGCGACTCGATGCCGATGAGGCAGACCGGCCGGCCGCCGACGTGCGCGTCCTGGACCACCGCGGTCTCCGCGTCGGCCATCCCCGCCCAGCGCTCGAGCACCGGGAAGTCCTGGTCGGACAGCGCCCGCATGACGGTGCGGATGTCGAACGGCTTCTTGCGGTCCGGGTTGCTCGCCGCGGAGAAGATCTGGCCGACGCTGGTGAAGTCGCTGCCCGCCAGCGTGTGCGGGTAGCTCGAGACGTCCCGGTCGGCCGGGTCGCTGGTCGGCACCCGGCGCGGCGCGGTCTCGCCAGGCAGCAGGTACGTGTGGTCGTAGTGCGCCATCAGCACCTCGCAGGCGCCCGCCAGGCTCGGCGCCCAGTACTGGGCCTGCCCGTTGGGCCCCATCACCCGGTCGTAGCCGCCGATGCCGAAGTTGTCCTCGGCCGACACGCCGCCTGAGAAGTCGAGCGACTGCTTGCCCGTCAGCACCATGGCCGAGTCAGGTGTCATCACCAAGATGCCCTTGGTGTGCATGAGCATCGTCGCCTCGGCGTTCCAGTACGGCTGCCCGCCGACGTTGATGCCGGCCACCACGATGTTGATCTCGCCGCCGTCCTGGGTGAACTCCACGATCCGCTTGAGCGCGGCGGCGACCCAGTCCAGGTTCTCGGTGCCGGAGTTCATCGCGATCCGCGCGCCCGACGACAGCGCGAACCACTCGACCGGTACCGACATCCGCTCGGCGAGGTCGAGGGCGGCGATCACCCGCGCGCACTCCGGCTCGGACAGCGCGCCGAGCGACTTGGTCGGGTCGCCGAGCAGCACCACCCGGGTGACGCCTTCCGGGTGCCGCGCGGTCGGGGTGCTGACCACCCCGGCCACGATCGCCGCGCTGTTCTTCCCCTTCGGCCGGTCCACCGGCACGAGCGCGCCCGCCGCGTCCAGGTCGTGCTCGGTGAAGCTGCCCTCGGCCCCGGCCAGCAGGCTGGTCAGCTCGTAGGGGTAGACGGCGCCGCGGCGGGCCGCGCGCAGCACCTTCTGCCGGTAGTCGTCGAGCGGCAGGACCGGCTCGGTCAGGGGCGGCCCGACCTGCAGGCGCACCGCGCGCCCGGCGTCGAGGCTGACCCGCACGGCCAGCTCCATGAACTCGCCGTCCGGGTCCCCGTCCGCGCTCGCCGGGACTGGCATGCCGGGCAGCGTGACCCGGGTGCGCGCCACGAACTGGACTTCCTCGACGCCTGAGCCGGACACGGTAGGCCGGATCCGGTGCACCAGCGGCGTCAGCTCCTCGACGGTGAAGTCGGTGGCCGGCCAGACGTACATCATGATCCGGCTGCTGTCGAAGCGCTTGTGCTGCGGCCGCTGCGCCTGCACGCTGCGGATCGCGTCGAGACAGCCCGCCAGCACGTTTTCCAGCTCGGGCAGCGCCACCAGCCGGCCGTCGGCCTCGCGCAGCGCCGTCAGGTCACGGACCTGGCCCATCGCCAGCAGGCGCTCGTCGGCCTTGTTGCTCTTGGCCACCGCCTTGAACAGGTAGATCTCCTCGTCGGAGGACAGCAGCCGGGTGAGGTCGAACTCGCGCCAGCGGTCGAGCTGCAGCCGCTCGGCCACTTGCGGGTGCAGGCCGCGGATGAGCCGGTCCTCGGCCAGCACCGCCGTACCCCCGGCGGTCCCGTCCGCGCCAGCGGTCCTGTCAGCGCCAGCGGTCCCGTCAGCGCCGTCAGTGCCGTCCGGCCGGAACGTGAAGTGATGCTGCACGGCCACGCCGCGCGGGCCCGCGATCGTGACGGTGATCCGCGCGATGCCCGTCGGCAGCGGACGCGCGGTGACCAGCTCGCCGATCCGCGCCGCGACCGCGTCCGCGTCCGGCTGGTCCTCCCAGGCGGCGTACAGGTCGGCGATGAGCTGGCGTTCCGGCAGGCCGGCGGCTAGCTCGGCGACGGCGGCGAGCGCCGCGGGCAGGTCGTCGATGGCGGCCGCGGTGGCGGCCAGCAGGGTCACGCCGTCGGGGCCGCCAGCAGGCTGGAGAGCCTCGGCGGTGACGAAATGGCAGCCGGCGATGTCCCTGGCGGTGACGTCGGCCAGCTTGTGGTTGCCGTAGTAGCGGCGGGTCAGCACCTCGAGCAGCGGCGCCTGCCCGGCGCCGCGGCCGATCCGCTGGCCGAGCAGCCGGACCAGCGGCTCGGCGCTGGCCACCATGGCCTGGATCCGCTCCGCGCGGTCGGCCGCGTCCGGGTTGCCGTCCAGGTAGCGCAGGCTGGCCCGGACCCCGGCGTAGACCCGGGCCCGGTTGCGGCGCAGCAGCGGCTGGGCGAACCAGCGGAAGACCACGCCGCGGGCCAGGTCGCTGGTCGCGGGGAAGCGCACCTGGGTGGCCTCGATGAGGTGCTCGAGCGCCAGGCCTGCCCGCTCGCGCAGCGGCTCGGCGGGCGGCGAGCAGGCGAGCCACTGCCGCAGCAGCTCGGAGACGATCCCGGCGTCGGCCGCCATCCGCTGCTGTGCGAGGAAGACCCGGAAGACCGCCGCCTCGAGTTCCGGCGTGCGGTCGAGCTCGCTGACACCGTAGTAGCCGAGCACCCGCCGCAGCCGGGTCTGGAAGTCCTCGGGGACGCCGGCCCGCTCCACGTCGAGGCTCTGCAGGTAGCTGTGGAAGTACTCCCGCGGCGTGTGCACCGCGTTGCCGGGTCCCGCGGTCAGGTCCCCGGCGCCGGCGTCGCTGTTGGGCCGGTTGCGGGTCAGCTCGGACAGGTCGGCGAAGACGGTGAGCAGCTCGGCCTCGCCGGGCAGCGGCTGGCCGCCCAGCTCGGCCCGGGCGGTGAGGTAGCCCGACAGCAGCCGGCGGCGGTCGGCCCCGCCGCCGTCGAACCCGAGCAGGAAGGCGCGCAGGTCGGCCAGGTAGCGTTCGGCCCGCTCGACCGCGGGCACCGCGGCCGGCTGCGCGGGCAGCTCGATGTCGTCGGCGTCCCGCCCGGCTGGGGCTGTGCTGGGCGACACCGCGGCGGCCGCGTCACCGCCGACCGGCTCGAGCCGCAGCAGCGGCGCGCCCGCCTCGACCTGGCTGCCGACCGAGACCAGGCACTCCTTGACCCGGGCACGGAACGGCGCCCTCAGCACGGTCTCCATCTTCATGCTCTCGAGCACCAGGATCGGCGCGCCCGCCTCGACCTCATCGCTGACGCCCAGCGGCGTGGCGACGACGAGGGCGGGGGCGGGCGAGCGGACCACGCCGCCTTCGTCGAGGCTGACCCGGTGCGCCACCCCGTCGACTTCGACCAGGTGGACGGGCCCGTGGGTGGCGGTGGTGAGCCGGAACCTGGTGCCGTTGACCGTGATCCGACCGCTGTGCGCGTCGAACCGCTCGATCTCGGCGTCGGCCTCGTGCACGGCCCCGCCGGCTGAGGCACTGCCTGCTGAGACACTGCCCGTGGAGGACCCGCCGGCCGAGACGCCGACCCGGAACCGCTGGGCCCCGGTCCGCGCGACCCGCACCCGGTAACTGGCGCCGCGCAGCTTCAGGTCGAGCGGGCGGCCCGGGTCGTGCTGCACGTGCGGGCGGCCGCCGTACGCGGTGGCAAGGAGCCGCGCGACGGCGACCTCTTCCTCGTCCTGGTACGCCTCGATCGCGGCCGCGGCGAGCGCGACGGCGGAGTGCTTGTGCGCGGAAAGGCGGCCCTGCGCGCGGACCCGGTCGATCCAGCCGGTGTCGGCGCTGGCGTCGATCACCTCGGGCTGGTCGAGCAGGTCGAGCACGAAGCTCTTGTTGGTGGCGCCGCCCTCGATGACGACGGTGGTCTCGCCGAGCGCGCGGCGCAGCCGCCCGAGCGCCTCGGACCGGTCGCTGCCGTACGCGATGATCTTCGCGATCATCGAGTCGAAGTCGGCCGGGATCGTGTCGCCCTCGCTGACGCCCGTGTCGACCCGGATGCCGGGCCCGGCGGGCAGCAGCAGCCGGGCGATACGGCCGGGCGCGGGCGCGAAGTCGCGGTCGGGGTCCTCGGCGTTGAGCCGGGCCTCGACCGCGTGCCCGGACTCGGCCGGCTTCGCTCCGGTGAGCGCGGCGCCGCCGGCCACCTGCAGCTGCAGGCGGACCAGGTCGGTGCCGGTGGTCAGCTCGGTGATCGGGTGCTCGACCTGCAGCCGGGTGTTGACCTCGAGGAAGGCGAACTGCCGCTCACCCGGGTGGTAGAGGAACTCGACGGTGGCCGCGCCCCGGTAGCCGACGGCGACGGCCAGCCGCTCGGCCGATGCTTTCAGGTCGGCGACCTGACCGGGCGCCAGGACCGGGGAGGCGGACTCCTCGATGATCTTCTGGTTGCGGCGCTGCACCGAGCAGTCGCGGACGCCGAGCGCCCAGGCGGTGCCCTGTCCGTCCGCGATCACCTGGACCTCGACGTGCCTGGCCCCGGTGACCAGGCGCTCAAGGAACACGGTGCCGCTGCCGAACGCGCGCAGTGCCTCGGCGCTGGTCCGCTCGAAGGCGTCGGTGAGGTCGCCGGCCGAGGCGACCATGCGGATGCCGCGCCCGCCGCCGCCGGCGGTGGCCTTGAGCATCAGCGGGTAACCGATCCGTTCGGCCGCTTCGAGGGCGTCGTCGAGGGTGGCGACGGCGCCGCGGCTCCACGGCGCGACGGGGACGCCGACCTCCTCGGCGATCAGCTTGGCGCCGATCTTGTCGCCCAGCTTGCGCATCGCGTCGGCGCTGGGACCGATGAACGTGACCCCGGTCTTCTCGCACAGCTCCGCGAAGGCCGGGTCCTCGGCGACGAAGCCCCAGCCGACCCAGGCGGCGTCCGCCCGCGTCTCGACCAGGGCCCGTTCGAGCACGGCGTAGTCGAGGTAGGGGCGGGCGGCGGCGGGCCCGAGCGGGTAGGCCAGGTCCGCTTCCCTGACGAAGGTGGCGGTCCGGTCCGCGTCGGTGTAGAGGGCGACCGTCTCGACCGGCGTCCCCGTCTCCGCGGACAGGTCCCGGACGGCGTGGATCAGCCGCATCGCGGCCTCCCCGCGGTTGACGATGGCGATCCGACTGAACACCGGCTGCGACCTCCCGTGTAGTGACGCGCCCGCGGCGGCACCCCGGATCTCGGGGCCCTGCCGTAGACCGCATCTATCCTGCTAGACCGCGAGCGACCCTACCAATGCCTGGCATGACCGAGACACGCGCCACCTGTTGTAGGAATCCGACAAAAAGCGCTACTAGGTGTCCGCACCCCGGCACTCCCCGCCGCTGGTCAGGGAAGCGTGACGGGATGAGGTGGAGCACGCCCTCGTTCGGATTAACCGATTTTATTCTCCAGAACGGAGGCATGCGCTGCGCGGCCCGCCGATGGCTCAGCCGGCCCGCGGCTCAGCCGGCCGGACTCGCCTCGACGTCGTGGCGGGCGGCCAGGGCCAGGGCCGCGGCCATGTCGGGCGGGGCGGTCTTGTCGGGCGGCGTGAGCTCGGCCGCCGAGTGCTCGAAAAACTCGCGCGCCCGGCCGGGTCCCGTGATGGTCAGGAAGCGGCAGTCGGCGGTGCCGTTGCGGTAGGAGTGCCACTGCATGGCGGGCACGGTCACGCAGGAGCCGGCCTCGGCGCCGCTCCAGGTCGCGCCGTCGAACACGTCGAGGATTCCCGCGAGCACCACGTAGATCTCATCCCAGGGATGGCGGTGCGGCGGCGGGCCCGCCTCGCCCGGCGCCTCGTCAGGGGCGGTGGTGTCGAAGACCTGGACGCTGAGGCCGTCGGCGGGCGTCAGCGGGCGCAGTTCCTCGCCCAGGATGTTCAGCACCGGGCTGGCGGCGGTCCTGGTGATGGTGACGGGCATGGCGGCTCCCCTGGTGTTCCTGATTTCAAGTATCCGCCTTCACCGGTCCGCCGCAAAGACCGGCCCGCACGGGGTTTTCGTCCGGAGGGACGTTCTGCGCACTCCGGCTTTTTGCCCCGACGGCCGGCTGTTCTTCAGGAGAGCCCGCCGGCCTCCGTCACCGCGGCCAGGTAGCGGACAGCCGCCTGGCGCCAGTTGAGCGTGACGTGGTGGGAGGCCAGCTCGATGTCCCGCTTGGCCCGGGAGACGGGATGCTCCGGGTAACCCGCCTTCGCGCCGGTCAGCGAGTAGATGCGCGCCACCGAGCGCAGCGCGATCCGGGTGACGAGCGCGTTGTCGCGGCTCTCGGCCGCCAGGTCCGCCTCGGTCGGTACGCGCCGCTGCCTGGCCCGCTCGGACGCGTCGAAGCTGCGCCGCTCCACGAGCGTCACGGCCATCTGGATCTCACCCGCCGCCTCGGCGAATTCGGCCGCCACGTAGTCCTGGTCGGCCAGCCTGACCGCGCCGCCGAGCGCGTTGGCGACCCGGGTGGCCGACCCGGCGCCGGCCGCGAAGTGCTCGGCCGCGCCCCAGGCGGCCCCGATCGCGGTGGACGCGAACGTGAACCGCCCGTAGGACGGCCAGGACGAGTACATCGCGTCGAAGGTGGGGTGCAGGGCGCGGCGTTCGGCCAGCTTGTGCACGGTGTCCCTGGTGGCCTGGACCCGGTGACCGGGCACGAAGACGTCATCGACCGCGTAGGACCGGCTGCCGGTCGCGCGCATGCCGGTCGGGAACCAGTCGTCGATCAGCACCGCGTCGGCGCGGGGCACGATGAACATGTGCCCGGTGCCGTCTTCGCCCGCCCCTGCGTCGGAGACGGGCGCGTTGAAGATCAGCCAGGGCGAGAAGTCCGAGCCGCTGCAGAAGCCCCACTGGCCGGTCAGCCGGTACCCGCCAGGGACCGGCACCGCGGTGGCCTTGGGGTTCAGGTTGGTGTTGCCCGCCAGCGTGGCGTAGGAGTTCGTGCCCCAGATCTCGTCCTGCACCTGCTCTGGGTAGGCCAGGATCGCGATGTTGTCCGAGCTGAGGATGGAGAAGACCCAGGCGGTGGAGGCGCAGCCGCGGGCCAGCGTCATCGCCACCCGAGCGTGCTCGTGCTCGCTGAGCTCCAGGCCGCCGTACTTCTTCGGCTTGAGTATGTGGAAGAACCCGGCGTCCTCGAGACGGCGGTAGGTGTCGGGGTCGATCCGCCGGTCCCGGTCGGCGGCGACGGCGCGCTCGCGCAGCAGCGGCACCAGGTCCTCGGCTGCCGCCAGCACGTCCCTGGCGGTCAGCGCCGGGTCGGGCGCGGGACGGGCGTCCTCGGTGGCGAGGTGAGCGTCGCGGTTCGGTTCCATCCGGTCCCTGTCCTTGCGGTCTGTTTTCTGGCGTCCTCATTCTGCTCGCACCAGATTCTGCTCGCACCAGCGGCGTGATCCGCTGTTCGCCCCCGCTTCGCCAGGCACTCACCCGAACCGGGCATACTTCGGGACATGATCAGACCGATGGTGGCCGCGCACCGGGGAGTCGCCGCCGGGGCGGCCGAGAACACCATCGAGGCGTTCGCCAACGCGATCGACGTCGGAGCCGACATGGTCGAGTTCGACGTCCGGCGGACGAGCGACGGCGCGCTGATCGCGTTCCACGACGCGCTCGTCGGCGAGACGCCGGTCAGCGCCCTCACCAGGGACGGCATCGCGGCCGCGGCCGGGGTGCGGCCGCCGCTGCTGACCGAGGTGCTGCGGGCCTGCGCGGGCCGGATCCGCCTGGACGTCGAACTCAAGGAGGACGGCTACGTCCCCGAGGTGATGGCCGTGCTGCGGGCCGGCTTCGACCCCGCCCAGATGATCGTCACCTCGTTCCTGCCGTCGGTGATCGCCCAGGCCAAGGGGGCCTTCCCCGAGTTGCGGACGGGCCTGCTCGTCGGCGACGGCGGACCGCTGGCCAACCTGCCCGCGCGGCTGCGCGAGCTGTACCCGGTGAACCTGGCCCGGCAGGTGAGAGCGGACTACCTGGCGCCGCACTACCGGCTGGCGGCCCTCGGGGTGCTGCGCCGGGCCGCCGCGGCCGGGCTGCCGTGCCTGCTGTGGACGGTCAACTCCCCCGACCTGATCCGCCGTTACGCCGGCGACGAGCGGGTCGCCGCGATCATCACCGACGTGGCCGCGCAGGCGGTGGCGATCGTCGCGGGCACCGCCGGCGCGGCGCCCGGGGCGCGGTTATCCTGGGCTGATGCGCCTGGTCTCGCTGCTGCCGTCCGCGACCGAGATCGTCTACGCGCTCGGCCTCGACGCGGAACTGGTCGGGGTCACGTTCGAGTGCGACGAGCCCGCCCGTGCCCGCACCGAGAAAGAGGTCGTGGTGGGCGGCCGGGACACCGCGGGCATGAGTCCCGCTGACATCGACCGCTACGTGCGCCAGCAGCTGGCCGCCGGCGCCGACCTGTACACCCTGCACGCCGGCGCGCTGGCCCGGCTGCGGCCCGACCTGATCTTGACCCAGGACCTGTGCCGGGTCTGCGCGCTGCCGTCCGGGCAGGTCAACGACGCGTTGGACTACCTCGGCAGCCGCGCCGAGGTGCTGTCACTCGACCCCTGCACGCTGGATGAGGTGCTCGACTCGATCAGCGCCGTGGGGGCGCGGACCGGAGCCGCGGACCGGGCGGAGCGGCTGGTGGCCAGCCTGCGCGCGCGTCTGGCGGCGGTGGCCGCGCTGGTCGCGGGCCGCCCCCGGCCCCGGGTGGCGGTCATCGAGTGGACCGACCCGCCGTTCGCGGCCGGGCACTGGATCCCCGACCTGGTGACGGCGGCGGGCGGCGAGCCGGCGGCGGCCCGCCCTGGCCGCCGCTCCGAGCCGGTCAGCTGGGCGGAGATCGCGGCTGAGCGCCCGGACGTGGTCCTCGTCGCGCCGTGCGGTTACGACCTGGCGGGCGCGGCCGCCCAGGCCGCCGGCGTGGGCGCCGCACTGAACGGCGCCCTGCCCGGCATCCCGGTCTGGGCGGTCGACGGCAACGGGCTGGTCGTGCGGCCGGGCCCGCGGCTGGTGGACGGGGTCGAGGCGATCGCCGCGATCCTGCACCCGGACGCGGTGCCGGCGCCGCCGCCCGGGCGGATCGCCCGGGTGCACTCCCCCGCTGTCTCGTAAGCGTCCTTGTCCCGTCGGCGTCCTTGTCCCGTCGGTGCCGCGCGTAAGGCGGCAGGCTTCCGGGCGCTGAGTAGCAGCAGCGGCGGTCTGCGCCGGTGATCGGCCAGGTCAGGACGGCGGGCGAGCACCTGGTCGTCCGGGCTTGGCTCGTCGATGCCGGCCAGGACCAGGCCGGCCGCGAGCACGCCGCCGATCAGCGTGGCCAGCCGCCGGTGGTGCTTGGTCACCTCGGCGCCGAGCCACTGCTGGGTCCTGGCGGTCTCGCGCGCGTAGTCGTCGACCGGCCAGACGGTGCCCGCGCCGGCCGCGACCCAGCCGGTCATCGGGTCGCGGGAGGTGCAGACCGGGTGCTCGACCGAGTAGACCAGGTGGCCGCCGGGCCGCAGCCAGTCCGCGACCCGGCCGATCAGCGCGGCGTAGCCGGCCACGTAGTGCAGGGCGAGGCTGCTGACCACGAGATCCAGCGACTCCGGCGGCAGGGCCAGTTCCTCCGCGCCGGCCCGCAGGTAGCTGATCCGCGGATCGGCTGCCTGCGGGCCGCGGGCCGCCAGCGCCAGCATCCGCGCCGACGGGTCGGTGCACAGTACGTGCGTGGCCCCCTGGCCGGCCAGCCAGCGGCCAAGCGCGCCGTCGCCGCAGCCGATGTCCAGCACGTCAGCGCCCGCGACGGCGGGCAGCAGCCGGACGAGCGCGGGCCGCTCCAGGTCCTCGTTGAGACCGCCGCCCCGCTGTCGCAGCTGCTGGTAGCGGTCAAAGAATGCCTGGTCGTCGTACAGGGCTTCGTCCGCGCTGGTCACCGGGGCCTCATAACGGGCGGCCTCCGCGCTGGCCACGGGGGCCTCGTAACCGGCGGCCTCCGTGCCGGTCACAGCCAGGCCCGCAGGTCGCTGACGTCGACAAGCGGCAGGCCCCAGCGCAGCGCGGCCGCCTCCAGGTCGGCCGCGCCCGCCATGATCCCGTCCGGCTTCATCACCTCGCAGCACACCCCGACCGGGGGCAGGCCCGCCGCGACGCACAGCGCCACCGTCGACTCGGTGTGCCCGCCGCGTTCGGCCAGCAGGCCAGGGCGGGCCGCCAGCGGGAACACGTGGCCGGGGCGCAGGAAGTCGGCCGGACGGGCGGCCGGATCGGCCAGTCGGCGGACGGTAGCGGCCCGCTCCGCCGCCGACACCCCGGTTCCGTTCCACCCGGTTTCCGCGGTCGCGCCCGCTGGCGCCGCCGCCAGGTCGACCGGGACGTGCGGGCGGGTGCCGTGCCGGTCGCCTTCACCCGGCATCGGCGGGATCTCCAGCCGTGCGAGCACCTCGGGGGCGCACGGCACCGTGGGGTGACCGTAGCAGCGGGTGAGCAGGAACGTGAACGCCTGCGGCCTGATGGCCGCGCCGGCGAAGATCACGTCGCCTTCGGCCTCCCGGTCCGGATCCCAGACCATCACCCCGCCGCCGGCCGCCAGCTGGGTGACCACCTTCTGCACGCCGGCCCGCCCGCTGACGTGGCCGGCCCAGCCGAGCGAGCCGATCGCGCGGGCGACGTCCGCGCCCGCCGTCGGCCCGGCCGCGCTGAGGCGCGCGACCAGGTCCGACTCCAGGTTGACGCGGTCGCCTGGCGCCAGCGCGCGCAGCGTCGTCTGTTCCAGGGTGGCCGGGATCAGCACGACCGAGAACCGGTCACGCAGCAGCTCGGCCACCGTAAGGCTGACGCCGTCGACCGCGATCGGGCCCTTGGCCGCGACGCGCGGCAGGAACCGGGCCGACGGGCGGATCCAGATACGCCGGGCGGCGCCTTCGCTCTCGACGGCGGCGACCTTGCCGACGGCGTCGACGTGTCCCTGGACCAGGTGCCCGTCCAGCGGGTCGCCGACGGCCAGGGCCGGCTCCAGGTTCACCAAGGTGCCCGGCCGGCAGCTGTCGAAGGTGGTGCGCCGCCGGGTCTCGCCGCTGACCATGGCGGTCACCGCCGCGCCGGTCACCTGCTCGGCGGTGACGCATACCCCGGCGACGTTCAGCGACCCGCCTGGCTTGACCCGCCCGGCGGTCTTGGGCGCGCGCACCACGATCCGGTCATCGGTGACCGATTCGATCTCGCCGATCTCGTCAATGCGGCCAGTGAACATCAGACCCACTCCTCACTCACGTGGTCGCGGCTGCGCGAAGCGCCGCGACGGCTGAGAAGTCAGGGACCGGAAAAGTCCGAGCGCTGGCGGGGTATCACCGCTGGGCCCCGGAATCCCGCCGGGTCGTCCCGTCCGCAGGACGGAACCGGCGGGCTGTCACCGCCGCACCTGGAATCGCACCGCAACCACCATAACCCGCCCCGGGCCGGCCGGCTAGCCGGCCGGGACCTGCCCCAGCCCCAAACTCTCCGCCGCGCCGCCCCGCCATCTCCCCGCCCCGCCGCTTCCCGCACCCGCCCAGCCCCCGCGCCCCGGCTGCTTCCGCTCCGGCCGTCGTCTCCCCCGTCCCGGCCGTGTTCCCCACCCGGCCGCTCCGTTTACCCCTGCCGCTCCGCACACACCCCGCCGCTCCGCTTACCCCACGGCCCTGCACACCCGGCCTCCGCTCACCCCGCCGCCCTGCACACCCCGCCTCCGCTCACCCCGCCGCCCTGCACACCCCGCCTCCGCTTACCCCGCCGCCTAGGCGCGCGCGCTTCTTGCTGTTATCTGCAAGCCGCATGCCTTGCGCGGCCTCAAGTCAAAGATCTTGGAAACTTTTTCGCATATAGTACATATTGGTTTCCACATAGAAAAAAGTTTCCACATTAGTGGCTCTACTATGAGACCTTCAGCGAATAGCAGTCACAGTGTCCTCGGGAACATCATGCGATCCGAGGCTCCGTCAGGCCGGGGCGGCAAGAAAACCAGCGGCTGACCTGTTGACGCGCCCACCCCCAGCCCCCGGCCCGCCGGCCCGCCGACCCGCCAGCCAGTAGGGAACGCCAGCTGCCCGCCGCGGGACTTGGGGCTAGCCGCCCGGCGCGGGCCTATGGCTCGGCGTCGAGGAACGCCTGAATGGCCGGCTTCGCCCGCCGGTCCCACAGGGCGGTGAGGTGGCCGCGGCCGGGGAGCAGGAGCAGCTGCGCGCCGGGGATGCCGGTCGCGGTCGCCCGCATCAGGTCAGCCGGGATGATCCGGTCCCTGGTGCCGCCGATGACCAGGACGGGCAGCCGGAGCTCCCGTAGCCGCGCGGTCACGTCCCAGGTCTGGCCCGCTTTGACCAGGGCGATCTCACCCGGCGCCCGGGGCCGGCCGGGTGCCAGCTGGTAGGCGGCCTGTACGAGCGGCCGCAGCGGGCCGTGCGCGATCAGGCGGCTGCCGGCCGCGGCGCTTGACCGGCCTTCGCCCTCCAGCTGAGTCACCTGAGAAAGACCGCGCAGGCCATCCTCGCTGACCCGGCTGGCGATGTTGCACAGCACCAAGCGCCGCACCGTACCCGGATGATCCAGGGCCAGCTGCAGCGCGGTGCCGCCGCCGCCCGAGATGCCCATGACGTCAACGGGCTCGCCGAACCGCTGGCGCAACGCGGTCGCGTGCCAGCCGGCCAGGTCGGCCACGGTCATTCCGGGGGGCGGGTTCAGCGGGCGGTTGATCTGGCACACCGTGCGCTTAAATCCGCGCGCGAGCGCGACCGTCGACAGGGCGACCGCTCGCGGCACCCGCTGGGACAAGTCGGTGCCGCGCCCGAACCCCGGCAAGAGCACCAGCGGCGGTCCCTCACCGGCGGCGACCGCCGACAGGCCGTCGTTCAGTCGCTCGCCCCGCAGGGCTCCGCGTTCCCTGGTCACTTCCGCCATGCCTACTCCAACGATGCCGAATCTGGAAGGTTCCCGCGTACCCGCTGAACGACACCGAGCCCGCAGCGCAGGTGGCGTGAGAGGTGTAAGAAGCGGAAATGGTCGGGAAGTCGGCGGAGAAATTCGAGGCCCAGAAGGCACGGGAGGTTCTCGGGTCCCAGCGACGCGCCTGACCAGTGGGGTCAAGACACGCATCGCTGGGTGTGGCAGAAAGACCGGCCGCAGCGACCTCAGGTCAGGCGGCCGCCGCCAGCGGCCGCTCGGCCGTCAGGCCGGCGTCCTCCGGGGAACCCAGCTTGCGCGCCCGGCGGGCCACTGAGCTGGCCAGCTGGGCGGCGACGTGGTGCGTGCCCGCGATGAACCGCACGCCGGGACCGAGGCTCACCATGGTCGGCGCGCCCGCGAAGTACAGTCCGGGAATCGACGACTCGCCCGCCCGGTTCACCTTGGGGCAGTTCGCCAGCGTGGTCAGGCCCGACAGCAGCTGACTGGACATGAACGGCAGCCGGGCGATGTTGATGCGGAAGCCGGTGCCCGCGATCACGTGGTCGGCCTCGACCGTGGACCGCTCGGGACCGTCGAGGTGCAGCCGCACCCCGCTGCCGTGTGCCTCGGCTGAGGTCAGCCGGTGGCCGGTCAGCACGTCGAGCACGCCCTCCACCCGGTCGCGCAGCCACCACGCGCCTGACGGGCCGAAGGTCGTCAGCGCCTTGTGGGTGCGCAGCGGCTGCGGCAGCAGCCGGAACACGTCCGGTGACCCGTACGCGACGCATGCCCAGCCTTCGCACAGTTTCGTCGGCGGCTCGGTCAGGTAGCTGAGCCGGCCGATCTCGTCCGGCCTGCGCGATTCCCAGACGATCTGCTTGCCGCGGGCGACGACCTGGACGTCGGCGCCGGCCTCGTGCATCAGCGCCGCGGTCTGGAGCGCCGACTGCCCGGCGCCGAGCACCGCCACCCGGCGGCCGCTGAAGTGGTCAAGTCGGCGGTGCACCGAGCTGTGGGTCATCAGGTCGGCGGGCAGCACGGACAGTTCCGCGGGCACGTTCGCGTACGGCAGCTGGCCGGTCGCGATGATCACCTGCCGGGCGAACACCGGGCATTCCTCGGCGAACTCGACCCTGAACCCGCCGTCGCACCGGGTCACGCTCGTCACCGTCAGATCCCGGATGTCGGGCACCAGCTGCTCGGTGAACCAGTCGGCGTAACCGAGGAAACGCTCAAGCGAGAGCGGGCCGACCCGGTCGACGTAGTCAGCGATGTTATGCAGGCGGGCGTACGTCGCCAGGTCATAACCAGGCCCCGCCGACGATATGACCGACCCATAGGGTTCCGACTTCAGAAACAGTCCCAGCGGCATATGTGCACGCCAGGTATCCATGGGGCGGCCGACAACCGTGTGTTCGATACCGCGATTCCGCAGATGCGCGGAAATTGAAAGCCCAAATGGGCCCGCGCCAATAATGAGTACATCACTCATAGTCATCGAAGCGATTCCTTCTCATAGGGGTGTGCGAACGGCGCACGCAAATAAGCCCTAGGTAAGGCGGTAATTTGCGGCACCGGCAATACACCTCGCCAGGCCGAGGGAAACCGTGCGGTTTTCAATAACTAGTGCGACTGCTCGCGATCATCACGCCACTGCTTGCGGTTATCCCACTGCTTGCGGATAATCGCCGCGGTGTCCGAGATCTCGGCGAACGCGGGCCGCATATCGCGGCGGTCCACGAAATCGTAATGACGCGTGCGGAAGAATTCGGAAGTGAACGTCCACAAGCCGTTGGCGGGCGAGACGCTGTCGGGGCGGCCCTTCTGCAGGACGCCGTCCCAGAGCCAGCGCAGGTCGCCGGCCAGCCAGCGGGTCCTGACCCCGGTCCTGTACGACGTCACCGGCGTGATCGGCTGACCGGTGCCCCACTGCCAGATCATCATCGGGAAGTCGACACCCGCGTGGATCGCGTTCTCCAGCGTGCCTGCCAGCCGCGCGTTGATCTCCATCAGCAGCGGGCGGCCGGCCGCGTCACAGCGGAACTCGACCTCGCTCGGGCCTTCCACGCCGATCGCGGTGGCCAGGCTGACCGCCGCGTCGAGCAGGTCCGCGGGCACCTCGATGCTCTGCCGCATCGCCGAGACGCCGCCGAGCGGCGGGGTGGTGCGCAGCGCGGCGCACCCGCAGTAGCCGAGCATCTTCCCGTCGACGATGAACAGGCTCACGCCTTCGCGGCGGCCGGTGGCGAGCTGCTGCGCGATGACCTCGCAGCCGGTGGCGAGGAACTTCTCGGTCGCCTCGGTCGCCTCGGTCTCGTTGATGACCTCGAGCGGGACCATACGGAAAGCGGTGGCGCCGGTCCACGAGACGGTCGGCTTGAGCACGAACGGGTAGCCGAACTGCTTCTCGGCCTCGCGCAGGTCCTCGACGCCGGCCACCTGGACGGACTTCGGGTAGGCGATGCCAAGCTTGTCGGCGACTTCGAGCGTGCGGTTCTTGTCGTTAGCGACCTCAAGCGCGGCGTCCGAGGCCACCGCGAGAAAACTGCCGAGTTCCTTGAACGTGTCCCGGTGGGGGGCGAGCAACGTGATGTTGGCGTCGCCGACCGGCAAGACGACCCGGATGCCGTGCTCGCGCACGAACGCGATGACCGCGTCCACGTACACCGCGGGCTCGGTCACGTAGTCCGGCAGCTCCAAGGTACGGGCGACGTAGCGGGAGTGAAACGACGGCGGTCGGTGACCGGGGGCGTACTGGCCGGTGCTCTCGCCAACCGCGACCCGCAGGCCCGACCTGGCCAGGCTCCGGGCGCTCGTCAAGCTGTGCTTGTGCGACCCGTCCAAAATCAAGATGTCGTAGGTCCCAGTCTTGGTCATCCTGCAGATCTCCCGCCGTGTACACGAGGCCCGCGCGAGCGGTGTCTCAGAGCAAAAAAAGAAGAAGCAAAGAAGCCAGTATGCCCTATACGTTCAATCATGGCCGGCGAATCAGCAGATGCGCAGGTTACTGGCAGCATGCGCGGGGCCTAATCTCGGACCAGACGCACGTCAGGGCATCATCCGGGTGACAGCGTACGACTCCGGACGCCCGCGGGCTAGACTCCAGCGGGTGCGAAGAATGCTGCTGACGTCGGCGGGCATCAGGAACGAGACGCTCAAGGCGGCGCTGGCGGACCTGCTCGGGAAGTCGTTCTCAGCCTCGCGGGCGGTGTACATCCCCACGGCGTCGTTCGCGGAGTCCGGGGATCACGGCTGGGTCGTCGACGATCTCACCCGGCTGCGCGGCCTGCGCTGGCGGGAGTTCGACATCCTCGAGCTCAACGGCCTGCCAGCGGACCTGGTGCTCAGCCGGCTGCGGAACGCCGACCTCATCTACGCCGGCGGCGGCAACCACTACCACCTCGCGAACAGCATCACCGCGAACGGCCTCGCCGCCGAGATGGCGGACATCCTCGATTCCAAGGTCTACGCCGGCGTCAGCGCCGGCTCGATGATCTTCAGCCGGCACCTGTCCGAGCCGACTGGTCAGGCCTTCGGCGAGCAGGACGACCTGCGGATCCTCGGCGAGACGCCGGTCCGTTCGCCGTTCGGCTTCTTCGACTGGTACCTCAAGCCGCACCTGAACTCATCGGACTTCCCGAACCGGACCCGGTCCTGGTTCGAGAAGGCGGCGGCGAAGCTCGACTTCCCGGTGTACGCCGTCGACGACCGGTCCGCCGTCCGCGTCCGCGGGGACGCGGTCGACGTGGTGTCCGACGGGAAATGGCTGCTGCTGAACCCCCCGCCGGGACAGAGCGCTGGCGGTACAGAGCCAGGCCGCCCCCGTTCGGGAAAATCCGGTCGTTTCCCCGGATTCCGCGGGCGGCGCCAGGGCTGACGGTAGCCGGGCGCGGGACCGCGGGCGGCGCCTGGGTTAGATTGGCGTCACGTAGGCCCCGGAGATGCCGCCGTCGACCAGGAACGTCGAGGCGGTCATGAACGAGGAGTCGTCGCTGGCGAGGAACGCGACGGCGGCGGCGATCTCGGACGGCTCGGCGAACCGGCCCATCGGCACGTGGACCAGGCGGCGCTGTGCGCGCTCGGCGTCCTTGGCGAACAGCTCCTGCAGCAGCGGCGTGTTCACGGGGCCGGGGCACAGGGCGTTGACCCTGATGCCCTCGCGCGCGAACTGCACGCCGAGCTCCCGCGACATCGACAGCACGCCGCCCTTGGACGCCGAGTAGGAGATCTGCGAGGTGGCCGCGCCCATCAGCGCGACGAACGACGCGGTGTTGATGATCGAGCCCTTCCCCTGACGCCGCATGTAGGGGATGACCGCCTTGCAGCACAGGTAGACCGAGGTCAGGTTGACGTTCTGGACCTTGAGCCAGGCGTCGAGGCCGGTGTCCAGGATGGAGTCGTCATCAGGCGGGGAGATCCCGGCATTGTTGAACGCGATGTCGACCGAGCCGTACTCGCTCATCGCGGTGGCGAAGAGCCGCTCGACGGCCGCGGGGTCGGTCACGTCGGTCGCCACGAACAGGCCGTCGACCTCACTGGCGGCTTTCTGGCCGGCCTCGGCGTCGACGTCGGCGACCACCACCCGGGCGCCCTCGCTGGCCAGGCGGCGTGCGCTGGCCAGGCCGATGCCGCTGGCCCCGCCGGTGATCACGGCCACCCGCCCGCTCAGTCTTTCCACGTAACTCACTCCTCGGTCGAGATGAAGACGTTCTTAGTCTCGGTGAAGGCCTGGACGGCGTCAGGGCCGAGCTCACGGCCGAGCCCCGACTGCTTGAAGCCGCCAAACGGCGTCCAGTACCGCACCGATGAATTCGAGTTCACCGACAGGTTCCCGCTGTCCCAGGCGCGGGCGACCCGCAGGGCCCGCCCCAGGTCACGGGTCCACAGCGACCCGGAAAGCCCGTAGTCGGTGTCGTTGGCCAGGCGGACGGCGTCCGCCTCGTCCTCGAACGGCATGACGGCGATCACCGGGCCGAAGATCTCCTCGCGCCACTGCCTGCTGTCCGCCGTGACCGGGGAGATCACCGTGGGCGGGAACCAGAACCCGGGTCCCGCCGGCGCGGTGCCGCGGAACGCCACCGCGGCCTGCTCGTCGACGTAGGAGCTGACCTTATCCCGGTGCCTGGCCGAGATCAGCGGCCCCATCGCGGTCGCCGGGTCGGCCGGGTCACCGACCGCGTAGCCCTTGACCGCGGGCTCGAGCAGTTCCATGAACCGGTCGTACACGCTGGCCTGGACCAGCACCCGGGACCGCGAGCAGCAGTCCTGGCCCGAGTTGTCGAACGCCGCGCCTGGCGCGCTGGCCGCGGCCCGCTCCAGGTCGGCGTCGGCGAACACGATGTTGGCGTTCTTGCCGCCCAGTTCGAGCGTCAGGGGCTTGACCTGCTCCGCGCACAGCTGCATGATCCGCTTGCCCACGGCCGTCGATCCCGTAAAGACAATCTTCCGAACGAGGGGATGCTCAACGAGGTACTCGCCAGTCTCCGCGCCGAAGCCGGGTACGACCTGGAAGACGTCCTCAGGCAGCCCGGCCGCGAGCGCCAGCTGTTCCAGGCGCAGCGCGGTCAGCGGCGTGTACTCGGCCGGCTTGACGATGACGGTGCAGCCGGCGGCCAGGGCCGGGGCGAAGCCCCAGGCGGCCACCGGCATCGGGAAGTTCCACGGCACGATGACGCCGACCACCCCGAGGGGCTCGTGAAAGGTCACGTCGAGGCCGCCGGGCACCGGGATCTGCTGGCCGGACAGGCGCTCCGGGGCCGCGGAGTAGTAGGTGAGCACGTCGCGCACGTTGCCCGCCTCCCAGCGGGCGTTGCCGATCGTGTGGCCGGCGTTGCGCACCTCGAGGGCGGCCAGCGTCTCGATGTCGCCGTCGACCGCGTCGGCGAAGCGCCGCAGCAGCCGGGCGCGGTCGCCCGGGGCGACCGCCCGCCAGCCCGCGAACGCGCGGTGGGCGCGCTCGACCCGTGCGTCGAGCTCGGCCCGGCCCGCGAACGGCACCGTTTCCACCACGGTCTCGTCGACGGGACTGATCACGTCGAACGGCGTGACGCTCATGCTGCTCATGCGGTGTTTTCCCTGACCCTTTCCCTGTACTGCCGCCCGGCCGCGGTGAGGGCGGCGAAGAGCCGGGCGTCCGCGGAGTCTTCTTCCGGGTGCCACTGCACGCCGACGGCGAACGCCTGGCCCGCTACCTCGGCCGCCTCTATCGTCCCGTCACCGGCGACCGCGCTCACCGTCAGGCCGGCCGCTAGCCGCGCGATCGCCTGGTGATGGTGGCAGGAGACGCGGACGCCGGGACCGATCAGCCCGGCGGTGCGCGTCCCCGGCGCGGTGGTCACGTCGACCGCGCCGAACACCCCGGGTCCCGGCTGGTGGCCCTCGTGCCCGGTCACCTCGGGCAGGTGCTGGTGCAGCGAGCCGCCAAGCGCCACGTTGAGTACCTGCAGACCGCGGCAGACGGCGAGCAGCGGCAGGCCCCGGCCAAGGGCCGCTGTGGTCAGCGCGATCTCCCAGTCGTCGCGCAGCACCCGCGGCGCTGACGTCCGCTCCCCCGGCGCCTGCCCGTAGCGCCGCGGGTCGACGTCGGCGCCGCCGGTCAGCACGAGTCCGTCGATCCGGTCCAGGACCTCGGCCGCCGCCGCCTGCGCAGACCCGGCGGACTGCGGGGGCAGCAGGACGGCGATGGCGCCCGTCCGTTCGGTCGCCGCGATGTAGCTCGCGTGCAGCATCGCGAACTCGCGCTGCCACACCAGCATGCTCGCGGGCTCCGCGTAGGTGGTCAGCCCGATGACGGTCATCGTCAGATTCGCTCGAAGTACCGCCGCAGCTCCCAGTCGGTCACCGCGCGCTGGTAGGCGTCGAGTTCGACCCGCGCCATCGTCGCGTAGTGCCCGACCACGTCCGGTCCGAACGCGGCGGCGGCCAGCTCCGACGACTCCCACAGGGCCAGCGCCTCGTGCAGCGTCGGCGGGACCTTCGGCAGCCCGCCGGCGGTGTAGGCGTTGCCGGCCAGCGGCGCTTGCAGCGGCAGCTCCTGCTCGACCCCGGACAGCGCGGCGGCGACCAGGCCGGCCAGCGCCAGGTAGGGATTGACGTCGCCGCCCGGCACCCGGCACTCGACCCGCAGCGACGGCCCGTGCCCGACCAGGCGCAGCGCGCAGGTCCTGTTGTCGGGACCCCAGGCGACGGTGGTGGGCGCGAAGCTGCCCTCGGCGTACCGCTTGTAGGAGTTGATCGTCGGCGCCAGCAGCAGCGTCAGCCCGCGCAGCCCGGCCAGCAGCCCCGCGATCATCGCCTCCCCAGCCGGCGACAGGCCGTACGGCCCGTCGCCGGACATCACCGCCGAGCCGTCGGCGGCCCGGAACGACAGGTGGACGTGGCAGGAGTTGCCCTCACGCTCGTTCGGCTTGGCCATGAACGTGAGCGCGTTCCCGTGTCTGGCGGCGATCTCCTTGGCGCCGGTCTTGTAGATCGAGTGCTGGTCGGCGGTCGTCAGCGCGTCGGTGTAGCGGAACGCGATCTCGTGCTGCCCCGGGTTGCACTCGCCCTTGGCGGACTCGACGTACAGGCCCGCGCCCGCCATCGAGTTCCTGATGTCCCGCAGCAGCGGCTCGATCCGCCCGGTGCCGAGGACCGAGTAGTCGGCGTTGTAGCGGTTAGCCGGCACGAGCGCCTGGTAGCCGCTGTCCCAGGCCTGCTCGTAGCCGCCTTCGTAGACGACGAACTCGAGCTCCGTGCCGGCCATCGCGGTCCAGCCGCGCTCCGCCGCCCGGTCGAGCTGGGCCCGCAGCACCTGGCGGGGGGAGACCCGGACGGGGCTGCCGTCCAGTGCCTCGACGTCGGCCAGCACCAGCGCCGTGCCCGGCTGCCACGGGATCCGCCTCATCGTGTCCATGTCGGGGACCAGCACGAAGTCGCCGTACCCGGTCTCCCACGAAGCCAGCTCGTACCCGTCGACGGTGTTCATGTCAGTGTCGACGGCGAGCAGGTAGGCGCACGCCTCGGTGTTGTTCGGCACCACTTCCTCGAGGAAGAACCGGGCATGCAGGCGCTTGCCCTGCAGCCGCCCCTGCATGTCGGTCAGCGCGACGATCACCGTGTCGATCTCGCCGAGGCGAACCGATTCCCGTAGCCCCGCTAGCGACAGCATCAGGCCAGCGAGTCCAGTTCGTTCTCGATGGCGGCCAGTTCCTCGGAGGAGCCCTGGACCTTGGGGCCGGTGAACCACTTGCGGGCGGAGACCGCCCAGTAGATCGCCGCGAAGCCGAGCACCACGACCACGGCGATCACCGTGTAGTTGAAGGTCTTCCAGGTGACCGGGGACACGGTCGGCAGCATGAACAGGATCGTGATGATGACCACCCAGGTCACCGCGATGATGCCGATCGGCCGCGACCAGCGCCCGAGGTGCCACGGTCCGCGCTGGAAGGCCGCGCCGAGCCGCAGTCGCAGGAACGTGGGCAGCACGTAGGCGACGTAGAGCCCGATCACCGCGATGGAGGTGACCGCGTAATACGCGACGCTGTTCCACAGGTAGGGCAGGGCGAGGACAAACGCGCCCACCGCGGCCAGCCAGACCCCGTTGGTGGGGGTGCGGGTGTGCGGGTTCACTTTGTGCCAGAACGCGCTGCCTGGCAGCGCGCCGTCGCGGGAGAACGCGTAGATCATCCGCGAGTTGGCCGTGACCGACGACATCCCGCAGAACAGCTGCGCGACGATGACGATCAGCAGCAGCAGCTTGCCGCCGGTGGCGCCGAGCGCGTCGATGAAGATCTGCGCGGGCGGCACGGTCGCGCTGACCTCGCCGGTGTAGTGCTGGATGGCGAAGGTGACCCCGATGAGCAGGATCCAGCCGGCCACCAGCGAGACGACGATCGACATCACGATCCCGCGCGGCCCGGCGACCGCCGCCGACTTAGTCTCCTCGGTCATGTGGGCCGACGCGTCGTACCCGGTGAACGTGTACTGCGCGAGCAGCAAGCCGAGCAGCGCTACGTAGAACCACGATCCCCAGCCGGTGTTGTTGACGAAGTGGGTGAACACGAACGACGCGGACTGGTGGTGCGCGGGCGCGATCGCCAGCACCAGGACGATCACCAGCACGCCGACGATGTGCCACCAGACGCTTACGTTGTTGAGCAGCGCGACCAGCCGGACCCCGAAGGAGTTCAGCGAGCCGTGCAGCACCAGGATCGCGGCGAGCAGCACGATCGTGTGCCACGGCCGGGTGTCGAAGCCCCACTGGATATCGAGGAAGGCGTTGAGGAACAACGCGGCGCCGAAGTCGATGCCCGCGGTCACCGCGACCTGGCCGAGGAAGTTGAACCAGCCGGTGAACCAGGACCAGGCGGCCGGGTTGCGCGGCGCCAGCTTGGCCGACCAGTAGTAGAGGCCTCCCGCCGTCGGGAACGACGAGCAGACCTCGGCCATGGCCAGGCCGACGAACAGCGTCATGATCCCGACGAACGGCCAGCCCCAGGTGATGAGTACCGGACCGCCGGTGTTCATGCCGTACCCGTACAGGGTCAGGCAGCCGGACAGGATCGAGATGATCGTGAAGGAAACCGCGAAGTTCGAAAAGCCGGACATGTTCCGGCGAAGTTCCTGGGCATAGCCCAGCTCGTGCAGCCGCTGCTGGTCGGTGCTTACCTGTGCGGACGCGGTCGTCTCGTCTGCCGACACGGGGCCTCCCCCTGTTTCTGGAGGGGCAGCGCCCGTCCAGTTAGACAAATTGACGCATCAAGCGCAAACCGTGTCAAGATCGAATTCGGCAGGCCCCGCCGCTTGCGTTTCAGCCAGGTATCAGCGCAATTGCCTGGCGAAGAACCGCACCGCGCTGTCGGTTTCGAACGCCGGCAGCTCGCCGTGTTTTCCGGGGTTAGCGTGCAGTGTTTTCTTGGCCGACGCGAAAGCGTCGAACAGGCCCAGGCTCTGCGCCCGCGGCACCCGCTCGTCGTCCCACTGCACCAGGAACTGCACCGGGACGGTGACCGCGGCGGCCGCCGCGGCCGACGCCGAGACTCCGCCAAGGCCCAGCACCGCCGCGCGCACCCGCGGTTCCGCGGCGACGAACGGAACGCCGAGTCCGCAGCCGAGCGAGATGCCCCAGTAGCCCACCGGGCCGGCGCCGATGCAATCGGCCCGCTGGAGCGCGTCTAGCACCGCCCGCCATTCCGGTACCGTCTGGCGGGCCACCAGTGCCTGGAACGCGGCGATCAGCGTGGCCAGTTCTTCCCCGGCCCGCACCCGTGCCCGCATGCCGGCCGAGATCCGCTCGTATTCCTCGACTTTCGGCCGGCCGCCGTGGGCAGGCACGTCGACGGCCGCCACCGCGAAGCCGCACTCGGCGACGAAGCGCCGCGCACGGCCGGCGATGCCGGGTGCCTGCTTGTGCTGGCCGCCGCCGTGTCCCATCAGGATCAGCGGGCGGGTTCCGGTGGCGCCTTCCGGTGTCCACAGCACACCGGGGATCTCACCGAGGGTAAAGAGCTGCTGGCGGACGCCGCCGGACGACGTCTTGCTGGTGAAGCGCATAGCGGTCGTTGCCTTTCGGGATGCCTTTGTGCGGGCACTCCCTCAGCCACGCGATGGAGGGAGTCCCGACCGGTCACAGCGTTAATCGGACTCACCTCCCTCGTTCGCAGCGGCGTACGGCGTTCTTGAATTTAGCAGAACGGAAACACCGGCGCTGCGCCCGTTTTGGTGGTGTTTCACTGCCGGTGGGCGCCGAAAACCGCGCCCTGACCAGTGCTAAACTACGGGCCGCGACCGCCGGTGCGGACGCTGGGTGACGGCAACAGGAGGCTCCGGTGACAGACGCGACCGGCGGGATCTCGTACGCCAGCGCTGGCGTCGACATTGACGGCGCCGACCACGCCGTCGAGCTCATGCGCGCGGCGGTCGACTCGACGCGGCGTCCCGAGGTGGTCGGCTCGATCGGCGGCTTCTCCGGCTTGTTCGACGTCTCGGCGCTCACCCGCTGGCGGCGGCCGCTGCTGGCGACGTCGACCGATGGCGTCGGCACCAAGCTGGTCATCGCCCAGCGGTTCGACAAGCACGACACCGTCGGCGTCGACCTGGTGGCCATGGTCGCCGACGACCTGGTCGTCTGCGGCGCGGAGCCGCTCTTCCTCACCGACTACATCGCCTGCGGGAAAGTGGTGCCCACCCGGATCGCGAGCATCGTGGCGGGGGTGGCGAAGGGCTGTGTGGCCGCGGGCTGCGCGCTCGTGGGCGGGGAAATCGCCGAGCACCCGGGGGTCATGCCGCCTGACGACTACGACCTCGCGGCCGCCGCCACCGGCGCCGTCGAGGCCGACCAGGTGCTTGGCAGGGACAAGGTGACGGCGGGCGACGCGATCGTGGTCATCGGTTCGTCAGGTATTCACTCCAACGGTTACTCGCTCGTCCGCAAGGTACTACTTGAGCTGGCGGGATGGCAGCTCAGCAGACACGTCGACGAGTTCGGCCGGTCGCTGGGCGAGGAGCTGCTCGAGCCGACGATCGTGTACGCCAAGGCCTGCCTCGACCTCGTCGCCCGGGTCGGTGTGCACGCGTTCGTGCATGTGACCGGCGGCGGGATTCCTGGCAACGTGCCGCGGGTGCTGCCCGCGGACCTCGATGCCGTGCTTGACCGCTCCGCGTGGACGGTCCCGCCGGTCTTCGAGATCGTCCGCACGGTCGGCGGCGTCGCACTGCAGGAGATGGAGCGCGCGTTCAACATGGGCGCCGGCATGATCGCGGTGGTCGCCGCGGCTGACGCCGACGCCGCGGTGCGCGTGCTCACGGGGCACGGGCTGCGCGCCTCGGTGGCCGGGCACGTCGAGCCGGGCACGGGCACCGTCCGCCTTAACGGCGCCTACCTGGTGGCCTGAGCCGGCCGGCGGCTACTTTCCCGGCAGCAGCAGGAGCTTGCCGTGGGCCTGGCCGCCGAGGCTGATGTCCATCGCCGTTCGCCACTCCTCGAGCGGGAAGGTCACGGCGACCGGGACCGAGAACCGCCCGTCGGCGGCCAGCTTCGCGAACTCGGGGAACTGCTGGTAGCGGCCGGATAGCAGCGTCGCCCGGTCCTCGTGGAAGGTGTCGCGGACGCCGAGCTCTTGCGCGGCTTCGAAGTCGGCGATCGTCAGGACGCGCTTGGGGCCGCCGCCGGCGATCTCGACCAGGGCGGGCAGGGCGCCGCCTGCCGGCGCGGTTTCCAGGTGCAGGACGTCGCCGGGCTCGCCGTACTCACGGAAGCGGACGGTACGCATGGTGGCGACCGCGTCGCGATTCGTCATCGGAGTCTCCTTCGTCTGTGCCGGGCCCGTGACTGTGCCGGGTCCGCAGAAACGGGTAGGCTAAGCGGATCGTGTTCCGCTTACGGACGCACGAGAGCATAAGTGGAGCGTGATCCGTTTTGACTGAGGTGGATGCCCGCACGGTTCGCGCCGACGCGGCCCGCAACCGTGAGACCCTCCTCGCGGCGGCGACGCGTGCCTTCGCGTCCGCCG
>DASYAD010000032.1:0-69029 GCA_036501515.1 Trebonia sp. | reverse complement strand
CCCCGCGGCAACCCGGCCCGCGGGCTGGCCGGCGGCACCCCTGCGGTGCCTGCCACTGGCCTCCGGAGCGGAAGCACGGGCATCCCGTACCCTGCCGCCGTCCTCACCCTGCGAACCCAAACGCCAGCCGACGAGCCGACGAAGCCGCTCGTATAGGCGTAGCCGCATCCTGGGACTCCCTGTTATCCGCGCCCAAGGCCAGAGTATGCCGAATCGGCCCGTTCGTCACCCCGGGTGACAGACCACTACTAGACATGCAGGTGGGAAAGATGTGCAGGTGGCAAAAGATGTGCATTCCGGATACTCGACGGCAGCGTGACGGTTAGGCTGCCGCCATGTTTCTGTCAGGTGTCCTGTTTGTCGCGGTGATGCTTGCCGCCGCCGCGGCCGCCTGGCTGATCGCCCGCCCGGTCCGGCGCGGCCGGCCGCGGCCGCGCGTTTACGGCGCCCACCGGGCAGTGGCGGCGGCGGCCGCCCTGGAACGCCACCCGGCGAGCCGGGCGAGGGCGCAGGCCGGGCGGACCGTTCCGGTCGGCCCTGACGACGACGCTGAGTTCCTGCTCATGCTCGACCGCCTCATCAGCGGAAACCCCGAGCCGGGCGAGTAGGCGGGAGACAGGAGCAGCGGACCTCGTCCGCGGGCGTGACTCCGCCGGATCCACAGGCGGGGCCGGTCAGCAGGGCCAGTACGCAAACAGCCCGGGCTCACGTGAGCCCGGGCTGTCGGTGGTCTCGGTCAGTTGACGCCGGCGTAGGAGTGCATGCCGGTGATGAAGACCTGGACGACGAGCATGTTGGTCACCAGGCTGGCGAAGCCGAGCAGCTGGATGTAGTGCGCCCGGGCGCCGCGCCAGCCCGCTGTGGCTCGCGCATGCAGGTAGGCCGCGTAGATCACCCAGGTGATGAAGGCCCAGGTCTCAACCGGGTCCCAGCCCCAGTAGCGGCCCCAGGCCTGGTCTGCCCAGATGGCGCCGGCGATGACGCCGAAGGTCCAGACGGGGAAACCGAAGACGACCGTGCGGTAGGTGAGCTTGTCGAGCGTCGCGGCCGACGGGATGCGGTCGATAAGCCCGTTGCCCGGCTTGGCCTTGCCCGCGGCGATCCGCGCCCGGTACCGCTCGGCCACCAGGTACATGACGCCGAGCACGGCCGCGACGAAGAAGATGCCGGTCGCCAGCGTCATCGCGGTGACGTGAATGGACAGCCAGTAGGACTGCAGTGCGGGCACGAGCGGGCCCGCGGGCGTGTAGATGAGCGTCTCGGCCAGGCCGAGCGCGAGAACGACCGCGCCCATCACGAACACGCCAAGCGCGTAGGCACGGTAGCGCACCACGATGTAGCCGAAGAAGATCGCGGCCACGCACGTCAGCGCCGTGATGAACTCGTACATGTCGCCCCACGGCGCCCGGTGCACCGCGATGCCGCGGCAGACCACCGCCACCGTGTGCGCGGAGACGCCGACGGCGCTGAACGCCATCGCGGCCCGTATCCACGGCCCCGCGGCCCAGATTGACCGGAAGGCGCCAAGCCGGCGGCCGGGCACCAGCCCGCCCGCACCCGGCGGCGCCGCCGGCCCGGAGCCGTTCGCCCTGTCGGCGACCGCGACACCGCCGCCGCCCGCGCCAACGGTGGCCAGCTGGGCCGCGGCCGGCACGGCGGCCCTGGCCGCGGCGGCCCGGCGCGGCCGGCCGAACGCGTAGTCACCCGCGAAGGCGATCACCGCGAGCGAGTAGATCAGCAGCGCCGCGATCAGGAAGTCATTACTAGCCTGAGCGAACCCAAGGTTGACGGACACGAAGCCTCACGCTCCCGGTTCGGACGGATCGCCCGGTTCGGATTGATTGCCCGGCTCAGGACTGCGGCCGGAGTCGGTGTTGCCTGCCGCCCCAGGGCTGTCCCCCGGATCAGGACTTGCGCCTTGTTGCGTGCTGCCGCCCTGATCAGTGCCGTCGGCCGGAGCTGCGCCAGCCGCTGGCCCGGGACTGACAGTGACCTGCTCGGTACTGACGTAGGCGGGCTCGGCCGCGGCGATTTCCGCTGCCAGTTCCGCGAACTCTTCCTCGAACCCGCCGCTTGCGTCGGACCTGGTAAGCCCGCCGACGGTGACGACCGATCCCGAGCCGGAGGCCGCGGGGACGGCCCTGACGAATACCCGGCGTCGGCGGACGAAGAACGAGATCAGCAGGCCCGCGAGCGCCAGGATGCCGCACACGAGCGCGGGCACCTGCCCCGGGTCGTAGGTGACCGCCAGCGACACCCACTGCTTCACGCCGACGAACTCAATCGACCCCTTGCCGCCGGCCAGGGTCCACGTCTGGCCAGGCAGCATCAGGTGCGGCGAGCCGGAGACCTGGGTCATCCCTGTCGTGTCGAGCTGGTAGACCGACTGCGGCTGGCCGTCGTTCATGCCCAGGTTTCCCGAGTAGCCGATGAGCGACACCGCGGGGTTGTTGGCGGCCGGGAAGATCGACTGAAGCGTCCCGCCTGACGAGACCGCGGTCGGCACGAACACACCCTCGAAGCCTAGTGAGGCGTCCGGGGCCTTGACCACGCCGTCGGACAGCAGCGTGCTGGTGTTGGCCGGGATGAACGGGGTCGCCTCGTCGTAGACCACTTGCCCGCTGGGTGCGGTCACCTTGAACTCGGGCGCGTACCCGTGCCCGATCAGGTAGACCTTCACCGAGTCGACGGAGAGCGGGTCGTTGATCCGGATGTTGTAGGTCTCCGGCTTGGCGCCGGGCGACGACGTGTACGTGACGTTGGCGTTGAAGTTCGAGGGCTGCCCGAGCGACTCACCGGACTCGACGTAGTTCGCGGTGAACTTATTCAGCGCGAGCGTGAACGACGCGAGGTCAGAGCCGGAGACGAGCCGTCCTGGATGCCACTCATCGAGGGCGGAGACCGTGTCGGAGAACGCCGGCTGGCCCTCGACGACCAGCTTGTCGGCCTTGTAGCCGAACAGCCCGCCAGCGGCGATGGACAGCAGTACGCCGAGCAGCGACAGGTGGAACAGCAGGTTGCCTGCCTCGCGCAGGTACCCCTTCTCGGCTGACACCCAGTAGCCGGTGTCCGTGGCGTCTGAGTCGCCCGCGGCCGGGCGGCGCAGGCGGAACCGCTGCCCGCCGAGTACGGCCGCCGCCCCGTCCACCGCCGCCGCGGGCGGCAGCGCGGAGGTATAGGACGACGACTGCGGCAGGCGGGCCAGGTTCCGCGGTGCGCGCGGCGGCGGCGTCCTGGCCGAGCCGGCCAGCCGGAACGTCCGCGGCACCACGCAGCCGACCAGCGACGCGAACAGCAGCAGGTAGATGGCCGCGAACCAGGGCGCGGCGAACACGTTGAACAGCCCCAGGCGGTTCAGCCAGGGCGCGAGATCGGGATGCGAGGTGTAGTACTGCGTGACCGAGGCCGGATCGGTGCCCTGCTGCGGCAGCAGCGAGCCCGGGATCGAGCCGAGCGCGAGCAGGAACAGCAGGATCAGCGCCGTCCGCATGGAGGTGAGCTGCCGCCAGCCCCAGCGCAGCCAGCCGGTGCTCGGCGCGGGCCGTTCACCGCCGGTGTCGGTGTGGACCGTCTCCTGCCGCGGGCGGGGAGTCTGGACGTCGGTCACTGGGTCACCTCCGCGTCGTGCAGCAAGGTGACCATCTGGCCGTAGGTGATCGCGCCGACCACCATGCCTGCGATGTGCCCGGTCTTGTCGATCACCACGGTTGTCGGGGTATCGCTCACGGGAGCCACCTGGGAAAACTTCTGCACGACGGCGTAGCCGGGGTCGTTGATACTCGGGTAAGTGACGTCGACCTTGCGGGTGAAGGCCAGCGCGTTGGCCTGGGTGTCGCCCACGTCGTCGCCGAGGAAGGCCACCCCCTGCGAGCCGTACTGCTGGGAGAGCACCGCCAGCGTGGGCGCCTCGCCCCGGCATGGCGCGCACCACGATCCCCAGAAGTTGAGCACCACGGTCTTACCCCGGTAGCTCGACATCTTGATCGTTGTGCCGGTGAGCGAGGTCGCGGAGAACTCAGGCGCGAGCGGCCGGTGACCGGCCGTGTACTCGACGGCGTTGCCCTTGGTGATGGTGGCGCTGGCACTACCGCTTCCCCCGGACAGCAGGGTCACCGCGAGCGCGCCCCCGAGCAGCGCGACCACTACGGCCGTCGCGGTGACGACCGTCCGGCGCCTGGTTCTGAACACAAGCGGGCCCTTCAGGTCTCCTACAGGGGGTAGTACTCGGTCTATTGTGCCCTATCCGGGTCGGTGACCGTCCGGCGGGGCGGAACGGCGTAGGAAACGCCGGTGAGCTCGTCACCGTCGAAGTTGAAGCTGGTGACCGAGCCGAGCGCGCACTGGCGGGTGTTCGGGTTGTGCCACAGGCGCCGGTGCTCGGCGGCCAGGCGGCTAACCCAGATCGGCAGCTGGTGGCTGACGCAGACCGCCTCCTGGCCGCGAGCGGCGTCGCGGGCCCGGTCGATGACCTGCCTGACCCGGGCGACGACCTGCGTGTAGGGCTCGCCCCAGGACGGGGTGAACGGGTTCCACAGGTACTTCCAGTTCAGCGGGTTCACCGCCAGGCTGGCCAGGCTGACCGACTTGCCCTCGAGCACGTTGCCTGACTCGATGAGCCTGTCGTCGGTGACGATCGGAACGCCGAGCAGGGCGGCGACCGGCTGCGCGGTCTCCTGGGCACGCTCAAGCGGGGACGCGAAGACGGCCGCGACCGGGCGCCCGTCGAAGTAGTCGGCGGCGGCGACGGCCATCAGCCGGCCGCTATCGGACAGGTGATAGCCGGGCAGCCGCCCGTAGAGTACGTGTTCCGGGTTATGCACTTCACCGTGCCGCAGCAGGTGAACGACAGTGATCTCAGCCATGGCGAGGCCAGCCTACCGGCTTGACGATGCCAGGGCGCGGGCGGCGGCCCGGGCGGCCGCGGGGACCGCGTCGGCGACAAGCGACAGCGCCTTCTCATCGTGCGCGGCGGACACGAACCAGGCCTCGAAGGCGGATGGCGGCAGGTAGACGCCGCCGTCGAGCATGGCGTGGAAGAACGCGGAGTACGCGGCGGTGGACTGGTTCCTGGCGTCAGCGAAGTTCCGCACCGGCTCGGTGCGCCCGAGGAAGACAGTGAACAGGCTGCCCGCGGTGGACAGGTAGTGCGGAACGCCTTCCTTCTCGAGCACCGCCGACACGTGCGTGCGCAGTGCGTGCGCCACCGAGTCGACCGTCTGGTAGACGTCTGGCGTGCAGGCCCGCAGCGTGGCCAGGCCGGCCGCCGTTGCCAGCGGGTTGCCCGACAGCGTGCCCGCCTGGTAGACCGGGCCGACGGGTGCGAGCCTCGACATCACGTCCGCCCGCCCGCCGAACGCGGCGCACGGCAGCCCGCCGCCCATCACTTTGCCGAACGTCACCAGGTCGCCGCGCACGTGGTCGAGTCCGTACCAGCCTTCGCTGGTCACCCGGAAGCCGGTCAGTACCTCGTCCATGATCAGCAGCGCCCCCGAGTCGTCGCAGAGCGACCTGAGCAGCTGGTTGAAGCCGGGGGCGGGCGGTACCACGCCCATGTTGGCCGGGCAGGACTCGGTGATCACGCAGGCGATCTCGTCGCCCCTGGCGGCGAACAGCGCCGTCACCGCTGCCGCGTCGTTGTACGGCAGCACCACCGTGTCGGCGGCGGACGCGCCGGTCACGCCGGGCGTGTCAGGCAGCCCGAGGGTGGCCACGCCGGATCCCGCCGCGACCAGCAGGGCGTCGACGTGCCCGTGGTAGCAGCCGGCGAACTTCACCACGACCGCCCGGCCGGTGTAGCCCCGGGCCAGCCGCAGCGCGGACATCGTCGCCTCGGTCCCCGAGTTGACAAGCCGGACCTGCTCGACCGGGGCGCGGGCGATGATCTCCGCGGCCAGGTCCACCTCGCCGGGGGTCGCCGCGCCGAACGACGTGCCGCGGCTGAGCGCCTCCGCCACCGCGGTAACCACTGCCGGGTGCGCGTGGCCGAGGATCATCGGCCCCCAGGAGCACACCAGGTCCACGTAACGGTTCCCGTCCACGTCGAACAGGTAGGGTCCGGCCCCCCGGCCGATGAACCTGGGCTCGCCGCCAACCGGGCCGAACGCCCGGACCGGCGAGTTCACGCCGCCCGGGGTCACCGCGACGGCGCGGGCGAACAGCTCCGCGCTGCGCGTGACGGTCAGCGGGCCGGTCAGCGGGTCGTCAGTCACAGCTAGCCTTCTTCCTCACAGGCGTCTACCAGGTACTCGAGCAGGCGCAGCCCGTCGGGCAGCGGGCGCCCGGCCGGTTCGCGGATCCAGCGTACGTCCTGGCCGGCGCCGTACCTGGACGGCGGCGCGAGCACGTAGCTGTCCCGGCAGTGCCAGCGCACCGCTTCGGTCGCCCCGGCCAGGTCGGGGTCGGGTGACGCGTCAAGCCCGCAGGACCACCACTCGTCCTCGTCGTCGGGCGCACCCCTGGTCAGTACGTAGAAATGCATGCGCTCCGCGCCCGCCACGGCGACCGGGCCCGTCTCGACGCCGGCCGCCGCCATCGCGGCCAGCGCGGTGGCGCCAGCCACCGCGGGCACGTCCAGGATGTCAAAAACCCGCCCGGTGGCGAGGATCACATTCGCCTCCGGACGGGCTTCCCACCACTGTCCGATGACCGCGGGGTCGACGGTCGCTTGCATCTGCCAGGTCGGTGAGACCGGATGAGCGCCCGGGTCCGGGCACCCCACCCGGTCGCACGAGCACGCGCGGCCGGGCTCGGGCCTCCCCATGCTGTCCAGTCCGCCGCTCGGATTGGCACCCGGGCACACCGGCCAGCCAAGGGCGGCGTACTCAAAGGCCGCCTGGCCAAGCGCCGGGGGCCGCTGCGCCGCCCAGCGGCGGCCGCGTCGCCGCATCATCGCTACCATCAGGCCCGCCCCATCCCTCATGCTTCGCCCCAACCCCGCCGGGGAAGGCGAAAGCCAAGGCGTTCGCCGACCTGGTAATGGGATTGCGGAAATCGTACCTCTGCCGGGCACGTCATTCGGTTCGGATAACAGTGACCATCAACACGGTCACAGCTGTGTCTCCAGGCAGAACTCAGGCCAGGCGGCGGGCAACCTCGGTCGCCCAGTAGGTCAGGATCACGCTCGCGCCCGCCCGGCGGATCGAGGTCAGCGTCTCCGTGATCGCCTTGTCGCGGTCAAGCCAGCCGTTGGCGGCGGCCGCCTCAAGCATCGCGTACTCCCCGCTGACCTGGTACGCGGCGACAGGGACATGGACCGAGTCGGCGACCCGGCGGATGATGTCGAGGTAGCTGAGCGCGGGCTTCACCATGACCATGTCCGCGCCCTCGGCCAGGTCGAGCTCGACCTCGCGCAGCGCTTCGAGGGCGTTCGCCGGGTCCTGCTGGTGGGTGGCACGGTCGCCGAACTTCGGCGCGCCCTCGGCCGCCTCGCGGAACGGCCCGTAGAAGGCGGAGGCGTACTTCACCGCGTATGCGCAGACCGGCACGTCACGGAAGCCGGCGCCGTCGAGTGCTTTTCTGATCACACCGACCTGGCCGTCCATCATGCCGCTCGGCGCGACCATGTGGGCGCCCGCGGTGGCCTGCGCGACGGCGACCGCCGCGTAGCGCTCGAGGGTGGGGTCGTTGTCCACCGTCCCCGCGGGGGTGACGATGCCGCAGTGACCGTGGTCGGTGTACTCGCACAGGCACAGGTCGGCCATGACGACCAGGTCGTCGCCCACTTCCGCCCTGATGTCGGCGATGGCGACCTGCGAGATGCCGTCGGGGTCGTCGGCGGCGCTGCCGACGCCGTCCTTGTCCGCCGGGATGCCGAACACGATGATCCCGCCGACGCCGGCCTCGACCGCCTCGGCGGCCGCCTTGCGCAGGCTTTCCCTGGTGTGCTGCAGCACCCCGGGCATCGAGGAGATCGGCTGCGGGTCGGCGATCCCTTCCTTGACGAACACGGGCAGCACGAGCTGGCCCGGGCGCAGGGACGTCTCCGCCACCATCGTCCGCAGCGCTTTGGTACCGCGCAGCCGACGGGCCCTGACCTCAGGAAACCCAGCGTTCATGCCTGCCCTCTCCTGCCCTGCTCCCTAACGGATGCGGCGGCGTCCGCCGCGGCGGCGCTCGCTCGGCCTGCGCAGCGGCTCGCCTGCCGCGATGGCCGCGTCGCGCTGGGCCGCGCCGAACTCAGCCAGCGCATCGACCAGGGCGGTAACCGACGCCTTGGTCGCCGTCACGTCCACCCGCAACCCGAACTCGGTCGCGGTCTTCGCGGTCTGCGGTCCGATCACCCCGATGACGGTGACCGCGTGCGGCTTGCCCGCGATGCCGACCAGGTTCCGCACCGTGGACGACGAAGTGAACAGCACCGCGTCGAAGCCGCCGCCCTTGATCGCCTCCCGGATCGGAGCGGGCGGCGGCGCCGCCCGCACGGTCCTGTAGGCGGTCACGTCCTCCGCTTCCCAGCCCAGCTCGGTCAGCCGGGCCAGCAGCGTCTCCGTCGCGATGTCGGCCCGCGGCAGCAGCACCCGGTTGATCGGGTCGAGTATGTCGTCGTACGGCGGCCACGCGTCGGCCAGTCCCTCAGCCGACTGCTGGCCCTCGGGCACCAGGTCCGCCCTGATGCCGAAGTCAAGCAGCGCCGCCGTGGTCTGCTCGCCGACCGACGCCACCTTCACGCCGGCGAAGGCGCGCGCGTCGAGGCCGTACTCCTCCAGCTTCTCCCGCACCGCCTTGACCGCGTTGGTCGAGGTGAACGCGACCCACTGGTACCGGCCGGTGACCAGGCCCTTGACCGCGCGCTCCATCTGCTGCGGCGTACGCGGCGGTTCCACCGCGATCGTCGGCACCTCTTCGGGCACCGCGCCGTACTCGCGCAGCCGTTCGGAGACGACAGACGCCTGCTCCCTGGTCCGCGGCACGAGCACCCGCCAGCCGAACAGCGGCTTGTTCTCGTACCAGGACATCCTGCTCTTCGCCGACGCCGCCTCGCCCACCACGGCGACCGCGCCGCCGCGGGTGGTGGCGACGGTCACGCCGGCCGCCTTGAGGTCGGGCCCGATGCGGCCGAGGGTCGTGGCCACGGTCTGCTGGTCGGTAGTCGTGCCGTCCCAGGTAATGGCGAACGGCGTCGCGTCGGGCCAGCCGGCCGCGATCAGCATCTTCCCGAGATCAGCCGGCGCCGTCTCCGCCCCGAGCACCACCAGGGTGCCGGGCGCGTAGCCGACCTGGCTCACCTCATTGGCATGGATCACCCTGAGCTCGCCCGCGCTGTCGGTTGGCAGCGCGATCCCCGCGTACGCGGGAACGCCGGTGGCCGGGGGCACGCCTGGCACGATCTCGAACCGGACCCCCGCCTTGGTGCACGCCTGCACCTCGGCCGCCGCCCCGGAAAGCAGCGGGTCGCCGGGAAACAGCCGGACGGCGATCAGGCCCGACTTGGCCGCCTGCACCAGTGACCTGGCCGTCATCACCGTGTCACCCGGCTCGGCGACCGTGGCGCCGGCCGCGACCAGGTGACTTACCTGCTCAGCGACCGCGGCGTCGGCGACCACCAGGCCGGCGGCGCCAAGCAGCCGGGCGCCGCGCATGGTCAGTAGCCCGTCGTCCCCAGGGCCAGCGCCGACGAACGCGACCCAGCCATCGATATCAGTCATGCGCATCATTCCCGTTGGTCTTCTCCACGCGCATCAGGTCCGCGGCGCCAAGCGCCAGCATCCGCGCCGCTAGCTCGCGTCCGAGACGTCCCGCTTCTACCGGATCCGCCTCACCACGCTCCCGTATCACCATTCTCCCGACGGCTGCCCCCGAGTCCAGTGCACCGCGGGTGAAAGTTCGCGCGTCCGGCACGATGGCGGCCTTTGCCATCGGGCGCGCAGCCGGGGGGTACGGGGGGTCGTCCCCTCGGATGACAACTGCAGGTATACCGAGCACGACGGCGTCGAGGCGCAGCCGCCCGGTGCCCGCCGACGTGCACGCGTAGGCGCCCACCGGCGCGCTGCAGCCGGCCTCGAGTGCGCCGAGCAGGCTGCGCTCCGCCGTGACGGCGGCCCGGGTGACCGGGTCGTCCACTGTCGCCAGCAGCGCCGCCAGCTCCGCGTCCTCGGCGCGGCACTCGACCGCGAGCGCGCCCTGGCCTGGTGCGGGGACCATGGCATCGGGCTCGAAGATCTCGCTCACCAGGTCCGTGTGACCGATCCTGGCCAGTCCCGCGTAGGCGAGCACCACGGCGTCAAGCTCGCCGTCGCGCACCTTCGCCAGCCGGGTGTTCGCGTTTCCCCTGATCGGCACGCAGCTGATGTCGGACCGCAGCGTCGCGATCTGCGCGGCGCGGCGCGGCGAGCCGGTCCCGATCCGCGCCCCGCTTGGCAGGTCGGCCAGCTTGGCGCCGTCGCGGCCGACGAGCGCGTCGCGCGGGTCGTCACGCGGCGGCACCGCGGCGAGGGCGATCCCCGGGGCGGCTCCGGTCGGCAGGTCCTTGAGTGAGTGCACGGCGAAGTCCACGTACCCGCTGAGCAGGGACTCACGCAGCGCGCTTACGAAGACACCGGTGCCGCCGATCTGGGTCAGCTGCTCACGGCTGACGTCACCGAGTGTGGTGACACCGACAATCTCCACCCGGCGGCCCGTGCGCTCGCTGACGAGCCTGGCCACGTCACCCGACTGCGAAATCGCCATCGGGCTCTTCCGGCTGCCCAGGCGCAGCGGTGCTTCCGCGGTCACTGGCCCCCCTCCGGACAGACTTTTTTTATCCTGCCCTCTAGCCCACGTTCAGTCGAACCCGTCGCGTCAGGATAAAAGGGGTCTGTTGACAGCGCTGACTCCACTTCTGCGTGGGTCACCGCGTCGACCGTGCGCGGGTCGAGATCGAACAGGACCCGCAGCGCGGCCGCGTACTCCTCGCCGTCGGGCGAGGATGCGAGTTCCTTGACCCGGACGGTAGGCGCGTGCAACAGCTTGTCTACCACCCGGCGGACGGTCTGGGCTATTTCTTCCAGCGCGTGCCCGCTCATACCTTCGTCTGCCAGGCGGCCCGTTAGCCTGCCGAGTTCCGCATCGACCACAGATGCCGCCTTTGCCCGCAGCGCCACCACCGTCGGCGTCACGCTGGCGGCGCGGACGGCCGACCCGTAGGCGGCGAACTCTTCCTCAACGATCGCGCGGACTTCGGCCACCTCGGCGGCGCCGACGCCACCGCCAACGGTGCCGGTGCCGGTGCCGGTGCCGCCCAGCGTTTCCATGTCGATCACGCTCACGCCAGGCAGCCCGCCCACGGCCGGGTCGACGTCCCGCGGCATCGCGAGGTCGAGCAGCACCAGATCGTGCCCGGCGCGGCGGCGGCCTGAGAGCACTTCACGCATGACCGCGTCGGTGATCACCAGGCCAGCCGCCCCTGTGCAGGAGATCACCAGGTCGGCGGCCGCGATGGCGGCGGGAAGGTCGGCAAAGTCGGCCACGGCACTGGCCACGTCGCGGTTGACGTCGCGAACGACGCCAGCGGCCAGTCGTTCCGCCTTCGCCCGGGTCCTGTTGACCACCGTCACCGTCGCCGCGTCGGCCCGCGCGGCGGTCGCCACGGCGAGGCCGCTCATCGCTCCCGCCCCGACGACGAGGACGTGCAGGCCGGACAGAGCGCCGCCGTCCGCGGGCCGCGCACCGCCGAGACGAGCCACGGCAAGGTCGATTCCCACGCTGACCAGGCTGAGGCCGAGCCGGTCGATGCCTGTCTCGGCCCGGGCCCGCTTGCCGGTGCGCAGCGCCAGCCGGCCGAGGTCACGCAGTGTGCGGCCCAGGGTTCCCTGGTCACCCGCTCGCTTCAGGGCCGACCGCACCTGGCCGAGTATCTGGTCCTCGCCCACCACGACCGATTCGAGACCGCTTGAGACCGCCAGCAGGTGCTGCACCGCGCGGTCCTCGTAGTGCACGTACAGGCTGCCCGTGAGCTCGTGCACCGGGATACCCGAGTGCCTGGACAGCAGTTCGCACACCCCGGCGACACCGCCGTGGAAACGGTCAACCTCGGCGTAGACCTCGACCCGGTTGCAGGTGGAGATGACGAAGGTCTCGGCGATGTCCGGCAGGCGGGCGACATCGTGCAGCAGCTTGTCCAGCGTGTCACCGCTGACCGCAGCCCGCTCAAGAACCGAGACCGGCGCGCTCTTGTGGCTCAAGCCGACAACGAGGACGCTCACTCTTGCACCGCCTACACCTCCGCGGCTGCCTGATCAGGCGCCTGTCCGAAACGCTCGGCATTGCGCCGTTGCGCGTGGAAGGCGAGAATCTGCAGCTCAATCGATAGGTCGACCTTACGCACATCTACGCCATCAGGCACATTCAAAACCACCGGCGCGAAGTTCAGGATGCTCGTCACACCAGCCGCGACCAGCCGGTCGCACATCGCCTGGGCCGGGCCGGCGGGCACCGCGATCACACCGATCGCGACACCGTGCTCGGTCACCAGCGACTCTAGCTCGCTGACGTGCCTGACGATAACCCCGCCGAGCTTACGGCCCACCAGCGCGGCATCCGTGTCGAGCACCGCCTCGATGTGGAATCCCCTGGTGAGGAAGCCACCGTAGTTCGCGAGGGCACGGCCGAGGTTGCCGGCGCCGACGATGACCACGGGCCAGCGCTGAGTCAGCCCCAGCGCGCGGGACACCTGGTACACCAGGTACTCGACGTCGTAGCCGACGCCCCTGATGCCGTAGGAGCCCAGGTGGCTGAGGTCTTTGCGCAGCTTGGCCGAGTTGACACCCGCGGCCCTGGCCAGCTCGTCGCTCGCGACGGTGGTCACCCCGCGCTCAGCGAGCGCGTACAGGGCGCGGAGGTACACAGGAAGCCTGGCCACCGTCGCCTCGGGAATGCCGCCGGGATAGGGCCTGTCCGCACTGCTGCCAGACTCGGCATCCGTATCGGATAGCTCGGCGGCACTGGACATGCGACGCTCCCGGGGGCGGTTCGGCGCGGTGGCGGGTCAGGCCAGGGCACGGCCCGCGTTGGTCAGAGTCACGTGTTGCTGAACGCGCGACCCACCTACCATACGTCGTTTGTGAAGAAATGCACAAAGTCCGCACCCCAGGCGCCTGGCGGCCGGCGGCCGCTGAACCCGGCTGGACAGCCGGGTAACCGCAGCGCCCGGCGCAGGCGGTCCTCGGAAACCCGCCAGAAATCGTGCTGCACGCCGTCGACCAGTGTGACCGGAATCTTGTCCCAGTACTCGCGCAGGTCCGTCTCGGACTGCGTGATGTCGCGTTCCTCCCAGGTCACCCCGAGGTCACCAGCGACTCTGCTGATGACCACGCGTGCGTCGTCGCAGAGGTGACAGCCCGGGCGGCCAAGCAGGGTGATCCGCGGCACGGTCATCGGGCTCGTACCTAACGCTGGTCCTGCTGGCGCGGGTCCCAGTCTGAGGACCTGGCGGACTGCCTGCCGCCGTCGCCGTAGCGGCCGCCGGTTTCCGTGGAGCCTGCGGGGCCGAGCTCCGGCTGAGCGCCGCTGGTCAGTTCGCGGTAGCGCGGTGTGTACTGCGCCCCGTAGGCGGAAGCACCGTTGCTGCCGGCATAGCCGCTGGCCGCACCGTAGGCGCCGGCTTCGCCGTTGGAGTAACCGCTGCCGTTGGAGTAACCGCTGCCGTTCGTATAGCTGCCGCCGTTGGAATAGCCGGCGCTACCCTGGTAGCCGTTGCCGTTCGGGTAACCATTGGCATCTGAGTAACCATTGGCACCCTGGTAGCCGTTCCCGTTCGAGTAACCATTGGCACTCTGGTACCCGTTGCTGCCTGAGTAGCCATTAGAACTCTGATAGCCGTTGGCGCTTGAGTAACTTCCGCCATTCGCGTGGCCCTGGTCGGCCGAGTAGCCGTTAGCCGCGCCATACTGACCGTTACTTGCCCCGTACGCTCCATTACCACCGTTGTCATACTGCGCGACGGTCGGGTAGTGCTCCCGGCCAGTCGCCGCGTACTGGCGGTTCTCCGCCGGGTACTGCTCCTTGGCGGGGGTGAAGCTCGCGGCCGGCACCCGGCCTACCGTCTGTTCTCCCTCCCACGGGGCACCCTGGTACTGAGCCGTGGGCTGGTACTGCGTGGCCGGCTCGCGCTGAGCCGCCGGCTGGTACTGGGGAGCCGGATCGTACTGGGGAGCCTGCTGGTACTGACTGGCCGGCTGGTACTGCGTTGCCGGCTGGTACTGGGCTGCGGGCTCGTACTGGGCAGCCTGCTGGTACTGGGGACCGCCCGCCTGGTAGCGGTCGCCGCCCACCGTGGTCTCAGCGGAGCGCGGTGTCCAGTTCGCCTGCGGCGCGGGCGCGGTCGGCGGCGCCGGCGGCTCGGGAGCCGAGCCGAGCGAGGCCACCTTCGCGTATTTCAGCCGCAAGTCAATGACGTTGGTGGCCAGCACACACGAAGCGCGGTCCACCCCGAACTGCCGGATATGCGGCTGGCGCTCGTGGCTCAGGAAGGCGGCCCTGTCCCGGTAAATTTCGTACATGATTCGCTGCATCGGTGCTTTAGGAACCACGTGAATGACATAGACCAGGGTGTCGGGTTCCGATGACCTGACGCCTTCGGCCGCGCGTTCAGCGAGCCAGTCAAATTCCTTGATCTTATCTTCGTGCAGCGTGTAAATCGAAAGCCGGCCAATCGGCCTCGGCGTGCCAGAAGGCCCGTCGTCATCCATATCGTCATTATCAACGGGGGTGAATTCTGGCAGCTGGGCAGCGGCACCAGCACGGCCATTGATGTTGCGGCCCGCTCCGCCGTAGCCCGGGTCCTGGTCATTTCCGTAAGCCGGCGCGTCGCGCCTGCCCGCTCCCTGGCCGTTGCGCCCGAAGCCGGGATCCTGGCCGTAGCGGGACTCCTGCCCGTATGCCTGGTCCTGGTAGCCGTCGCCGTTGCCCCCACGGCGGCCTCCGGCGGCGGAGCCGTAGCGGTCGTCGCCGTAACCGGGGGAATCGTAACCGCCGCCGCGACCGTTGGCGGGAGCACCGGCGGCCTGGCCGCGTTCTTTCTTCCCGTTTCCGTCGGCCACCTGGAACGACGGGAACGCAGGGGGCGCATAAGCCTTGGCCGGGGCCCCGTTGCTCACGTATGCGCCCGCTCTTCCTCTGCCTCGGTCGGCGTCGGCTCCGCGATCGGCCTGCTCCGGCGCCCAGCCGGCGTCGTCGCCGCGGCCAGCGTCCCGGTCGGCCCACTCATCGACACTGCTGTCGGCCCAGGGGTCGCGCCGGTCGTCGCGCGCATCCCTGGAACTGTCGTCCCACCCGTCGTCACGTCGCCGTCTGCCGCTCATATCCGCTCCGATCTCGGTATAGGGCTTCCCGCGTCACTACCATTGTCAGCCAACCAGGCCATCGTGACGGACGTGTTAGCAGAAGTGCTCGCGTGCCGCCGGTCACGACCGCGCGCGCTGTCCGCGTGTCGACTCGAGCGGGAGACCTCACGTCTGAGGGGATACGGAGACCGCGGGCACGCTGCTAGCGCGCCCGCGTGACCCGTAGCGCCCGCGACGACCGGCTACTTCTTGTTCCTGCGCTGGATCCGCGTCTTCTTCAGCAGCTTGCGGTGCTTCTTCTTCGCCATACGCTTGCGGCGCTTCTTGATGACTGAGCCCATCAGGCCACCATCCCTTCGGCACAACGGCAGACGGGCATGCCATCGCTCACCGTTGCCGGGAGACTGGGGCACACGCCCGAAATTAGACAGAAGCGTGAGCGCCAACCGCTCACGCAGTCCACCAGCGTACCCGCTGCCGCGGCCCTTTGCTGACCGCCCGGCACCCTTCGGCCGTCAGGAGCACCCCCACCGGCGCCCTGACGGCCTGTTCCGCGGGTGCCGCGCCCCGACCCTGAGGCAGCGGCACCCGCGGAACGGGGGGCCAGACTTAACACAGATGCTGGTGCCGCGGGCGGTTCCGGTCCCGCCGTCAGCAGCCAGCGCCTGCGTTAGGCGGTACCGACGAAGGCGGCCCGCAGGTACTGGTTTACCGCCTGCTCAGGGACCCGGAAAGAACGACCGACCCGTATGGCTTCTAGCTCGCCGGAGTGGACCAGACGATAGACGGTCATCTTAGATACCCGCATGATCGTGGCCACTTCGGCGACGGTTAGGAATCTAACGTCACTAAGGGGAGTTTCGGTTGCCATCATTGCCCTCTTCCGCGCGAAGCCGAGCACGCCTGACCGGATTCAGCGCACCAGTCACGTACGTATCCCAGGGTAAGTCTCGTACGGAAAAGAGCAAGTCCCCCGAATAGCCTCATTGTTCTTACTCTTCGGCCTGAAGCAGACGCACGCACCTTACGACCCGTAGTCGATTCCGGGAATGGACTGAAAAGGAGCACGTCAAGCGGCACAGAAGCGATCTGCGATGTTGACTGGCGCCCGCTACTACGAGTGGTCGTCCGCCGGCAAAATTTAACATCGTGGACAGACCGTGTGCGGGAAACACCGCACTCCTGGTTCGCAAGATGGCCCGATCCACCGGATCGCCGGGATCGGCGCCGGATGCGAATGGCACATACTCAGCCGGCGCGCCGTCGCTCATCGTCAACGGCGCGGTTTCGCCGCCGAGGGACCTGGCGACTTCGCGCCACCGGGCCGGAGTCGCCGTTTCGGGGTCGACCGGCGTCCCGGCCGCCACCGCCAGCAGGTGCGTCCAGGTCCGCGGCACCACCTGGACGAGCGCGTACCCGCCGCCTCCGGTGGCTATCCAGCGCCCCGCGCACAGTTCGTGGGCCAGCTCGTGCAGGATCAGCTGGGCGCGCCGCTGCCCGTCAACCGTGAGCGCCAGGTGGGCGAGCGGGTCAAGCCGGTGGCTGTCGCAGCCGTGCTGGGTCACCATGACCGTCGGCTTGAACGCGCGGAGCAGCGGCACCGCCACCGCGTCGAGAGCGCGCAGCCATCCGGCGTCCACGGTTCCCGCGGGCAGCGCGACGTTGACGGCGTAACCGTCGCCGGCGCCCGTGCCCGTCTCGCCGGGCAGCCCCGTACCCGGAAACAGGGAGAGCGGGTGCTCGTGCAGGCTGATCGTCAGCACCCGCGGGTCGTCGTAGAACGCGGCCTGCACGCCGTCGCCGTGGTGCACGTCGAGGTCGACATACGCGACGCGCTCGGCCCCGGCCGCGAGGAGCCAGCGGATAGCCGCGGCGAGGTCGTTGTACACGCAGAAGCCGCTGGCCGCGGCGCGCATCGCGTGATGGTGGCCGCCGGCCACGCTGACCGCGTGCGACGCGTCGCCCGACCAGACCGCCCGGGCGGCGGCCAGCGTCGCGCCGGTCACGAGCGCGGCGGCCTCGTGCATGTCCGCGAACACCGGGTTGTCGTCCGTGCCGAGCCCGAACCTGGGGTCCGGCTTGAGCTCGTGCCCGGCCCGCTTGACCGCCTCGATGTAGGCGGTGTCGTGCACCGTCTCAAGCTCGGCGTCTGTCGCGGCCGACGGCGCGACCATGGTCACCGCCGGGGCCGAGAGCACCCCGAGCTCCCGCGCCAGCTCCATCGTGAGCCGGATCCGCACCGGGTCGAACGGGTGCCCTGGCCCGAAGTCGTACCTGGTCAGCCCGTCGTCCCAGACAACCGCAGCAGGGCTACTCACGAGACCTCCTCGCTGACGCTCGTCGGCCGCGTTCGCGGACGCACAGTGCTTACTGGCTCGCTCGCAAGCTCGCTCATACGGAAGCCTCGCTGGCGCTCGGCGTCCGCATTCGCGGACGCACAGTGCTTACTGACTCGCTCGCAAGCTCGCTCACGTGCACCTCCGTTGGACTGACTAACTCCCGCCGAGTTCGCGGCCGCGGTCGCGTGCGGCCTCGATCGCCGCGAGGAAGGCGGCGCGCACCCCGTGCTTTTCAAGCTCGCGGACCGCGGCGATCGTCGTGCCCGCGGGCGACGTCACCGCATCGCGCAAAATCACCGGGTGCTCGCCGGAGTCACGCAGCATCGTCGCGGCGCCGTACACGGTCTGAGTGACCATCTCAAGCGCCGTACGGCGCGGCATGCCGAGCAGGATGCCGGCGTCAACCATGGCCTCGACCAGGTAGAACACGTAGGCGGGGCCGGAGCCTGACAACGCGGTGGCCGCGTCTTGCTGGTACTCGGGTATGCGGATCACCTTGCCGAGCGGCGTCAGCAGCTCCTCGGTGTGCCGCAGGTGCTCCTCGCCCGCGAAGGAGCCGGCCGAGATGACCGACATCGCCTCGTCGACGAGCGCCGGCGTGTTGGACATCACCCGGACCACTGGCACCTCGGCGGCCAGCCGGCTCTCGATGAACGACGTGGTGATGCCTGCCGCGATGGAGATCACCAGCTGCGACGCGGTGACGAGGCCGGCGATCTCGTCAAGCATCGGCCCCATGTCCTGCGGCTTGACGGCGATCACCAGCGTGTCGGCCTGCTTCGCGGCCTCCGCGACGCTCAGCAACGGCACGCCGTAGGCGGTCCGCAGTTCTTCCGCCCGGCCGGGCCTGCGCACCACCGCGGCCACCTCAGCGGGCGGCCTCCCGGCCTTCAGCAGTCCGGAAAGCAGCGCCTCGCCCATCTTTCCCGTGCCGAGTATCGCGATCATGACTTCGACCCTAGCGAGCGCAGGAACAGCGCCAGGTTCGACGGCCGCTCGGCCAGCCGGCGGACCAGGTACGGGTACCAGTCACCGCCGTACGGCACGTAGACCCGTACCTTCGCGCCCTCGCCTGCCAGCCGCCGCTGCTCCTCAGGGCGGACGCCGTACAGCATCTGGTACTCGAAGCTGCCGGCCGGCCGCGCCAGGCCGAGCGACTTGGTGATGGCGATCAGCCGGGGGTCGTGCGTGGCGATCATCGGGTAGCCGGCGCCGTTCATCATGATGCGCAGGCAGCGGGCGTACGAGCGGTCGACGTCGTGCCTGATGTCGAACGCCTCGGCGGCCGGCTCCGAGTAAGCGCCCTTGCACAGCCGCACCCGGGTTCCCGGCGCGGCCAGGTCGCGCACGTCGGCCTCCGTACGGCGCAGCGCGGCCTGCAGCACGCTGCCGACCGAGGGGAACCTGGCCCGCAGCGCGGTGGCGATCCGCAGCCCGGCCCCGGTGGTCCTGTGGTCTTCCGCGTCGAGGGTCACGGTCGTCCCCGCGTCCCGCGCCGCGGCCGCGATCCGCTCGAGGTGCTCCGTCGCGATCCGCTCGCCAAGGGCGGCCGGCCCCGCCGGGGCGTCGCTGCCGAGCAGCAGGCCGAGGGCGGTCGGCTTGACCGACACCTCGACCGCGCCGCCTTCTGACAGCCCCTCGGCGGCCAGCTTGCCGAGCAGGTGCACGTACTGCGCGGCGGTCGCGGCCGCCCGCTGGGCATCGGTGGTGTCTTCGCCCAGGTAGTCCAGCGTCACCAGCAGTCCGTCGGAGCGCAGCGCACGCGCCACCGCCACCGCGTCCTCGCTCGATTCGCCGGCCACGTAGCGGTCCACGATGGCCCGCGTCGCCTGCGTCGCGGTGACTGTTTCCCTGATCCGCTCGCTGGCGGCAGCCGCCAGCAGTGCCTTGCGCAGCAAGAGACCCCCGTTTACTCGACCCGTTACAGCGTCCGGCGGCCCGAAGGCGGCTGCGGCACACTGCCCCGCCGCAGGGTGACCTTCACGTTGGCCCCCGCCTCGGGCGAGACGACCACTTCCTGTGCGGCCGCCACACCGTCGGCTAGCAGCGTAGCGCTCGGATCGGCCGACCGCTTGACGAGCCCGAGCCCGATCGGGCCGAGCTCGAAGTGCCTGGCGGACGACCCGGTGAAACCGACCTGGGTGCCGTCGGCGAACGTCAGCGGCGCGCCGTGCGCGGGCAGCCGCTCCGCCGAGCCGTCCAGGTGCAGGAAGACGAGCCGCCTGGGCGGGTGGCCGAGGTTGTGGATCCGCGCCACCGTTTCCTGGCCCCGGTAGCAGCCCTTGCTCAGGTGCACGGCGGGCTCGATGAGCCCGATCTCGTGCGGCAGGGTCTTGTGGTCGCTGTCGAGCCCTGGCCGCGCGATGCGCGCGGCGATACGCGCCGCCTCGAAGGCCCACATGCCCGCAACAGGGAACCGCTCCGCCAGCCGCGCGGCCGCCTCCGGCGTAACGATCAGGTCGATACCGAACGGGCCCTGCATGACAGCGGCCGCCCCCGCCTCGTGGGCGAGCCTGCGGTCGTCGCTGTCAGCCGCCTCCGTTCTGGATATGACTCCTCCGTCGGGCGGCACCGGGCCTGCCAGCGTCGCCACCACGAACTCGCCCGAGAGGTCCTCGACCTCGACCCGGAGCATGAACCGCATCGAGTTCAGGTAGTCCACCAGGGGCTTGGCCGTGTGCGGCTCGACGTGCAGCCAGGTTGCCGTGCCGTCGTCGGTCAGCGTCAGGTGGTGCTCGAGGTGACCCTGGGGGGACAGGATCAGCGCCTGCGCGGTACTGCCAGGTGTCAGCCGCTCCAGGTGCTGGCTGGTGAGGCTGTGCAGCCAGGACAGCCGGTCCTGGCCGCTGACCCGGACGACGCCGCGGTTGGAGCGGTCGACCAGGACCCGCCCTTCGCTCATCGCGCGCTGCTCACGGGCCGGTTCACCGTAGTGCGCGGCGACGCCCTCGTCCGGCCAGTCCGCCTCGACGGCACCGTTGATATCAAGCATGAAGCCGAGTCTAGTTCGGCGGCGGCCTACGCCCGAATCCCCGCACTGGCTCCGTCGATCTACGCAGGCCGGCGCCATGTGGGGTGGGGCACACAGAAATATGTTGCGCGAACCTCCGGGGCTCACATAACGTTTGGGGTACGCGGAAAGGAGGTGGTCCTGAGTTGCATACTTCTGGGACATGCGAGGTGGCTGCAAGCTAGCCGCCGCCCCCGCTGTGTGGGTCCGCGTGGCGGATCCCGGCCCTGATTGGGCGGCGGTGGGCTAATACTTGGCAATCACCGGATCCTCGGGCTGACCGGCCTTGTCCAGCCGGTCCCGCGTCTAGACGGCGCGGAGTCGCCCGGGGATCTTTTACGTTCTCACCCGGGGGGACGCCCCCGTACCTCCGATGTCCCGCCGGGACGAAATCCCGCACTCGATTCCCGGCCGGCACGGCAGGGAATCGCAACGCGCCTGTGCCTCCCCTGGTGCGGAAGCCCGTTACTCGATCCAGTCCCAGTGCAGGATGGCCCACAGGTGCGGGGTCAGCGGCTGGCCCATGGCGGCCATGTCAAAGGCGTAGGCCAGGTCCTTCTCGCCTTCGCGCACCTGACTGGGCACCAGCCCGTAGAGGCGCTTGCCGGCGGTGTACGGCTTGGCGCTGGCGGTCCGCGCGACCGCGTCGGTGACCATCTCGATGCTGGTCATGCTGCGGAACTCGCCTGCGTAGATCTCGGTGATGCCGGTCGGGTGGCTGAGCAGCACCTCCACCTTCCCCTCGGGCTGCGGCCGCCAGAAGCCGGCCTCCACCGCGAGCGGCTCGAGCAGTTCCGGGTCGCCCTGCTCGTCGAGCTTGAGCTCGCCCTGTTCGTCGGTGGCGAGCCGCCAGCTTCGGCTGGTGTAGATGAGGTACGGCTTGCCGATGTGGCTGAAGGTGACTTCCTGGAAGAAGTCGAAGCTCGGGATGGTGGGATAGCTGCCCTTGCCCGTGCCCTTCCAGCGACCGAGCAGGAAGCTCAGCGGCGCGATCGCGGGGTGCTCGGGCGGCAGTTCGATGTTCGAGACATCGGTCTCAGGGCTGCCTGCCGCGGCGTCCGCCGCGCTGCCGTCAGCCGGGTCAATCAGGCCTTCGGTCGGGTCTTCCACCGGGCCGTCAACCGGGCCCTCGCCTGGCGTGCTGTCATCGGCCATGCGGGCCTCCTCTGATCACCTTGACCGCTGTGTAGCCCGCCGCGACGGCGACGGCGGCGTACGCGAAGACGATGATCGCCGCGCTCAGCATCCCGTGCATTCCACGCACCCTACCGGCCTGCGTCCGCTTTGCGCCGGAGGGCACGCCGACCCGGCTACAGTGCTGTTGTGGCGCGGAACCTGGTGATTAAGATCACCGCGGGCAAAGACGAACCAGAACGGTGCAATCAGGCCTTCACGGTGGCCTCGACCGCGGTCGCCAGCGGCGTGCCGGTCTCGCTGTGGCTGACCGGGGAGGCCGCCTGGTTCGCACTGCCGGGGCGGGCCGACGACTTCTCGCTGCCGCACGCCGCCCCGCTCGCGGACCTGCTCGCCTCGGTCCTCGCCCTCGGCACGGTCACCGTCTGCAGCCAGTGCGCCGCCCGCAGGGACATCACGCCGCAAGACGTGATCGCCGGAGTACGGATCGCCGGCTCGGCGACCTTCGTCTCCGAGGTGGTCGCGGACAACGCGCAAGCTCTCGTCTACTAAGCAGGCTTACCGCTGGGCGAGCGCGGCGGCGGTGAGGCGCTCCTCGCGGAGCCGGCCGGCCAGTTCCCCGGCCTGCGGCGGCAGCGGCGGCAGGGGGCCCGCGGCCCAGTAGAGCAGGAGGTCAGCCAGTCCGGGGTTGCGCACCAGGGCCGGCCCGTGCAGGTACGTGCCGAGCACCCGGCCCTGGTAGGCGCCCTCGGTCCCGTCGCCGTTCCCGGTGCCGAGGGTGGTGCGGGCCAGCGGCCTGGCGCCTGGGCCGAGTTTGGTGACGCCCTGATGGTTCTCGAAGCCCGTCAGCTTGCCGACGCTGAGCGCCGGGTCGACGTCGGCGACGATCTCGCCGACGGCACGGCGCTCACCCCGGCCGCTGCGCATGTCGAGCAGGCCGAGGCCGCGCACCGGCGCGTCGTCGGCACCGCCGAACTCCGTGCCGAGCATCTGGTAACCCGCGCAGACCGCGAATACCACCGCGCCCCTGGTGGCCGCCGTGTGCAGGCCGCCGTCCGCTAGCAGCCGCCTGGTGGCCAGCGTCTGCGGCAGGTCCTCGCCGCCGCCCATCAGGTAGATGTCACCGTCGACGGGCACCGGCTGGTCCGAGTCGACCTCGATGATCTCCGTCGGCAGGCCGCGCAGCCGCGCCCGGCGCTCGAGCACCAGCGCGTTGCCGCGGTCGCCGTAGGTGCTGAGCAGGTCAGGATAGACCCAGACCAGGCGCAGCGGCCGACGGCTCGCATCCGGGTTCTGGTTCGGACTGGTCACTGCACCCTCCCCAGGGCGATGCGGTACTGCTGGAACGCGGTGTAGTTCGCAAGCACCTCGAGGCTGGGCGCCACCGTCAGCGCCACGTCGACGGCCTCGTCGATGTCGTTGACGAGGCGGAAGGCCACCTCGTCGGCCTCAAGCCTGACCGCGAGGTCGAGCTTGCGCTCGCCGCCCACGAGCACGGGCCGGCCGCGCAGCCGCCGGAAGTCCACGTCCCAGAGCCACGAGGTGTCCTTGCCATCAGGCCCTTGCGCGTTCACGGAGAGCAGGATCGGCGTGGGCGGCGGCGCCATCACGTCGAGCGCCTCGAGCCAGCCGGCCGGGTTCTTCGCCAGCAGCAGCCGGATGTCGCAGCCGCGCCTGTTCACCTGGGTGTAACGGCCCGCCACGGAGGTGACCTGGCGCAGCTCTTTCAGTGCCTGCGTGATCGGCACGCCGAACGCCTCCGCCACGGCCAGCGCGATGACCGCGTTGGACCGGTTGGCCCGCCCGGGCAGCCCGAGATCGAGCGCGGTGGGACGGCCGGACGGGTCGATCACCTCGTCGCCGTTCAGCACCCAGCTCACTGGCGGCCGCCGCAGTCCGCACTCCTTGCAGGACCAGTCGTCGCCGTCCCGCAGCAGGTGGGCACCGCAGTGCGGGCAGCACCAGGAGTCTTCGCGCCAGCGCTGGCCCGCCGCGACCCAGGTGACCTGCCGGGCCGAGCCCGCGGCCCAGGCGACAAGCGGGTCGTCGGCGTTGGCCACTACCCGGCAGTCGGGGGCGCTGCCGAGAGCTTCCCGCCATTTGCGGGCGAGCAGCCAGATCTCCGCCGCCCTGTCCATCTGGTCGCGGCTCAGGTTGAGCAGCACCACCACCCGCGGCCTGGTCGCCCTGACCATCGCGGGGATGTACTTCTCGTCGGTCTCGAGGACGGCGACGGGCGCGTCGGGTGCGCGGCTCAGCGCCGAGGCGAGCCCCGCTTCCATGTTCGCGCCGTAGATATTCGACGCGATCTTGGTACCAAGCGGCGCCAGCGCGGCGGTGATCAGCTTGGTCGTCGTGGTCTTGCCGTTGGTGCCGGTGACGAGGACGACCTGGCGTCCCGTGGACAGCAACGACAGCAGGTCGGGGGCCAGCCGCAAGCCGATGATGCCGCCGATGACCGAGCCGTCGCCCTTGCCCGCGAGGCGGGAGACGGTGGCCGCGGCGCCGCCGACGGTGGTCGCGACCCGCGCCCGCATCGGCAGCCGCCTGGCACGGTGCCGGGTGTTGTGATCCATCGTGGGTGATGTTATCCGTTCCCGGACGGGCGGCGGGCCACGTCTGGCCCCCAGGACGTGACGGCCCGGTTAACTGTGCGGGGGCGGCCGGCTTGGGTCCCCGCCGCCGGATAGCCGGGCGTGAGCGGCTCGTGCGGCCCGGCCAGCGACGCCAGGGTGGCGACGGGCAGCGAGCCGATCGCCGGGTTCGCGTCGGCCAGCAGCACGTGCCGCTCCGCGCCCGCGCCGTAGCTGACGATCATCGCGGTGGCCGGCAGGCGCTGCAGCTCTGACGGCTCGACGACAAGCTCGCGTGAGCGCTGCAGCGACCGGGCCAGCGACTCGCTGTCTCCGGTGGCCCGCGACGTGGAGACACCCCACGCGGTGCTCGAGCTGATGCCGGCGGTGAGCGAGGTGGATTCGGACGTTCCCCGTGACGTGCCCGCCTGCGCGGAACGCGACGTGCCGCCGCGCAGCGGCAGCACCCCGCCGCCGGCCGGGGCGGTCCGCCCGGTGCCGTCGGACCGGGACTCGTTGTCAGACGACGACGTAGCGGCCGACGCGGAGTCGCCGACCGTGCTCGTGTAGGAGCCGCCGAGCGAGTCGGTGACCGACGTGCCGATGGTCTCGGTGAGCTGAGACAGCACGAAGCGGTGAGCTGAGCCGATCTGCTCGCTGGCCGCTTTCGCGTCCTCGGCGTTGCCGAGGCGCATGAACGCGACCGCCGCGTTGCCCCGCCCGATTCGCTGCCTGACGTGCGGCGGCATCGACCGGTAGGCGAGCACCAGGCCGGTACCGGCCGCCTCGCAGGCGTCGGTCAGCCGGTCAAGCACGTCTGCCCGCAGCCGCTCCGCCCCGAGCAGGAACATCGTGTGCCGCCAGGAAACCGCCCCTGGCGCGGCGGGGCCCTGGGCGATCAGCCGGGTGAGCGCGGTCACCACGAAGCTGCCCAGGGCCGTCGCCGACTGTGCGCTCGCCCGCCGGTCGACCGCGACCACGCGCAGCCGCCCGCCCCCGGGCAGCCGGGCGGGCTCGGTGCCGAGCGCGGCCAGTGCGCGCAGCTGTGCTTCCATCCCGAGGGCCCGCTCAAGTACCACCCGCTCGGCCGCCCCCTGGCCGAACAGCACGCTCAGCGCGCCGGCCTCGCGTTCGGTGAGCAGCCCGGCCTCCAGGTCCGCCCGCGGGTCGCCGACCTGGGCGAGCGCCCGCAGCGCGGCCACCACCCGGCGCACCTGCACGCCGCCGCCGCCACCGCGGTCACTGCGGTCACCGCCGCCACCGCCGTCACCGCCGTCACCGCCGACGCCGCCGACGCCGCCGACGCCGCCAGCGCCGACGCTGTGGCCACTGTGGTCACTGCGGTCACTGCGGTCACCGCGGTCACCGCGGTCACCGCGGCCACCGCCATCGTCGAGCACGCTGATGACCCGGTCGAGTATGGCCGTGTCGACCGCGAGATCACGCGCGGAGCTGTGTTCCTCGGCCACGCTGGCCGAGAGCGCGAGAACGTCCGCGAGTTCGCCGGGCGAAAGCCGGGCCGCGAGGTCAAGACGCGCCAGGTCGTGCGGCAGTACCCAGACGGCGGGGCGCACACCGCCCGCGGCCTGGCACAGTCCGGCCAGGTCGGCCGCGACGGCGCCGCCTGACAAGTCGACGGCGGTCACCTCGCCGCCCGCGGCCAGCTGGTAGGCGGCCGCCATGGTGAGCATCGCCGACCAGCCCGCCAGCGTGCCGCCCGCCACGTCAACCCGGTCGATTCCGCCGGGGACGGGCACGGCATACCAGCGTTTCTGCTCCGCGAAAGCGGACCGTTGCCGCTGCCACTGGCTCACCGCGTGCACGTGCTCCGCCTGGGCGCGGTACTGGCGGTTTTCCTGGTCGGCGCGCAGGCGTTCAACCCGGACCCGTTCGGTGTCGACCCGGGCGCGCAGCCCCCGCTCGCCCCGCCTGACCGTGCTGCCCCATATAGTCGCCGCGGCCAGGCAGACGATGGCGCCGGGGACGGCGAGGACGGCCGGCAGCCAGCCGACGACGGCGCAGGCCGCGAGCAGCACCGCCAGCGTGCCCGCGACGGCGCCCGCGGCCTTGCCCGGCCGCGCGATGAGGTTCTCTTCCCGCCGCTGCGCCGCGAGCCACTCGTCAGACAACCGCGGCGGGCCCGCCGCGGCCGGCTTGCGGGGCGGCGGTCCGGGATCCTGATGCGGAGTCGCGTACTGCCACCCGAGGTACAGCGGCGTCATCTCGCCACGACCGGGTCATCCGCCGTGTTCCCCTGACCAAGCCCGTGCCTTCGGCCCCCAGCGGTCCGCCGCCAGCCTGCACGTGAGCGACCGGAATGCGGCTCGTCGGGCTGCCGCTTGTCGGGAAGCGGCCGGTCAGGCTGCGGCTCGTAGGGATGCTGCTGGTTACGGTGCTGCTGTTCGGGTGGTGGCTGGTCAGAACGTGGTTGTTCCGGGTGCGGCAGCCGGGCGGGCACCAGCCGGCCAGGCGCGATGAGCCGTGGCCGGGGGCTGCCCACGGCGAGGACGAAATCCTCAGGCCCGAGCTCCAGCAGCACCCGAGCCGGGACGGCCGGGCAAGCGACAAGCTCCGGCGCGAGTCCCGCCGCCGCCGCGAACCCGCCCGGAGACCCGAGTCCCGCCGCCGCCGCGAGCCCGCCCGGAGTCCCGAATCCCGTTGACGCTGCGAGCCCGGCCGACGGCCCGAGTCCGGCCGCCGCGAGCCCGTCTGACGGCCCGAGCCCGGGCGCGAACCTCGCCGGAGACCCGAACCCGGGCGAAGACTCGAACGCCGTGCGCGCAGACCCGAGCCCCGTTGACGTCGCGAACCCCTGCGAGAACCCAGGGCTGGCGACGGCTTGCGGCGGGAGCAGCCGGGTGCCGGTGAGCACGGCGAGGCTCCCCGCGAACGCCGGGTCGGTGATGCGGCGGATGAGGGCCGCGCCGGCCAGGCGGCCGAGGTCGGCGGCCGAAGCGGGCGATGTGGTGTCGAGCATGACGGCGAGGCCGCCGCGGGCGCCGTCGCTGAGCAGCACGCCGAGGGCCTGCGCCGGCACCCGTTCGGCGTGCGGTATCCAGACCAGCGCGTCACCGTCGACGCCGATTCTGCGCAGGTCGGCGGCGAGTACCGCGAGCCCGGTACAGGCACCGGCGGCGAGCTCAGGCGAGACCGCGGTCAGCAACGCGGCCGAACGCTCGCTGACCATCTCCCGCAGGCGCCCCTGGGTGACGCCGGCATCGGGCCGCTCCGGCGCGGCCGCGCGTCCCCACAGCTGGCTGGCGCTCGCGGCACCCCCAGCCAGGACGCCGCCGCCGCGCTGACCGAGGCCGTCGGCTCGTCCGGAATCCCATGCTTGACCCGCACCTGCTCTTCGTGCCGAATCCCCACCTCGAGCCCCACCTTCCGCCCGAGCCGCACCTTCCGCCCAAGCCCCACCTCCCGCCCGAGCCGCACCTTCCGCTCGAGCCGCACCCCACTCTCGGGACGCATCTCCCCCGCGACCCACTCTCCCCCATTGAGCCGCATGGTCCGCTTGAGGCGCACCTTCCGCCCAAGCCGCACTACTCTTTTGAGCCTCCCCCGACAGGCCGCGGTCATCGCCGTGGTCATCGCCGTGCAGCGGGGTGCCCGTGGCGCGGCAGGCGGCGGCGAGGGCGTCCGCGATGCCGGGGCTTTGCCCGTCGTCAAGCACGAAGACCGCCTTGCGGCGACGCAGCGCGGCATGCACCAGCTGCAGGCAGGCAATCGTCACCTCGCGCTCGTCGGCCCCCGCGACCAGCAGACCGCGTGATATCTCGGCCCAGTCAAGCCCAGCGGCGGCGCCAGTGGCAGGCGCGACGCCGAGAACGAAACCGTCCCTCGTGAGCACGGCGCCCGAGCGGATGCGCCGGGTGGCAACGGCGGCCCGCAGCGCCGCGACCGCGCCGGGGCGCGGCGCCGGCAGCGCCCATTCATCGGAGTGCAGCCAGTGCAGCCAGCCGGCCACCGCGGCCTCGGCCGCGGCCAGCGGCAACGCGAGAGGAAGCTGCTGCGACAGCCAGCTGCCGATCCCGGAGATCACCGCCGCCGGATGCCCGGCGCGCGCGGCGGAGCCGTCGCTACCGAAATGCCGCAGCACGCTGGCTGGCCAGGCGGCAAAGTCCGTCAGGGCCTGACCGGGACCGATCAGCATAATCCAGACAAGGCCCGCCGCGACCGGGCCGGCCAGCCACCAGAGCCGCCACCTGCTAATCCGGCTGACCAGGATGAAGACGGCCGCGATGACCAGGGAGAGCGGCGCCAGCAGCAGGTGCGCGAGCATGACCGCCACGGCGCAGGCCGCCAGCAGCTCACGGCGGCGCGGCACGTCATCGGGAACCAGCCGACGAGCCCGCCGCTGGGCTCGTTCCAGCCCGGCAGCTCCCGCCACCGCGGCACCCGGCGGTAAAGTCCCCGGCGCCGCCACTCCCGCCACTCCCGTCAGCAACTCTCCCGCCGGAAACGTTGCCTCCCGGACAGCTCTGTTCGGCAAAGCTCCCGTCGGCGACGCCCCGGCGGGCAGGTCTCCCATTCGCGGCGACATCCCAGCATTCATGACTCTAGGTTGCCAACAATGTACCCTCCGTGTCGAGACCTGACGGTTGGCGACCTTGCTCCGGTTCTCAGACAGCTTGACCCGTTTCCGCGCGAGCCGTCATCGAGACGATAAGCGCGCACCAAGTCCGCCAGGATGGAAATTTTTATCCAAATGGAAATTTTTATGTATTATTTGCAAAAAAAGTTCCAAGATCTTTTGAATACCTAGTAATTCAGAGGCAGCCGGGACTTGCAACACCTGAAGGTGCCACTGGTGCGAGCCGACGGCACGAGCAGGCCGGGGCACAAGCACGCCGGGGCACAAGCACGCCGGGGCACAAGCACGCCGCGGACACGAGCAGGGCGCGGACACGAGCACGCCGCGGACACGAGGAGAACAGGGCGAGGGCGGCTAGGCCGGGTGCAGACGAAGTGGCGCCCGCGCCCGAGGGTCTCGACGAGCCTGGGGCCAGGCGGGCCGGGACGCGGGCTGCCGCAAGGACGAGTGCGCGCTGCAGGAGCTCCGGCGGCGGAGGGCGGAGGGTGCCGACCTGCGGCGCGATGGGCGGGGCTGGCCCCGGCGGACGGGGCCGGGCTGGCCCTGGCGGGGTGGCGGGTTGTTAGTCGACTGGGTCGGCGGGGCTTGGGAGGGTGTCGCCGGCCTGGATGACGACGCGGAAGTGCTGCGGCTTCAGGGTGACCGTGGTCAGGCCAGCCGGGGCCCCGGTGCCGCGGTCGTCGAACCGGATCGTCACCGAGATGGCAGGCTGGCCGGGCTGCAGTCTCAGGCTGCGGGCGACCGACGGCTGCGGCGGCGCGAGCTCCAGGTCGACCGCGCGGGCGTGTACCGCGTCGGCTCCGTTGCGGGCGCCGGGCGGCACCTGCAGAATCGTCTCGAAAGTGTCGGGGTCGTCGGCCGCAGGCTCCGCCGCGACGCCGGGCAGGTAGGCGACGGAGATCGCGACGGGCTCGGCTGCTACCGCCCAGGCGCACCGGACGACGCGGACTGGGTTGTCGCCGGCGACACCGAGCGACCAGGCGACGTCCTGCGGCGCGGCGCGCAGCGAGACGTGCCTGGCGGTGCAGCTGATCTCGCCGCCCATCGGGTCGAGCCGGGTGCTGAGGCCGCCGATCCCCTCAAGCGGGACCAGGTACTCGGCCGCGCTGGCCCGGTACAGCTGCCCGTCGGGCAGCCTGCGGATCAGCGACCTGCGGCTGAGTTCGCCGATGGCCGCGTCGATCTCGGCCATACTGACGTTGTACCTGCGGGCCAGCGCGCTGCGCCGGGGCAGCTGCCAGCCTGGTTCGCGGTGCACGAGGGCGGCGGCCATCCGGTCGGCGAGCACGCCGGCGGCCGCCCGCTGCGCTGGCACCGCCGCGTCGACCTCCATGCCCTCCCGATCCTGACTGCTGTGAACTCGCCTGTCACCCGGTCCGGCGCTCCCCCCGGAGCTGGCCGTCATCCGCCCTGCGGTACGTGCGACAGCCGGTAACCGCGAGCCGGGCCGCCGCGCACCCGATAACCGTGCACCCGGTCGCCGTGTACCCGGTCGTCAGCGACCGCGCGCGTGCTTCTGGCTGGACGTAGTTTCCGCATGCCGCTCCGTGTCTCCACACTGCCCGCGATGGTCCGCTGCATCGACTCACGTACAGAGGCAGGCTCTCGGCCGGCACCTGGCCGTTCCGCGCCGACGCTCCGAAAACGCCTGACTAAAACTCACTCAGGGCCCCACCGCCCCGCCTATAGATATTCAGTCAAGGTGAACCGCAGTTGAATTAAAGAAGAACGGAAGCGATCCGATAAACGCCAGGTAAGTAAATCATCACGTCACGCCGCCGCAGCCGGAGTCCGAGAGGCCTCAAGTCACAGGAACATAACGAACATCGACGTACACCCGGAGTAGCCTGCGCTTTCTCCGCCGGGCGGGGTTGCGATCAGCGCACGGCCAGGTCACGCGGAGGTCAAGTCACCAGAAGTTAACCTAACGGCCGCCGCACGTCCATGTTGGGTTCAGTGCAAGCTATTTCCGCGACCTATCACTAGAACCCGTTGACATTCATCTGCGGCTACGCCGACCTACCCAGACTGTAATCGCGCGTGGATGCGCTTCCATTACAAGGAGAACTCTCATAATGCAGCTCCGAGGCAGCAAGCAGGCCGTGGTGGCCGGGGGTGCCGTTATCGCGGCGCTGGCCCTGGCCGCGTGCTCGTCGTCTAGCTCATCGTCAAGCTCGTCAGCTCCGGCTGCGGCGACGTCAGCGGCGTCCTCCGCCGCATCAAGTGCCTCGTCAAGCTCGGCCGCGGTCAGCGGCACGATCAACGCGGCCGGCTCGACCTTCCAGACCAACTTCCAGCAGGCCGCCATCTCTGGCTTCAAGTCCGTGCAGCCGGGCGTCACCGTGAACTACGGCGGCGGCGGTTCTGGTGCGGGCCGTACGGCCCTGTACTCGAGCACGGTGCTGTTCGCCGGGTCTGACTCGCCGATTCCCGCCAGCGAGGCCTCCAAGGTCCCCGCGGGCAAGACCGTGCTGTACTTCCCGGTCCAGATTGGGCCGATCGCGCTGGCCTACAACCTGTCTGGTGTCAGCAACCTGAAGCTTGACGCGTCCGTCCTTGCGGGCATCTTCCAGGGCACCATCAAGACCTGGGACGATCCGGCGATCAAGGCGCTCAACTCGGGTGCCAGCCTGCCGAGCTCCAACATCAACCTGGTGGTCCGCTCGGACTCCTCCGGCACGACCGCCAACTTCTCCGCCTACCTGGTCAAGGCGGCCGGCAGCGCCTGGAAGCTGGGCTCCGCCTCCACCATCACCTTCCCGTCGTCGGCCCACGCGGCCAGCGGCGGCAGCGGCGTGGCCGCCGCGATCAAGTCCACCTCGGGCTCGATCGGTTACGTGGACGACTCGACCGCCAAGGCCTCCGGACTGAGCGCGGCGTCGATCAAGAACGCCGCGGGCGACTACGTGGCTCCCTCCACGGCGGGCGCCACCGCGGCCGCTACGCAGGTCACCCCCGCGGCGGACCTGACCTTCAGCACGGTCGACGAGCCGGGCGCGACCTCGTACCCGGTCACCTACCAGAGCTGGGACCTGGTCTACGCGACGCAGCCCAACGCCAACGACGCGGCGCTGCTCAAGGCCTACCTCGGCTACCTGCTGGGCGCCGGCCAGCAGCTGCTCACCCCGCTCGGTCTCGCACCGCTGCCCTCGGCCATTGATTCCGCGGCCGTGGCGCAGCTGAGCAAGATCACCTCGTAAGTATGGCTACCGTGACAAAGGCGGACCCGGCTTCGGCCGGGTCCGCCCGTCCGCTTTCCGGCGGCAGGCGGATCGGCGACCGCGGCTTCGCGCTGCTGGCGCTCGCCGCCGGGCTGCTGGTCCTGGTGATCCTCGTCCTGATCACCGTCTCGACCGCGCAGCAGTCGGCGTCCTGGTTCAGCACCGCGGGCTGGAGCGGAATCTTCTCCACCGTCTGGAACCAGTCGACCAACCAGTACGGCGCGATGGCCTACCTGTACGGCACGGTGATCACCTCGGTGATCGCGATCATCATCGCCGTCCCGGTCAGCCTGTCCATCGCGCTGCTGCTGACCGAGGTCGTGCCGCGCCGCTGGTCGAACCCGATCGTCTACGTCATCGACCTGCTCGCCGTGGTGCCGTCGGTCGTCTGGGGCCTGTGGGGCCTCATCGTGCTGGTGCCCTGGCTGGCGAACACCGTCTACCCGGCCATCGCCTCAGCGCTTAACGGGATCCCGGTGCTTGACAGCCTGTTCGGCCAGCCGACCAGCGGCACGTCGTTCTTCACCGCGGGCATTGTCCTGTCCATCATGGTGATCCCGATCATCACGTCCCTGTCGCGCGAGGTCATCGCGACCGTGCCGACCACGGACAAGGAAGGCGCCTACGCGCTCGGCGCTACCCGCTGGGAGATGATCCGCGGTGCCGTCTGGCCGCACAGCCAGGCCGGCGTCGTCGGCGCCATCCTGGTCGGCCTCGGCCGGGCGATGGGCGAGACCATCGCGGCGGCGCTCCTGATCGGCTCGTCCGCCCAGGTCACGTCGCACCTTTTCGCCAACGGGTACTCGATCCCCTCGGTCATCGCGAACCAGTTCCCCGAGGCGTCGGGTGAGTTCCGGGCCGCGCTGATCGGGCTCGGGCTGATGCTGTTCGTGATCACGATTATCGTCAACCTGGGCGCCCGCGGCTTCGTCGCGCGCTCGACGACCCGGAGTAGGGGGAGCGCCTGATGGCCGCAGTCTCGGGCCAGCCCGGCGGGGTCGATCTGCGCGACACCAGCGGCTGGCGGCGCACCAAGAACCAGATCGCGACCTCGGTCATGTGGGCCGCGTTCATCGTGACGCTGGTCCCGCTCGTTTTCGTGCTGTTCACGGTGATCCAGAAGGGCGTCACCGCGATCAGCTGGCAATTCCTCACCACGGGGCCGATCCCGGCCAACGTGATGCCGCTCGGAACGGGCGGAATGGCGCCGGCCATCGTCGGCACGCTGGAGATCACCGGGTTCGCGGCGCTCATCGCGATTCCGCTGGGCGTCCTCGGCGCGATCTACATCAACGAGTACGGCGGCAAGGGCTGGCTCGCAAAGGTCATCTCGTTCATGGCGGACGTCATGACCGGCGTGCCGTCGATCGTGATGGGCTTGTTCATCTTCACGATCTGGACGCTGCACTACAGCTACTCGGGCTTGGCCGGCTCGTTCGCGCTCGCCTGCCTGATGCTTCCGGTCGTGATCCGGTCCAGCTACGAGATGCTGCGGCTGGTACCCGACGAGCTGCGCCAGGCCAGCTACGCGCTCGGCGCCAGCAAGGCGCGGGTCACGCTGACGGTCGTGCTGCCGTCCGCGATCGGCGGCATCACCAGCGGCGCGCTGCTGGCGGTGGCGCGGGCCGCGGGCGAGACGGCACCGCTGCTGTTCGTCATCCTGTCGACCCAGAACACCAACTCGAACCTGTTCGCCGGGGCTAACACAGCGCTGTCGACGCAGATCTTCGTGAACGCGCAGTCGCCGTACACCGGTGCCGCAGACCGGGCCTGGGGTGCAGCGCTTACCCTGGTAGTGATTTCATTCGCCCTGATGCTCGGCGCCCGCCTAATCACCTCCCGCTTCAACCGTTACGCCCGTTAGGGATTCCCATGGAACAGCCTGAACAGGAAGCCGTCGTCGAGCAGACGGTCTCCACCAATCTGCCGAAACTTGAGACCACCGTGCGGGCACCTGTCCTCACGCCGACGACCAAGATCTTCGACGTGGAAAACGTGTCGATCTGGTACGGGTCGTTCAAGGCGGTTACCGACGTCTCGCTGCCGATCTACGAGAACGAGGTCACCGCGTTCATCGGCTCCTCGGGTAGCGGCAAGTCGACCGTGCTGCGCGCGTTCAACCGGATGAACGACCTGGTGGCCGGCGCCCGTGTGGACGGCTCGATGAAGTACCGCGGGGCGGACCTCTACCACAAGGACGTGTCGGCCGCGGCGGTCCGCCGCCGCATCGGCATGGTCTTCCAGAAGCCGAACCCGTTCCCCAAGTCGATCTACGACAACGTGGCCTACGGCCCGCGGATCAACGGCGAGCGCAACAAGGGCAAGCTCGACGAGATCGTGGAGAAGTCGCTGCGCGGCGCGGCGCTGTGGGACGAGGTGAAGAACCGGCTCAAGCAGTCTGGTCTCGCCCTGTCCGGCGGCCAGGCACAGCGCCTGTGCATCGCCCGCACGATCGCCGTCGAGCCGGACGTGGTGCTGATGGACGAGCCCGCCTCGGCGCTCGACCCGATCGCCACCCTCGCGGTCGAGGACCTGATCCGCGAGCTCAAGAAGAACTACACGATCGTCATCGTGACCCACAACATGCAGCAGGCGACCCGGGTCAGCGACCGGACGGCGTTCTTCTCGGTGCTCACGGACTCGAAGAACGACACCCGCACCGGCATTCTCGTCGAGTACGGCCCGACTCAGCAGATCTTCGAGGACCCGCACGACAGCCGCACCCAGGCCTACGTCACCGGCCGGATGGGCTAGCCAAGTCAAAAGCGATAAGACCGGGCAGACGGAACGGGTGCGGCTGACAGTGTCGGCCGCACCCGTTCCGCGTTCTCGCCTGGCAGGCGCTAGAACTCGCGCAGGCGCGCCACGTCCGCCAGGGGGCGGCCGCTCGGCGCCACGGCGAGGCTAGGCGCGCTAGCTGTCTTCCTTGCCTTTGGGGGCCGTCCCAGCCAGGTAGATCACCCGGCGGGCGATGTTCACCGCGTGCGCTCCGAGCCGCTCGTAGTCGCGCGCGACCAGGGCCATCTCCATCGCGACGGGCACCGCGGTCTGCCCGGACGCCAACTCGGCGATAAGGCTGGCGTGCAGCTCGTCAAGGCCCTCGTCGCGCTCGGCGACGGCTCGCGCCGCCAGCCGGTCGCGCTGGTACCAGGAGTCGGCCGCCTGGCGCCACATCTCGGCCGCGAGGTCGCCCATCCGCTCCACCAGGCCCCTGGCCCGCTGCGAGAGGTCGTCCTCGAGCAGGTGGCCCGCGCTCGCGCCGATGTGCACCACCAGGTCGTGGGAGCGCTCTAGCTCCGGCACGATCCGCAGCACCGACAGCAGGAAGCGCAGGTCGTCGGCGACTGGTGCCTGGAGCACGATCTCCCGGTTGGCCAGTCCCTCGACCTCGACGTAGAGGGCGTCGATGGCCTGGTCGCGCTCGGCCAGCGTCAGGTAGGCGTCGTTGTCGCCGTCAAGCAGCGCCTGGGTTGCCAGCGGCACGCCCTCGGCGACCATCGCGAACAGTTCAATGACCTTGCCTTCAATGGCCTCAAGCTCGTTGTCGAACTCTTGCCGGTGCTCACTCATGGCGCAAGCCTACGGACGGCAGACAACGGCGGGCCAACCGGGAAAAGGCCGGAAAGTGAACCGGCACCGCGGTTACCCGCGGTGCCGGTTCACTAGCGTCGGTCCGCGTCGCGGGACGCAAACCAGGAACTCAGGTGTCAGACGAGGAACTCGACCTTGGTGACCTGGCCGGTGTCCGCGGTGACTTCCTGCTCGAGGCGGACGTCGCCGGGAGCGAGGACGCGCAGCGTCCACTCACCGGGCGCGGCGAAGAAGCGGAAGCCGCCGTCCTCGCCGAGCGGAACCTCGGCCACGAACTCGTCGCCGGTCCCCAGGAGGCGGGCGTAGCCCTTGGCCACCGGGGCGCCGGCGCGGAGCACCTGTCCCTCGATGACCGCTTCCTTGCTCGCCTTGTCCTTGGTGATCGTCACGCCGCCCGCAGGGGCCCCGCAGCTGTCGCTCACTTGTACTCCTCGCTGCGCTCGTCGTCCGCGTTCGCGGGCACTGTGCTTACCGGCTCGCTCGCAAGCTCGCTCACTTGTACTCCTCGCCGCGCTCGTCGCCCGCGTTCGCGGGCACTGTGCTTACCGGCTCGCTCGCAAGCTCGCTCACTTGCCCTCACCAATTTCGATCGGCACGCCGACGAGCGAGCCGTACTCGGTCCATGATCCGTCGTAGTTCTTGACGTTCGGCAGGCCCAGGATCTCGTGCAGCACGAACCAGGTGTGCGCCGAGCGCTCGCCGATCCGGCAGTACGCGATGGTGTCCTTGCTGAAGTCCACCCCGGCCTCGTCCTTGTACAGGGTGGTGAGGTCGCCGTCGGACTTGAACGTGCCGTCCTCGTTCGCGGCCTTGGACCACGGGACGTTCTTCGCGGTCGGGATGTGCCCGCCGCGCTGCGACTGCTCCTGCGGCAGGTGCGCCGGCGCCAGCAGCTTGCCGGAGAACTCGTCGGGCGAGCGGACGTCGACCAGGTTCTCCTTGCCGATCGCGTCGATGACCTCGTCGCGCTTGGCGCGGAGCGACGCGTCCTGCTCGGAAGCGGTGTAGCTGGTCTTCTCCCGTGCGGTCACGTCAGTGGTCAGTTCGCGCGAGTCGAGCTCCCACTTCTTGCGGCCGCCGTCGAGCAGCAGCACGTTCTGGTGGCCGTAGAGCTTGAAGTACCAGTAGGCGTAGGCCGCGAACCAGTTGTTGTTGCCGCCGTAGAGGATCACGGTGTCGTCGTTGGAGATGCCGCGCTCGGAGAGCAGCGCCTCGAAGCCGACCTTGTCGACGAAGTCCCGGCGAACCGGGTCCTGCAGGTCCTTCTTCCAGTCGACCTTGACCGCGCTCGGGATGTGTCCCTTGTCGTACGCGCTTACGTCTTCATCTACCTCGACGATGACGGTGCCAGGGGCACCGATGCGGGCCTCGACGTAGTCGGCGTCGACCAGGACGTCGGAACGGCTCATGGTTGGAAAACCTCCTTGTGCGGCCCGCCCCCTAGTGGGCCGGCCGGATTCTCTGGATAAGCAGGTACATCTGGCAGCCGAGGCAGAAGTCGAATGCCGCGTTGAGGAACGCCGCGGCCAGGGCGAACGCGGCGAAGACAATCCCGAGCAGCGGCAGGCCCGCCGCGAAGCCGATCGTGCCGACTCCGGCGAAAACCATGCCGACCCCCTGCGAGAAGCGCGGCGGCGCCTCAGGCTCGGTCTTGGACGGCGGTCCGAGCCGCGGCCGGACCAGGTGACGGTAGATCAGCCCGTACGGTGCGTAGCTCAGGCCGGCCAGCGCCCCGACGGCGAACACCAGCGTCTGAGCGAACAGCAGCCAGCCCGCCGCCAGGTGGGACACCCCGGAAACGACCAGGACGACCGCGAGCACGACGGTGGTGATCACTGCGCCGAAGCGCGGGCCGCGCGAGTCAATGGTCATGGTGACGCTCCAGGGGGCAGGTTGATCCTGTTACGTTCTCCGCCTGGACGCGGTAGTACCGCGGTGACTCAGGCGGCGCAGGGCGCGGGGCAGCGACACATGGCGGTCGCGACCCGGCAGAAGTCCACGGCCCGCCGCTTGGTGAGCAGCATCCTGGAAGGCACGTAGTCGATGGTATTCGCCGGTTGGACCGCTGTCACCACCCGATCCGCCGGCATGCGACCTATTGTCGCCCAATTTAGTGGGAAACTCAAGGCGTCCCGCCGCCCGGGCGGAGGACCTGGCCGACAGCGGTCAGCAGGTCAGCCTTGCGCAGCGGGCCTGACGCCCGGCTGGTGATACCGCCGGCCGCGTCGAGCACCAGGACAGTGGGAGTGGACATCACGTGCAGCCGCCTGGTCAGGTCCATCCTGGCGGCGGCGTCGATCTCGACGAAGGCCACGCCCTCGCGCTCGGCCGCGACCTCGGTGAGCAGCTCCCTGGTCGGGCCGCAGTACGCGCAGACCTCGGTCGAGAACTGAACCAGGGTCGCCTGGGCGCCGAGCGGCGCGCCAAGTTCGGCGGCGCTCAGCGCGCTGCCGGGAGACGCGGGCTGGCCGGTGTCAGCCGCCCCCGTTCGGGATGATGACTGGGGGTTTCCTGCCGGTGATCCGCCGGCCGGGCGGAACCGGCCCTGGCGCTGGCGCAGGGCAAAGCCTGCCGCGGATGCCGCGGCGAGTACGACCACGAGTGCTATCAGGCCACCGACCACGCATAGTCAAGCCCGCTATCGCCGGCGCCTATTCCCGGCCAGGCCGGGCGCTTCCGGTCAGGCCGGTAGCTTCCCGGTCAGGCCCGCACCTCGATCGCCCGGCCGCTGCCGACGGTGATCTCGAACGCGGTCACGTTCTTGCTCGCGAGCCCGGCCGACCCCGGGTAGGCGACCCTGCCCTCCACGTTGTCGGTGATCCAGCTGCCGACCAGCACCCGGTTGCCCGCTGAATCGATCACCCACAGCTGGCAGCTGGTGCCGACCGGGATGCCGGTGACCTCGGTGTTGAGCTGGGTGCCCCAGCCCATCGAGCGGTAGCTGACCGTCGCGGTCATGTCACCGGACTGACCGGTCGCGGTTTCCCACGGACCGTTCGGGTTGCCCGCGAACGTGCCTGCCGCCGCCGTAACCGGCTGGGCCGGGCTGGACGTGAGCCCTAGCCCGCCGAACACCCCGGCGGCGACGATCAGCGCCGCCGCGACGCCGAGGCCTATCTCGCGAAAGCGGCGCCGCCGCCTGCGCGCGGCGGTCAGGTCGAGCACCGTGGCCAGCAGCTCGCGCGGCGGTTCCTCGGCGTCGGCGGCCGGCATCGGCCCGTCGGTGGCGGCCAGCGGGATGGCTTCTTCAGTCGAGACGCGGGCGAGCAGGGCCGGCAATCCGGCCAGCCCGGCCAGCTCGTCACGGCAGTCCCTGCAGGTCGCCAGGTGGGCGTCGACCAGCGCGCGCTCGGCCGGGTCGATCGCGCCGAGCACGTAGACCCCGAGCGAGATCCTGGCTTCCTGGCAGTCCATGGCCTTGGGAGCCGCGGGGGCCGCGTCGCTTGACGATGAGGTCACGGTGCCAGCCCCCTTTCCTGAAGTGCCAGCTTGAGGGCCTTCAGCGCGTAGTAGGTGCGAGATTTGACGGTGCCTGGCGGTATGCCGAGGGTGGCCGCCGCCTCGGCGACAGAACAGCCACGGTAATAGGTCTCGACGATCACCGAGCGGTGGTCGGGCCGCAGCGTGGCCAGCGCCTCGGCGACCGCCCAGGACTCAAGCGTGCGGTCCGCGTCGTCCTGCGCGGGCAGCGTGTCGAATGCCTCTTGCCCGGTCTCCGGGGGCCGGGACTGACGCGCCCGGTAAGCGTCGACCGCCAGGTTGCGAGCCACGGCGAACAGCCAGGGACGCGCCGGCCGGTCCACGAGGGCCTCCGGATGCCGCCATGCCCGCACGATGGTCTCTTGCACTAGGTCCTCCGCCTTCTGCCTGTCTCCGCCAGTCAGGTGCAGGGCGTACCGGAGCAGGGCGCCGCCGTGTTCGGCGTACAGCGCCCGGATAAACGCGTCATCGGCCACGCTCTTGCCACTGGCCGGTGCTGTGCTCGGCACATTAGGAAGAACGTCGGCTTCGGCCGGCTGGTTCAACGGCGCGGGAGAATTTCGCTGCCCGAGCGGACCTGGGTCGGTGCTCACAGTAACCGATATACCGCCTTGGGTACCTCTCTGCAATCATTTCAACACTTTTAGTTACCATTGGCCATCCATGTTTCGGATGTTGCCAACGTGTGACAGGTGAAGCTCATCACGTTTATCGGCGAGATGACGGCCTTTCACGGCAATGTTAACGAACCTTCAGTCATTTCACGATTACTGAAAGTTAGATAGCCTGCGGTCAGCCGCCCGCGAACGGGGGCAGGACTTCGATGACCGCACCCTCGTCGAGCACCACCGAGTCCAGGTCGGCACGGCCCACGGGATCGGCGTTTACCAGGAAGGACGACCTCGCGATGACGTCGGCCAGGCGCACATCGGGTTTCCGGCTGGCAACGGCCACGTTAAGCGCCTCACGCAGAGTCACTGCGTCGACGGACTCCTCCGGCCGGCCCGCAGCCTGCTTGGCCGCCGCCCAGTACCTGATGGTGACCCTGGCCATTTCGGGATATCCTCACTTCAACGGGACCTTGGGCGATGCTGCCCCCGGGTCCTTTTTGTGTTTACAGATAGTGTCGGGTCTGTGCGCCCGTGCGACTGGAGGTGGCATCACGTGAGCGAGTTGCTGTTGGTGACCGGTGTCCTCGAGCCTTCGTCGGAGGTACTGCCGGCCCTCGGTCTGCTGCTGCACTCGGTCCGCGTGCTCCCCGCTGATGCCTCCGCGCTGGTGGAAGCACCGCCCGCGGACGTCGTGCTGGTGGACGCGCGCCGGGACCTGGCGCATGCCAAGAGTATCTGCCGCCTGCTGCACACCACCGGGCTCGACTGCCCGATGTTCGCGATCGTGACTGAGGGCGGCCTCGCCGCGATCAGCGCCGAGTGGAACACCGACGACGTGATCCTGAACACCGCGGGCCCGGCCGAGGTCGAAGCGCGGCTGCGGCTGGCGACCGGGCGGCGGGCCATGCGCGCCGCGGCGGACGCGCCCGACGAGATCAGGTCGGGCGACCTGGCCATCGACGAGGCGACCTACTCCGCCAAGCTGCGCGGCCGGGTACTCGACCTCACGTTCAAGGAATTCGAGCTGCTCAAGTTCCTCGCACAGCACCCGGGCCGGGTGTTCACCCGGGCCCACCTGCTGCAGGAGGTCTGGGGATACGACTACTTCGGCGGCACCAGGACGGTGGACGTGCACGTGCGGCGGCTGCGCGCCAAGCTCGGCGCAGAGCACGAGGCGCTCATCGGCACGGTGCGCAACGTCGGTTACCGCTTCGTGCCGGTCAAGGGGTCTCCCGAGGACCGGGACACCGCAGACCTGCTCGCGGCGGACGCCGTGCTCCCGGTGGACCGGTGACCTGGCCGTCACCCCCCGGTACGACGGTCACCGAGGGGCCGCTCTCCCCCGGGCTGGCCGCTCAGGTACAGGATCTCGCCGCGGCCGCGACCCGCGCGGACGGCGTGGCCCCGCTTTCTGAGGACGTTCTGCTGCAGGTGCGGCACGGCAGCGGCATGCAGGCGCGCGACCTGGTGCTGACGTCAGCCGACGGCACGCTGCTGGGCTACGCGCACCTGGACGCGCCTGACCAGGAGGCACAGGACGGTGACGCGAGCGGTGAGCTCGTCGTCCATCCCGCCTCGCGGCGCCGCGGCCTTGGCACCGCGCTCGCCGGGGCCGTGCTGGCCGGGGCAACGGGCCACGGCACCCGGCTGTGGGCCCACGCCGAGCTGCCGGGCGCGGTCGGGCTGGCCAAGTCGGCCGGCTTCAGCCGGTTCCGGGCGCTGCTGCGGCTGCGGATGCCCCTGGCCCAGTTGCCTGCGGGCAAGCCGCTCCTGCCGCCGGGCGTCTCTGTCCGCACCTTCAGGCCAGGAGCCGACGAGGAGGCCTGGCTGGCGGTCAACCGCCGTGCGTTCGCCCACCACCCCGAGCAGGGCTCGTGGACGATGGCGGACCTGCGGATGCGGGAAGACGAGGCGTGGTTCGACCCTGACGGCTTCTTCCTCGCGGAGCGGGACGGCCAGCTGGCCGGGTTCCACTGGACGAAGGTCCACCCGGATGGCGGCGACGACGGCGCGCCGGTCGGCGAGGTTTACGTGGTGGGCGTCAACCCCGGCCAGCAGGGCGGCGGTCTCGGCCATGCGCTGACGCTGGCGGGCCTTTCCTACCTGCGCGACCGCGGGCTGGCCGACGTCATGCTTTATGTCGACGAGGACAACGTGGCGGCGGTGCGCATGTACACGGCGCTCGGGTTCACGCTGTGGTCGACTGACGTGATGTACCGGCACCCGTAGCCCGCCGGGCTGAACGTCGCCCTGTTTCCGCTCAAGCGCTCCTTACCGGGCGTTCTTGCTGTGCGTTCGCGCTGTCGCCTACCGGTGACGTATGCCCAGCGCCTCGTCGAGCTCGCGCGTGGACAGCGGTCCTTCGCTAGCCGCGACAGCGGTCAGGACCTCGGCGTAGAGTTCGATCTCGCCAAGCGCCACGTCGTCGTGAACACGAAGATCGACTTGCATGGGAATCGTGCTCACCTCCGTTGACCGGGCACTCCCTGCTCCGCCCTTCAGGCTACGTCGCGCCACCATTCCTCCGCATGACCCATCGGGGCCATTCGCAGACCATCCTTACGTAGGTATTACCCGGCTTCCCGGTAACGACTCCGGCATCAAGCAGCCGAAATCGGTCGATTCCGATACGGTCCGGTCACTCGGAGAACTAGGCCCGTGTCCTGCGACATCAGTCGCAGTAGTCACAGATTTGTCCCGATAGTTCCGAACCTGAGTTAATGTCCGCATATCTTAGTGTAACTGCCTGACTACAGCTTACGTGACGAGTTGCGTATGCGCCATGGGGGCAGCCGGGCGGATCCGCCCGGTTCGCTGGCGATTGGGCGGCGGGGCGCAGGGGTATGGCCTGCCAGGCTTTAGCCCCAGTAGCTACCGTGTGACCCACGACTCACAGAAGTTAACTTTGGCAACAGGGCAAGTCGGGATATAACGGGACACTCGGTCGTTTCGGTTGCGGACAGTGGTCCACCGGGAGAAGAGTCTGTCCAGTAACTATTGCTCCAGACATCCTCGTGCCGTACCCGGGACGAGCCGGCAGGCCCGGTGACGGCCGACCGGATGAGCCCGCTACCAGGCCCGACCGCCGTTAGACTCGGACATCGTCTCCAGACTCCGGACGCGTCCCCGCAGACCTCTCAGGACACAGATTCTCGTGATGCCATGAATGAAAACAGTGACCTCCTGCCGAACCTGCTGCACGAAGAGTTCGAGATGCAGATGCGCGGCTACAGCCGCCGCCAGGTTGACGATTTCGTAGCGCGCCGCAACAACGAGATCCGGGATCTGGAGCAGCGGCTCGCCCGGACCCTCGACGATTCCGAGCACCTGCGCCGCGAGCTTTCCACCGTGCGCCAGCAGGCCCTTTCCGGCCGGCCCGCGCACGAGGAGGTCAGCGAGCGGATCTCGCAGATCCTGAAGCTGGCGGACGACGAGGCCAAGGAACAGAAGAACAAGGCCGACGGCGACATCGCCAAGCAGCGCTCTGACGCGCAGCAGGAGTCTGAGCGGGTCCGCGCCGACGCGCGCGAGCAGGCCGAGCGGATGCTGACGGCCGCCCAGGAGCAGGCCGAGCGCACTATTTCGGCGGCCCGCAACGAGGCGGACAGGACCCGCACCGCGGCCAGTACCGAGGCTGACCGGCTGACGAGCGACACCCGCAAGAAGGCCGACGCCGCCCTGGCTCAGGCCAAGGCGCAGGCCAAGAAGGTGCTTGACGAGGCCACCGCCCGTGCGACCGCCATCCACGACGGCGCCGAGCGCAGGCTCAACCTGCTCAGCACCAGGCACGCGGAGACGGTGCGCCGTCTGACCGACATCCTGGACGGCGTGCAGGGCCTGGTCGCAGCGGAGGCCTCCAGGATGTCGCTTGAGGAAGAGGTCAACCAGTCGGTGAGCCGGGCGGTCAGCCTGGCCGAGGCCGCTGACGCCGCCGCCGCTCCCGACGAGGAGGGCAGCGAAGACAACAACCTGGACCTGGCGCTGCTCGCGCCTCCGGCGCCTGAGACCGTCGCCACCGGGTCGGTCGCGCCGCCCCGGGGCGAGGACGTCCGTCCGCAGCTGCCCGGGCGCCCAGGTCTGACCAGCCGCCTCGGCCCGCCCGCGGACCAGGACATTGACCCGCTTGACGGTCCCGCCGGCCTGCTTCCGCCGTCCGGCCGGGCGCGCGGCCCCGTTGGCCGGCCTGACCAGGCGTTGCCGGCGGCCCCGCTTGGCGCGGGCCAGGGACGGCACGGCGCGAGCCCGCGGGACAACATGCCACGGCCGATGCCGATGGGCGGCGACCCGCTGGCCGAACGCGAGATCAACCGCGGGCTGATCGACCCGGACGAGCCGACAGAAGGCATCCGCCTCCTGCAGTAGTCGCCCGGGGGGGACGACCCTCCGTACCCCCCGATGTTCGCCCCCGGGGCCCTGATCGCAAAAAGCGCGATCGTATCAGGGCCCCGGGGACGAACTTTTTCTGCGGGGAACTTGCTCAGGCAACGCTTAGTCCCGCCACGAAATCGCCTGGGGGAAGCCGCCCGCCCCCGATGTTCGCGGGAACTTGCTGCGACATCCCTTGGCCCCGCCCCGGGCCCGGGCCGCCCACGGAAAGCAACCCGGCCTCCCTTGGCCGCTCATCCGCTTGGTTCCCGGACGGAGTGCCTTTCGCTTTAGAGGAAGGCGGGGCCGACGCTGGTGGTGGGGTCCGCTAGGACGTCCAGGCGCTTGAGTATGACGCCTTCGCGCAGCGCCCAGGGGCAGATTTCCAGCTGCGAGACACCCATCAGGTCCATGACGGCGTCGGCGACGATGGCGCCGGCCGGCATCTGCGCCGCCCGTCCCTCGGAGACGCCTGGCAGCCGGGCCCGCTCGCCCCTGTCCATCGAGGCCAGCCTTTCCGCCCACAAGCCGACGTCGCTGTGCTTGAGGAAGCGCCGCACGTAGAAGCCCTCGCCTGACGGCGCGGCGCCCGCGATGCGGGCGAGCTGCCTGAACGTCTTGGAGGTGCCGACGGCGTGATCCACCGCGCCGCCCCTGCGCAGGCTGCCTGCCAGCCGGGCGATCTGCGCGCGCACGTGCCTGCGCAGCGCGCGTACCTCGTCGGCGGCCGGCGGGTCGGCGGTGAACCAGTCCCTGGTCAGCCGGCCGGCGCCGAGCGGCAGCGACATCACCGCCTCGGGCTCCTCGTCGAGCCCGGCGGCGATCTCGAGGGAGCCGCCGCCGATGTCGACCACGAGCAGCCGCCCCGACGACCAGCCGAACCAGCGCCTGGCGGCCAGAAAGGTCAGCCTCGCCTCGTTCTCGCCTGACAGCACCTGGATGCGGGCTCCGGTCTTGTCCTTGACCCGGGCCAGCACCTCGTCGCTGTTGCCGGCGTCGCGGACGGCCGACGTGGCGAAGGCGAGAAAGTCCTCGACGCCCTTGTCCTCCGCGATCCGCAGCGCGTCCCCGACCACCTCGGTCAGCCGCTGCTCGCCAGTCTTGGACAGCGTGTTGCCCCGTTCCAGATGGGCGGCGAGGGACAGCTCGACCTTGTGCGAGAAGGCGGGCAGCGGGCGTGCTCCCGGGTAAGCATCGACCACCAGCAGGTGCACGGTATTCGAGCCGACGTCAAGTACCCCGAGTCGCATGGCTAAGTCGGTACCTTTCGTCGCTGACCGCCTGGTGACGGACCAGACCAACCGTAATGTACCCGGTTAAACCATCTCGGCCACCTGATCCTGCCTGGTTGCGACCGCATCGGGTAGCGTCAGCCCATGCGTAACGGCGAAGTCTCCTACTGGTGGCAGGCGCTGGGCGGGTACCCTCCGCGGCGGCCGTCGCTGCCGGGTCCGCTCGAAGCGGACGTGTGCATTGTCGGCGGCGGTTACACCGGCCTGTGGACTGCTTACTACCTCGCCGGGCTCCGCCCGGACGCGCGGATCGTGGTGCTTGAGGCCGCGTTCGCGGGATACGGGGCGTCAGGGCGCAACGGCGGCTGGGTGACCTCGGAGATGCCCGGGTCGCGGGCCAGGTACGCGCGGGCCGCGGGCGGCGCGGACGGGGTGCGGGCGCTCGAAGCCGCCCTCAGGTCCACCGTCGACGAGGTAGGCCGGGTATGCGAGGCCGAGTCGATCGCCTGTGACTTCGTGAAGGGGGGGCGGCTGTCGGTCGCGACCACGCCGTCGCAGCTCGCGCGGATGCGGGAGGGACTTGCCGCCACCCGCGAATGGGGCGACGGCGACGACGTGCTCCAGTTCCTGACCCGGGACGCGACCCGCGAACGGGTGAACGTGGCCGGGGCCCTCGGCAGCACGTACGCGCCCGCCAGCGCGCGGATCCAGCCCGCCGCCCTCGCGGCCGGGATCGCGGCCGCGGCCGAGCGGCGCGGGGTCGAGATCTACGAAGCGACGCCGGTCACCCAGATCGAGCCGTCGGGCCCGTCAGGCGACGCCGTCGCGCGGACGAAGTTCGGCGACGTCAGGGCCGGCTCGGTGCTGCGCTGCACCGAGGGCTACACCGCCGGGCTGCCAGGCCTGCGGCGGGCGCTGCTGCCGATGAACAGCCACATGGTGGTGACCGAACCGCTCGAGGCGGCCGTGTGGGCGGAGATCGGCTGGGACGGCTGCGAGACGCTGGCGGACGAGGCGCACGCCTACATGTACGCGCAGCGGACCGCCGACGGGCGGATCGCGCTTGGCGGGCGCGGCGTCCCCTACCGGTTCGGCTCGGCGACCGATCACCTGGGAATGACCGACTCTTCGACGGTCGGCGCGCTCAGGCGCATCCTGTACCGGCTGTTCCCCGCGGCCGACGGCGCCCGGATAGAGCACGCCTGGTGCGGAGTGCTCGGCGTGCCCCGCGACTGGTGCGCGACGGTGACTTACCACCCCGACTCCGGGCTGGGCTGGGCTGGCGGCTACACGGGGACCGGGGTCGCGGCGGCCAACCTGGCCGGGCGCACGCTGGCCGACCTGGCCGCCGGCGAGAGCTCGCCGCTGACCGCGCTGCCCTGGGTCGGGCACCGCAGCCGGGCCTGGGAGCCTGAGCCCGCGCGGTGGGCGGGTGTGCACGGGCTCTACGCGCTTTACCGGATCTCCGACCGGCTCGAGTCGGCCGCCCCCGGCCAGGCCGCGAGCGAACCGCGGGTCAGGCTCGGCGAGACCCTGGGCCGGGTCGGCGACCTGATCTCCGGTATCCCGCACTAGGACGCTCCGCCGCCCCGGCGGGCCAACCCGGCCGACCAGAGCGCTTTTTCTTTTTTTCTCGCTAATGCCGTGCGCCGGACGGCATTAGCGGCGCGAGTGCGCGGAGAAGCGGGTTCACTGGTGCTGTGCCAGGAACAAGCGACGACGAAGCGCGGCCGGCACCGCAGGGCGAGCCCGCGGCGCCCGAGGTCATCGACGGTATCCAGTCGCTTCACGACCGGATCGACGAGCTCCACCACCTGGTCGCGCAGCGCCTGGCGGTGGACGGCGTGCAGGCGGGCGAGTGGCTGCACGAGCATGCCGGCGTCGTCTACCGGCGGCCCGCGCTGCCCGCGTGGCGCCGGGTGACCCAGGGCGAGCTGCGCTGGCCGGTCACCGTGACCCTGTTCGCCGTCGCCGCGCTCCAGGTGCTCGTCCCGGGCAAGCTGGTGCCGGTTGAGCCGACGTGGGTGCTGCCGGCGGCCGAGGGCCTGCTGATGTTCGTGCTCATCATGGCCAACCCGCACCGGATCGACCGGCAGTCCCGCTTCATGCGGACGCTGAGCCTGTCGCTCGGCGCGCTGCTCACCCTGGCCAACGGATGGTCACTGGCCCGGCTCACCGTCGCCGTCACCAAAGGACATCTAGGCCAGGACGCCGCCCAGCTGCTGATCACCGGCGCGATCATCTGGCTCACCAACGTGACCGTCTTCGCCCTGTGGTACTGGGAGTTCGACCGCGGCGGCCCGGTCGCCCGCGCGCTGAATGTCGGGAACCGGCTCCCCGACTTCCAGTTCCCGCAGATGGTCAGCCCGCCGGAGATGGTCTCGCCCGACTGGGAGCCGATCTTCTTCGACTACCTGTACCTGGCGTTCACCAACGCCACCGCCTTCAGCCCGACGGACGTTATGCCCATGTCCCGGTGGGCCAAGGCGGCGATGACTCTGCAGTCGGTGATCTCGATCATCACGCTGGCGCTGGTGATCTCCCGCGCGGTCAACATCTTCCCGACCGGCTGACCGGTTTCGCCACCGGATCTCCCGGCGTAACCTGCATGACATGCTGCTGCCTACGTCACTGGTTGGAAGTTACCCGCAGCCGGACTGGCTGATCGACCGTGGCCGGCTGGCCGGCTTCGTGCCCCGCGTCCGCGCCCAGGAGCTGTGGCGCGTGGCCCCCGAGTTCCTCGAGCAGGCCCAGGCTGATGCCACCCTGCTGGCGATCCGCGCGCAGGAGCACGCCGGGCTCGACATCCTCACCGATGGCGAGATCCGCCGGGAGAGCTACTCCAACCGGTTCGCAACCGCCCTGGAGGGCGTGGACATCGACAACCCGGGCACGGTGCCCGGGCGCAGCGGGCAGCCGAGCCCCGTCCCGCGGGTGACCGGCGCGATCCGCCGCAAGCGCCCGGTGGAGGTCGCGGACCTCACGTTCCTGCGCCAGCACACCTCGCGGCAGGTCAAGATCACCCTGCCTGGCCCGTTCACCATGTCGCAGCAGGCACAGGACGACTACTACGGCTCGCGCGAAGCGCTCGCCTTCGGCTACGCGGAGGCGGTCAACCAGGAAATCAGGGACCTGTTCGCGGCCGGCGCCGACATCGTGCAGCTCGACGAGCCGTGGCTGCAGGCCCGCTCCGACGAAGCCGCGAAGTACGGCGTCACGGTGATCAACCGGGCGCTCGACGGCGTGGCCGCGCTGGGCACGACCGCGCTGCACCTGTGCTTCGGCTATGCCGCGATCGTCCACGAGCGCCCCGCCGGGTACTCGTTCCTGCCCGAGCTGGCGGCGTGCGACGTGGACCAGATCTCGATCGAGACCGCGCAGTCGAACCTCGACTGCTCCGTGCTGAGCGCGCTTGACGGCAAGACGATCATCCTCGGCGTGATCGACCTGTCCGACCCCGCTGTTGAGACTGCGGACGTGGTGGCGGAGCGGGTGCGGCGGGCGCTGCCTTATGTCCCGGCATCGAAGCTGGTGCTCGCGCCGGACTGCGGCATGAAGTACATCCCGCGGGAGACGGCGGACGGCAAGATGGCCGCGATGGCGGCCGCGGCCGCCCGGCTGCGCTCGGAACTGAGCTAGCCGGGCGGCCCGCCCGGCTACTGGTGGTCAGGCGACTGGTAGTACGGACGGCCAAGCAGGCCGGTATCGGCGGCGGCGCGGAACGACCCCGTGTTCCGCGGCACCGAGCCCGGCACCGTGCTGAAGGAGCCCGTGGCCCGCAGCGCCCGCGAGGCGCCGGTGACCCGGGTGGTGTCGACCGGCCTGACCGCGCTGTCGGCCGGGTAGGAGAGCACGGTGCCGGTGAGCGCGGGCTCCTCTTCACGCGGCCTTGTTTCGCGCGGGCGGCTGTCCGGCTCGCGCCGGTCCCGCTGCCGCGGCGCGCTGTCCGGCCAGACGGCCAGCAGCTGCGCGTCCGCCTGCCGCGCGGACGCGTCAGCGACGGCCTGCGGCTCGCGCCAGCGGGACGGGACGAACATCGGCAGCACCATGACCGCCCCTACGGCGGCGAGTACCCCGTCGAACAGCAGCGCTTCGGTGCCCGCGCCGAACGCGTGCGACCGCAGCGGTATGAACTCCACCGCGCCGTGCACGTTGACCAGGTAGAGCGCCGTCCACGCGAGGAACAGCAGACCGGGCAGCCCGGCTGCCAGCGGCGAGATCCGCCGGGCGATAACCAGGACGCCGGCCAGTACGGCGGTCGCCACCAGGGCGGCGAGCCCGAGCAGCATCGAAGTGTGGCCGAGCAGCGAGCCCCCGCCCGCTGGCAGTGCGGCCGCCTGTCCTGGCGGCGCGGACAGCCTGAGCAGCCGCAAGTACCCCCATGCGCCCGCGAAGAACATGACTGCGGCCATGATGACGGCAAGGGCAGTCCCGTAGAGATGTCTCACGTTCTCACCTTCGTGTCAGCCCCCGCCTAGCCCCGCCCCCGGGTCACGGTTTAATAACCGTGTTGTCTCCGGATACGTTACATGCGGCCATTGCCGTGGTGCGTGCGGTTCAGAAAGTCTCCGGAGGGCGTCCTTAGTCCAGGCGGAAGCTGGTGACCTCGCCGCCGTGCACTAGCACAGAGCCGGCTTTGGCGGCCTGGTCCCGCCATACGTCGTAGCGGCCTGCGGGCAGCGCCGGGAACACGGCGGCGTACACGGGGCGGCCCGGCGTGTTCCTGAGCCGGACGACGTTGTGGGTGCGCGCCTGTCCGCTGCCGGCGGGGGAGATCTCCACCTCCGCCTGGTCGCGGTCCGCCGCGGCGTGAATGACCAGCGCGCCCGTGTCGGCGCCGATGTCCAGTATCAGGTTGTCGGTGTTTTCCGGCGCGCGCTCGCGGACGTGGCCTGGTGCGTGGTCGTGCTGGTGTCCGGGGGCATGCGAGTGCGTGTCCTGCCCGTGCTCGCGGGCGACCGCGTCGTGCATCGGCTTTCTCCTTCTCGCCTGGCCGCCCGCGCCTCCCCTCAGGAGGCGCGGGCGGCACCGGGTGGGGTGCTAGCTGGACGGGGTGGTGTAGCCAGAGTGCGGCACGCCCAGGTAAGGGAAGGTGTCCAGGTAAGGGACATCGAGGTCGGCGGGTGTAAGGCCGTCGGTCACGGCGCTGGCGGCGGCGTCCGGCTTGTAGGTCTTGTCGACCAGGGCGTAGGTCGCCCCGGCGAGCGCGCGCAGCTCGATCGCGGTCACGTCGTCGGAGACGCGGCGCCCGTTCGGGAAGCCGGCCAGGTCACCGCCGAGGATTCCGTAGATGCTCGGCTTGCTCGACGGCTTGACCGCGACATTGAGGCGGAGCATGTCCGCCTCGGTCGCGCCCGTGTAGTTCTGGAATCCGGCCACAATCCCCTTGGGGATGCCGGTCAGCAGGATGGCTTCCAGGTCCGCGCGGGCCTTGCCCGACTTGTTGAGCGCCGCCAGGTTCGGGAACACGCCCGGGTACAGCGTCGGCAGCAGCTCGGACAGGCCCGGCTTGGCGACGTAGGAGGCGAACTGCTTGTCGTGGGCAGGGCTCTGGGTGTTCCAGTAGTCCTTCTTGCCCATCGGGATGAGGACCTCGTTGACCAGCGGGTTGCCGAGCCGCGAGACCTGGGTCCACGGGCCGCTGTTCACGTACAGGCTGCGGTCGGCGTCGTACACCCGCGCCCGCTGGCGGCTGGCGGTGGTCCAGACGCCGATCGTCGCCTTCGGGTCGGTGACGCCGGTCGGCTTGTGGCCGGCCGCGGTCAGGTCGGTAATCGGGACCTGGATCGCGATCGAGTGAACGTTGAGGTTCTTGGTCGCGTTCACTCCGGGGCCGTTCGTCGGGTAGCCAGACAGGCCGAAGTGGTTGTGGTCGCTGGCGAACGGTCGCAGGTCCCCGAGGTCGAAGATCGAGCCGAGGTCGACGTAGAACCCCTCGGCGCGCTGCCCCGCGAACACCTTCCGCCCGCCGGCCAGGCTGTGCATGGCCGCACTGGCCAGCGCCGGGTAGTCGGGGGTGGACAGCGGGCCGATGTTGCACGGCGGGCAGGCCAGGTGGGTACCCAGCTGCTGCGACTTCCCGTGTGCTTCGCGGGTAACGGTGTAGGTCTGGCGGCGGTTCCAGGACGCGCTGCCCAGGGACTGGATCGGGCCGGTGTTGTAGAGGAACGTGTCCGGGTCGAGCACCGTCGTGGTGAAGCGGAACTGGTAGCTGACGTCGGCCTCGCCGTCACCGTTGTTGTCCACGTTGATCTGGTAAAGCACGTCGTCGCCGAACTCGTAGAAGTTCGGGCCGCCCGCCGGTCCCTGCAGCGGAACGTAGTTGGCGATCAGGGTGACGGTGTCGGGCTTGTCAGGGCTGACGAACGCGTAGACGTCCGAGCTGTCGGCCACCGGGTCCTTCGAGATCCCCGGCGCCTCGCGATGCGAAGACATGAATGAGCCTCACTCAGTTCTTGGAGGGTGTCTGCGGACGGCTTAGCGAGCGGCCTGGGCGAGCCGGGCGGCGAGCTGATGGTCGGTGAACCGCACGTGCTGCGTGCCGGTGTACAGGTCGACGACGCCGGAGCGGGCGTCGTGGACGTGCACCACCAGCGGCTCGTCGTGGGCCGCGGAGCCGGCGGGCGCCGTCGCGGCCGGCAGCGTCGCGGCATGCGCCGGAGAGGCCAGCGCCTCGCCGATCATCCCCGCTGCGAGCCCGGCCACGCCGATTCCGGCGGCGCCGCGCAGCATCCCCCGCCGGGTCGCTCCCGGCACTTTCGATTCCTGTCCGGTTTCTGCTTCTTCCCGATCAGGCATAGTCCCCTACCTCCAGATACGGATGCATAAAACGTGCCCGCGCTAGCGCGCTGGTCAGTAGGCGTTCGGAGCGCCGGCGTCGCCGGATTGGCGCACAGGAGAACGCCGCCGGCCCATTCGTCCGGGCGAAACCGCAGATCTGTTAAAAGCACCAAAAACGCTCAGCAGAATGGCATTATTAATTCGGTCATTTCTTGCCCACCCAGAACCCGGGCACCAAGGGCACCGATAGTTACCCACCGTCACTCATCGGGTATAGATCGACCATGGTGTACTGTGGGAAGCCACAAGTAGCTGCTGGGAAAATTGGGCTCTCACCCTGTACCCTGAGGAAGTTGGCCGAGAGGCGCTGCGACGGGCACTACGCCCGCCACGCTCGGCCCGGCACGGGTTTCCCGTGCTCCCTGGCCTTGACCAAGGGCGCCTTCCTCGACAAGGAAGGTGGCAAGGATGCGGGAACTGGCTGAACTTCTCGAACAGCGGGTCGCGGTGCTTGACGGCGCCTGGGGCACGATGCTGCAGGGAAAGAAGCTCGCCGCCGCCGACTACCACGTCGAGGGACACGAGCGGGATACCGCGGGCGACCCCGACCTGCTGAACCTGACGCGCCCCGATGTCGTGCTCGACATCCACCGCCAGTACCTGGCGGCCGGGGCCGACATCACCACCACCAACACGTTCACCGCCACCAGCTTCGGCCAGTCCGACTACGGCCTCGAGCACCGGGTCTACGAGATGAACGTACGCGCCGCCCAGCTCGCCCGCCAGGCGGCGGACGAGGCGGACGGCACGCGGTACGTGGCCGGCTCGGTCGGGCCGCTCAATGTCACCCTCTCGCTGTCACCCCGGGTCGAGGACGCCGCCTTCCGTGCGGTCACCTTCGACCAGGTCAAGGCCAGCTACGCGGAGCAGATCGCGGCGCTGCGCGAAGGCGGCGTGGACCTGCTGATGATCGAGACGATCTTCGACACGCTCAACGCCAAGGCCGCCGTCGCCGCCGCCCGTGAGGTGGCACCCGAACTGCCGCTGTGGCTGTCGGGGACGATCACCGACCTGAGCGGGCGCACCCTGTCCGGGCAGACGATGGAGGCGTTCTGGAACTCCGTCCGGCACGCGGATCCGCTGGTCGTCGGGGTCAACTGCTCGCTCGGCGGTAAAGAGATCAGGCCGCACATCACCGACCTCGCCCGCGTCGCCGGCACCTACACCGCCTGCCACCCCAACGCGGGTCTGCCTAACGCGTTCGGCGGCTACGACGAAGAGCCCGCCGACACCGCTCACCACCTGCGCGAATTCGCGGCCGAAGGACTGGTGAACATCGCCGGCGGCTGCTGCGGCACCACCCCCGCGCACATCGCGGCGATCGCCGAGGCGGTGCGCGGCAACAGGCGGGCCGTGCCGCGCACCAGTACCGGTGCCACCCGGCTGTCCGGGCTCGAGCCGTTCGAGATCACCCCCGACACCGGCTTCGTGATGATCGGCGAGCGGACCAACGTCACCGGGTCGGCGAAGTTCCGGCGGCTCATCGAGGCCGACGACTTCACCGCCGCCGTCAACGTCGCCCTGGACCAGGTGCGCAACGGGGCCAACCTGCTCGACGTGAACATGGACGCCGACCTGCTCGAAAGCGAGCAGGCCATCACCACCTTCCTGAACCTGCTCGCGACCGAGCCCGAGGCCGCCCGCATCCCGGTGATGGTCGACAGCTCCAAGTGGAGCGTGCTCGAGGCCGGGCTCAAGTGCGTGCAGGGCAAGGGCGTGGTCAACTCAATCAGCCTCAAGGAAGGCGAGGAGATCTTCCTCGACCACGCCGCCAAGATCAGGAGCTACGGCGCCAGTGCCGTGGTGATGGCATTCGACGAGCAGGGACAAGCCGATACGGTCGAACGGAAGGTGTCGATCTGCGGCCGGGCCTACGACTTGCTGACGCAGCGGGCCGGATTCGCACCTGAGGACATCATCTTCGACCCCAACGTGCTCGCCGTGGCGACCGGCATCGCCGAGCACAACGGCTACGCCAAGGCCTTCATCGAGGCGCTGCCGCTGATCAAGGAGCGCTGCCCCGGTGTCCACACCAGCGGCGGTATCTCCAACCTGTCGTTCGCCTTCCGCGGCAACGAGGCCGTGCGCCGGGCGATGCACGCCGCGTTCCTTTACTACGCGATCGCGGCCGGCCTCGACATGGGCATCGTCAACGCCGGCCAGCTCGACGTCTACGAGGACATCAAGCCCGAGCTCAAGGAACTCGTCGAGGATGTTCTGTTCGACCGGCGGGAGGACGCCACCGACCGGCTGGTCACCTACGCCGAGCAGGTGAAGTCGACCGGTGCCAAGAAGTCGGAAGCCGACCTCAGCTGGCGCGAGGTGCCGGTCGGCGAGCGCCTGTCCTACGCCCTGGTGCACGGCATCGCCGACTACATCGAGGAAGACACAGAAGAGGCCCGCCTTGTCGCCCCGCGGCCGCTCGAGGTCATCGAGGGCCCGCTGATGGACGGCATGAAGATCGTCGGTGACCTGTTCGGCGCGGGCAAGATGTTCCTGCCCCAGGTGGTGAAGTCCGCCCGGGTGATGAAGCGCGCGGTGAAGTACCTCGAGCCGTTCATGGAGGCCGAGAAGGCCAAGAACGAGGAGAAGGGCGAGGTCCGGCGGGGCAACGGCAAGGTCGTGCTGGCCACCGTCAAGGGCGACGTGCACGACATCGGCAAGAACATCGTCGGCGTCGTCCTCGGCTGCAACAACTACGAGGTGATCGACCTCGGCGTGATGGTCCCGGCCGCGAAGATCCTGGACACCGCGCTCGCGGAGGAGGCCGACATCATCGGGCTCTCCGGCCTCATCACCCCGTCGCTTGACGAGATGGTGAACGTCGCGGCCGAGATGGAACGGCGCGGCATCAGCAAGCCGCTGCTGATCGGCGGCGCCACCACCTCCCGCCAGCACACCGCGGTCCGCATCGCGCCCGCCTACAGCAAGTCGACGACGCACGTCCTCGACGCCTCCCGGGTTGTCGGCGTCGTGCAGCACCTGCTCGACCCGGCGCGGATCACCGCGTTCGACGAGAGCAACCGCATCGAGCAGCAGCGGCTGCGGGAGCAGCACGAGGCCCGCCGCAGCCAGCCGATGCTTTCGATCGAGGCATCCCGCCGCAACCGCGAGCAGGTCTCCTTCGACGAGCTGCCGGTCCCGGCCTTCCTCGGTGTGCGGGCGGTCACCCCGACGCTCAAAGAGCTGCGCGAGATGATCGACTGGACGTTCTTCTTCCTCGCCTGGGAGCTGAAGGGCAAGTTCCCGGCAATACTCGAACAGCCCGCGGCCCGCGAGCTGTTCGACGACGCGAACGAGCTGTTCGACGAGATCATCGCCGGCGACCTGCTCACCGCTCGCGGTGGCTACGGGTTCTGGCCAGGCCGCTCCGACGGCGACGACGTGGTTGTCGAGCCCGCTGAGGGCACGTCGGTCCGTATCCCCATGCTCAGGCAGCAGACCGCCAAGCCGGACGGGCGCCCCAACCGCTGCCTGGCCGACTACGTGGCCCCGGCCGGCGACCACGTCGGCGGGTTCGCGGTCGCTATCCACGGTGCCGAAGCCCTGTCGAAGCAGTTCGAGGCTGACGGCGACGACTACAAGTCGATCATGGTCAAGGCCATCGCGGACCGGCTGGCCGAGGCGTTCGCCGAGCACACCCACCTGCGCGCCCGCCGCGACTGGTACGAGGCCGACGGCGAGGTCGAGCTCGCGGAACTGCACGCGGAGCGGTTCCGCGGCATCCGGCCGGCCTTCGGGTATCCCGCGTCGCCCGACCACACACTTAAGCACGAGCTGTTCGACCTGCTCGGTGCCCGCGACTTCGGCCTGGACCTGACCGAGTCGTTCGCGATGACGCCCGCCGCCGCCGTCAGCGGCATGCTGTTCGCCAACCCGGGGTCGCGCTACTTCACCGTCGGCCGGATCAACAAGGACCAGGTCGCGGAGTACGCGCGCCGGCGCGGCATGGAGCGCGCGGAGGCGGAGCGCTGGCTGCGCCCCAACCTGGCCTACGACCCGGAGTAAGCCGAAGCCGCATGGAAAATGACTCCCGCCCGGACGCAAAGGGAAGTAATGGCCCGTCAAACTGCGTTTTTGTGAACGTATTCCTATACGTCCACGGCGGGGGCGGACCCCGCGAAACGCAGCACCGAAGAACGCTACAATTTCGGACATGCCGGAAGAGCCGCCAGACGAACCCCTGCTGAATCTGGACACCAGCGTCGCCCATTCGGCTCGCGTCTACGACTACTGGCTCGGCGGCAAAGACAATTTCGCGGCCGACCGCGAGGCGGGCGACAAGGTGATCGCCATCCGCCCCGCGATCCGCTCTGACGTGCAGGAGAACCGCGCGTTCCTGCGCCGGGCCGTGCGCTTCCTGGCCACGGACGCCGGAGTACGCCAGTTCCTCGACATCGGCACCGGACTGCCCTCGGCGGGCAACACCCACGAGGTCGCGCAGGATGCCGCGCCAGAATCGCGGGTTGTCTACGTGGACAACGACCCGATGGTCCTGGCGCACGCCCGCGCGCTGCTCACCGGCACGCCCGGCACGACGGCCTACCTCAGCGCCGACCTGCGCGAACCCGCCAAGATCCTGCAGGCCGCGGCGGACACGCTCGACTTCGCCCAGCCGGTCGCGGTCATGCTGGTGGCGGTGCTGCACCACATCACCGACGCCGAGGGCCCCGCCGGGCTTATCGCCGCCCTGACGGCGGCCGTGCCGGCGGGCAGCTACCTGGTCATCTCGCACCCCGCCGCGGACGTCCAGGCCGACGCCGTGGCCAAGGTCGCCACGCACTACAACCAGAACGTGGTGACCGGCCAGACCCGCCGCACCCAGGAGCAGGTCGCGGCCTTCTTCGGCGGCCTGGAACTGCTGCCGCCTGGTGTGGTGGAGACGCCGCAGTGGCGCCCGGAGAAGCCCGCCTCGGGCTCGGTGCCCATGTGGGCCGGAGTCGGACGCAAGTCCGGGTAGCCAGGGCCGCGCGCTCAGTCTTCCGGGCGGCCGCCAATGAGCCACTGGGCGAGCCCGCTGAGCCCGCCGGCGTAGCGGCCCAGGTCGGTCACGTCGGCATGCCTGGTGACGACGGCGAGCAGTTCACCGACGGCCGCGTCGTACTGGCCTGCCTCGTTGGCGGTGAGCGCGTGGAAGACCCGGACCGCGTCAGAACCGGGGAACTCACGACGGGCACGGTCAAGGACCTGAAGCGAAGCGTCGTAGTCTCCGAGCCAGCGCAAGGTGCTGCCGTACTGGCACAGGCAGCGCCGCAGGGTGTCACCGCTCAGGCCAAGCCGTAGTGCGTCCTCGTACCCGCCGCGTGCCTCGGCCTCGCGGCCGGCCGTGTCGTACGCCCCGGCTACCTCGTAGGTCAGCACCGGGTGACCTGGATGCTGGGCCAGCAGGTCCTCGAAGTACCTGATGGTGGGCTCCATGTTGTTACGGTCCCGTTCGGCGTAGCCGCGCGCGATCGCCTCCTCCAGTGCGGGGGTGAGGTCAGCGGCGCTGGCGGGGACTGGGTGATCGGACATGCAAGGCCTCCTTGCCGTAGGGCTATGCAAGGGTAAGCGGATGCCCGGTTTCTCTGGCGGTGAGCCCGGCCCGGCGCCTGCTATCGTCGTTTTAGTCGTCCGGACCCGCCTTGGCCCGGGCCGCATGTTATTCCGCCCGGTGTCGGGGGCGGCGGCAAGGGCGCGTGTCCCGTCCTGCCGCAGTCCTGGACGTCCCCAGGCGGGCCACGGGTCGCACCTTTCTGCAGCACTCCGGCACCGGCGACCCCGGGTGGCCCACCCCGCCAGGCGGCGCTAAAGGACACACTCATGCCCCGCGCCGCTACCGGTTACCGTTCCCTGCTGCGCACCCCCGGTGCCACCGCCTTCTTCCTCGCCGCGTTCACCGGGCGAGTCGGTATCGCCATGACCGGCCTCGGCCTGGTCTGGCTGCTGCACGCCCGCACCGGCTCCTACGGCACGGCCGGCCTGGCCGCCGCCGGATTCGCGCTCGCCGAAGCGCTGATCGGTCCGCAGCTGGCCCGCCTGGTCGACCGCTACGGTCAGACCCGGGTGCTGCCGTTCTCCCTCCTCGTCCACGGCGCCGCCATCGCCGTGGTCCTCCTTTCGACTGCTGCGGCAGCTGAGATCGCCGCCGCGACCTGCGCCGGCGCGGTCGTCCCGCAGCTCGGGGCGCTGTCAGCGGCCCGCTGGGTATACCTGCTGCGCGGCGAGCGGGCCGGCGAGCTGCCGGCTGCCTTCTCGCTTGAGTCGCTGGCGAATGCCACCGCGTTCCTGCTGGGGCCGGTCCTGGTCACCTCACTCGGTGCCGCGGGCGAGGCGCCCCTCGCCACCGCCACCGCGGCGAGCCTGATTCTCGGCGGAGGCGCGGCGCTCACCGTTCAGCGCCGCACCGCGCCCGGGCCCGCCCGCGAGCACCCTGGAGGCCACTCCGGGACCAGGCGGGCCCTGCTGCGGCCGGCGTTTCTGCTCCTCGCGCTGCTCAACCTGGCTATCGGCCTGTACTTCGGCACCATGGGGGTCTCGGTGAGCTCCTTCGCCACCGGGCACGGGATGCCGGGAGCGGCCGCGCTCATCATCGCCGCGGGGAGCCTCGGCGGGCTGCTCTCCGGCTGGGCTTACGGGCTGCGCCCGCGCCGCACCCCGGCCCGGCGCCAGCTCGTCATCGCCGCCGCCTACCTGACCGGCACGGCGCTGCTGCTGCCCCTCGCGCCGTCCGCGATCTGGCTAGGCGCGGCGATGGTGGTCACGGAGGCGGCGGTACCGCCCATCCTTGTCCTGCTGAACGTGCTGACCGAGCAGGCTGCCCCGCCAAGAGCACTGACGGAGGCGTTCACCTGGAACAACTCCGCTAATGCGGCTGGCTCGGCGCTGGCGGCGTCCCTGGCCGGGCGCGCGGCCGACGGGTGGGGAGCCTCGGCCGCACTCGCGCAGGCCCCCGTGGCCGGGCTCGTTCTTCTCGTACTCGCGCTGCTGCTTGCCCGCCTGCGGCGGCCAGGAACCCACCCATCGCTATTACGTTGACTGATATATTGTCCGACGTACTAGGAGGACAGATGGCGGTGGGCAAGCGGGGCGGCGGCACGGACCAGGACGTGCTGCGGAGGGTCGGCGAGGCATCGGTGCTGATCCTGATCAGCCTGGCCGACGGGCCTAAGCACGGGTATGCGCTGATCCAGGACATCAAGGACCTGGCCGAAGTCGAGCTCGGGCCCGGCACGCTTTACGGCGCGCTCGACCGGCTCGAACGGCTCGGCCTGGTCGAACCGATGCCCGCCGACGAGCGGCGGCATCCTTACCGCATTACGCCGCCGGGAGCGGCGGCGCTCCGGGTCCACCTCGATTCGCTTGAGCGGGTCAGCGCCGCCGGCCGGCTGCGACTGCAGCTGGGCGGCATCTGATGGACGGAACCGGGCCTGGCCGGCTGGTCCGGGCGGCGCTGCGCTGTTACCCGGCCCGCTGGCGGCGACGGCACGGCACCGAGGCGGCCGAGCTGGCCGCGCTGCTGATCGGAGACGGGACCCCGGCGGGTTCGATCGCCTTGAGCTATCTGGCCGGGGCGGCACGGGAGTGGCTCACGCCGCGCCCCGGCCGGCTTGCCAGCACCGCGGCCTGCACGCTGCTGGCCGGGGCCTGCGCCCTCGGCGTCTCGGCGGTGCTGCTGGCCTCGACGGCGCCGGCCAGGGCCGCGAGCGCCAGCCAGGCCCACGGACGTGCGCACTGCCGGCCGGGTGCAGCCGCTCCCGTTCCTCCGATGAGCTCTGCCATGGCTCACCCGCACGTCAGCATCTGGCAGGCCGGGTATGACCGGTCCTGCTGACACGGGCCCTGGCGTCGCCGCTGCTGGTGGCGGAGGTGCGGACGGTGCCGGCCCGGCCGGAGCCGGGCCCCGCCGCCGGCCGTGGAAGCGCACGCTGGCCGAGAGCGTCATCACGGTCCTGGTGGCGGTCCTGCTGGCCGGCCTGCTGCGCGCGTTCGCGTTCCAGACCTTCTGGATCCCCTCGGCCTCGATGGTGCCGACGCTCGGGGTGTACGACCGGATCCTGGTGCAGAAGGCCTTCTTCAACGCCCGGGACGTCCACGAGGGCGAGATCGTGGTGTTCAGCCACCCGCCCCTCGACGACTGCCCAGGCCCGCAAAACGGAGACCTGGTCAAGCGGGTGATCGCGCTGCCCGGGCAGACGATCTACTCCGCGGGCAACAGCGTTTACGTGGACGGGCGGCTGCTGGCGGAGCCTTACCTGCCCGGCGACGACCCGCTCGGGACGCCCGTACCCGAGGCGACCCGGCAGCATCCGTACCGAGTGCCCGCGGGCGAGTTCTACGTGATGGGCGATAACCGTGCGATCTCATGCGACAGCCGGTACTGGGGCCCGGTCAAGGGCTCGAGCATCATCGGCAAGGTCATCCTGGTGTGGTGGCACGCCGGCCATCCGGAGTTCCGCTGGTTCTGACCGTCAGCTGACGAGGAGCGGGTCGGCCTCGGCCTCACCGCACAGGGAACCATCCAGGTTCCGCCGACGGCTTCGGTCGCGGGCTGGTACACCCGCAGCGCGCGGCCGGGTGCCGTCGGCCCGGCCGTCATCCTGGGCCATATCGACTCCGGCCAGGGGCCAGGCGTTTTCTTCCGGCTGGCCGGACTGCGCCCGGGCGACCCGGTTTACGTCCGGCGGTCCGACGGCTCCACCGTCGAGTTCCTGGTGACCTCGGTGCGGAGCTACCTCAGGGACCACTTTCCGACCCAGTCCGTCTACGGGCCCGTCCCCGACGCCGAGCTCCGGCTCATCACCTGCGGCGGTGCGTTCGACTCGGCTAGCGGCCGCTACCTGAGCAACATCGTCGTCGACGCCACCGAGCTCAGCTGAGCGCCCCCCTGGCGACCGGGGCGGCTTAAGCCGCCCCGGTTTCAACCCCACCGGGCCGAACGGGGGCTGGTTTCACCGTTGACGTGAAACCAGCCCCCGTTCGGGATGCTGATGTTGGACCTCGCCCTTGTCTTCATGCCTGCGAAGTGGGCGGCAGCCACGCCGACCAGTCTCCGTCCGGGTCGGTGGTCTGACCGACCTCGATCAGGTACCCGTCTGGGTCGCGGATGTAGCAGCGGATCTCGTACTGGTGCTGCTTCGGCGGCGTCAGGAACTGCGCGCCCTTGGCGCTCCAGTCGGCGTAGACGGCCGCGATGTCCCTGACCCGGATATTGAGGAAGCTGCTCACGCGGTCGGGGTCGCGCGGCGTCTCCAGCGTCACCGTGGGCTTGTCGTCTGTCGGGCCCCCGCCGACGTTGATGATGATCCAGCTGTTGGACAGCGCGACATAAGTGGGCTCACCCTTGAAGATCAGCGTGCCGCCGAGCACTTCGGTGTAGAACCGCGTCGAGCGCTCAACATCGCCGGAGACGATGAAGTGGGCCAGCACGATTCCTGCTGCGGGCGGCGTGAACTCGGCCATCTGGACCTCCACTGGTTTGGCTCATTATCTGGCTTGCCTGTGTCCACCGTCGTCCTTACGGGGGCGCGGTCGCGCCCGTACTCGACCCTGGCCCGTTCCCGCACGGTGCCCGGCTGGCGGCCTGGCCCGGCCTGCCGCGCCGGCCCGGCGGCGCGGACCCGGCGGCGCGGCTCCCGCAAGCGAGCGGCGGCGACGCGAGAGACTGGTCCGGGGCCCGCGACCGTACGGAGGTACTGAGACATGACGGAACCAGCGCACTCGGAGTGGGACGACAGCTACACGGCCGACTCGCCGGCGCCGTGGGACATCGGCCGCCCGCAGCCGGCCTTTGCCCGGCTCGCTGACGAGGGTCGCCTGACCGGCCGCCTCCTCGACGCCGGCTGCGGCACCGGTGAGCACACGCTGCTGGCGGCCAGCCGCGGCGCCGACGCCACCGGCATCGACGTGGCGCCGACCGCGATCGCGCGGGCGCGCGCGAAAGCGGCCGAGCGCGGGCTGATCGCGCGGTTCGAAGTCGCGGACGCACTCGACCTCAGCCACCTGAACCTCACGGCCGACACCGTGCTCGACAGCGGGGTATTCCACGTCTTCGACGACGCCGACCGCGCCAGGTACGTCTCCAGCCTCGCGGCCGTGCTGAGACCAGGCGGCGCCTGTTACCTCATGTGCTTCAGCGACCGCCAGCCAGGCACCTGGGGCCCGCGTCGCATCCGCGCGGAGGAGTTGCGTGCGGCGTTCAGCGACGGCTGGACCGTCGAGTCGATTACCGAAGGCACCTTCGAAATCAACCCGGTGGACGGCTCGACGCAGGTCCGGGCTTGGCTAGCCGCGATCACCCGCAACTAGGCAGCTCACCCGGGCTCCGCCGCTCAACTCACTCTCCGTCACTCGGACTCCGTGGCTCACTCGGACTCCGTGGGTTTACTCAGACTCCGTGGCGGGTGTGCTGGACGGCCAGTGATCGGGCGACCAGTCCCCGTTCGGGTCGGTGGTCTGCCCCACCTCGATCAGGTACCCGTTTGGGACTGGTTACCCGGCTTGCCCGCGTCCACCGTGGCACTTCCGGCGCGGAGTCGCACCTGTCAGTGACCCTGGTCCCGCTACGGTGTCAGCGCAGATGCCGGGCGAAGAACCGGAGCGAGTCGTCCGTTTCGAACGCCGGCAGATCTCCGTGCTTGCCGGGGCTAGCGTGCAGTGTCTTCTCCGCTGAACCGATCGCGTCGAACAACGTCAGGCTCTGTGCCCGCGGCATCAGCTCGTCGTCCCACTGGATGAGAAACTGCACCGGCACGGTGATCTGTGCGGCCGTCTCGGCCAGCGCGGACGCTCCTTGCAGGCCCAGCACGGCGGCGCGGACCCGCGGTTCCGCGGCGACCAACGGCATACCGAACGCGCAGCCCATCGACATGCCCCAGTAGCCCACCGGTCCGGGGCCGATATGGTCCAGTTGCTGAGCCGCGGTCAGGACTGCCTGCCATTCCGCGACGGCCTGCCCGACCACGAGCGTAAACATCGCGGTGTCCAGCTCGGACGTATCTTTTCCGGTGGCAGCCCGTGCCCTGTACTCGGTCGCGATCCGGTCGAACTCCGTACTCGTCGGCCGCTCACCGTGGTTGGGCACGTCGATCGCGGCGACCGCGAACCCGCCCTCGGCGGCGAAGCGGCGGGCACGGGCCAGGATCCTGGGGGCCTTCTTGTGCTGTCCGCCGCCGTGTCCCATCAGGATCAGCGGACGATTGCCGCGGTCGGCTTCCGGCGTCCACAGCACGCCGGGGATCTCGCCAAGGGTGAAGAGCTGTTCAGTGACGCCGTCCGACGACGTTTCGGAGATGAAGCGCATAGCGTTTCACACCTTTCGGGAGCCTCGCGCCGCGCAGTCTATGTCTACGCGGAACCTGCCGATTGGCCGTGGTCGTGCCGCCGTTCAGGTCGTCAAGGTCTAGTCGCGGCGGGCCGACGCCGTTTCCGCGACCACTTTCTATCAGTTAGGACCGCTTTCCCGACTTCCTATCAGTTAGCGTCATTTCCTGTCCCTTTTGTCCCGAAATTAATCGCGCTAAGTGATAGAAAGTCGTACGGACGGCGCTAAGTGATGGGAAGTGGAGCTTCGCTGACCAAGCCGACGCCCCCGCCCGCCGGGCTCAGGCAGGTGGACCGCGACGCGGATTTCTAGTTCGTATGCGCGTTCGGGAGATGCTTGCCCAGATAGCCCACGTAGATCATCTCGGTCTGCCCCGCGTCGTCGTAGTAGTACATCCGCGGGGAGACCAGGCCCTTGCGGGCAATCTTGAAATGCGCGCCCATGAAAATGGTGCCGTCCGGGCTAACATCTCGCGGAACGGGGAGTACCCGCAGCTTCCGGAGCCTGGGCGAGCGTTCGACGAAGTCGGACTCCCGGGTGGAATGCGCTCCTGGCGCATAGCCGGGCCGCCCGGGCGGAGTATGCGCCAGGTAAGCGTGCACCCCTTTGCTGAAGTCACCGCGGTGCCGTGCGGTCGCGTAGCCGTGAAGGACCCGGAGCATGTCCCAGGCCCTGGCCGCCCACGTGCCAAGCGGGTCGAAGTCGTCAAGCTCGAGCGCTGGCTTAGGGTCCCCGGTGAATGCGACGAGGGAAAGCACGCGGTCGTCAAGCCGGTCAAGTAGCTCAGCGAATGACCCCGGTGACCGCGCCGCCGCCATCGCGGCCCGGGTCTGATCGACTCGGCCAGCGCGGGCGAGAACACCGCGAAGCCGGTCGAGCTCGAGCTTCGCGTTCAGTAGTTCCGCCTGCGTCTGGGCATGGTCAAGCTGCTCGTCCTCCAGCAGGGCGCGGACGTGATCGCGATCGTCTTCTGCCTCTTCGAGCACGTCCTGAAGGGCTGCGAAGCGCCGCGATACCTCCCGGTGACCGCGCAGCACTCCCCGCCCTTCAGCCAGCAGTTCCCGGTACCGGGAACTCATGTCTTCAGGGCCGCCGACTATGTCAGCGCTGGAAGCGCGGGACTGGAACTCGCCCACCAGGCTCGTGAGCAGCTCGCCGGTAAACGCGACCTCGCGGACCGCCGTGGTCGCTTCCCGCCCCGCCGGCACCGCACCGCCCAGCCCGTCATCCGGCCCGCGACCGGAAGGACCCTGCGGTGCTTCCCGAATAGCCCGCAGAACGGCAGCAGGTTCCTCCCGGCACAGCAGGCGATCTACCTGGGCCACGTGCGAAGGCAACGGCAGGCACAGCGCGCGGTACCGGTGCGCTCGCCCCAGCAGGTGGGCCAGCTTGCCGGGAGCCTGCTCAGCGATCGTCCGGGCGAGCAGCACGCGGTGCCGCCTGGCATCGACGGCGCTGGCTGGATCGGCTTCTGGCAGGAACGTGCGAATCGCTCCAGGCGGCACCGAATGGGAGGGCGCGAATGACTCCTCAAGCTTCTCGGCCGCCTCGTGGTCAAGCACGTAGATCCCGGCCAGCCCGACGCACTCGCGGGTCAGCCGCTCGACGTGGGCGATCAGCCGGGAGACGGGAACATCCGGGACCGGGGCGGCGACCAGGGCAGTACCGCGGCGCCCGGGATCGCAGACCGCCGAGATCAGTCCGTCGACGGCGCCCGCGGTGACCAGCGTCGGCCCGGTGGCCAGAGCCAGCTGACCGTCCCACGCGTCGGCCACCGAGAGGACCTCCCTCACCATGTGCGGGATTCCGATCCACCAGGCACCGTCCGCATCGACCTCCTTGACGGGGCTTTCCCGCGATGAGGCAGGCCGCGGCACTGAGGGCGGAGCGCTGACGTCGACCCAGATCCAGTTATCCTCCGCGCCGTCACCGTGCACGGTCACGGTCGTCACCCATCCCCCCATGGCCGGCGACTCGGTCAGCCGGTACCGCAGGGACCGCGACTCAGCAGGGTGGTGAAGCTCGGTCACGAGGAGCTGCGCCTGCCCGGCGATCTCGTGCGCTCCTGGTGCGATAGACGCGAAGCCGTATCCCCTGAGCGCCAGCCACGAACGGAGCTGGTCAGCCGCGAGCCGCACCGCATCCTGGCCGTGCACTGAGAAGATCGACCGGTACCCAATTGCCATCAAGATCCCAATGACTTCCTGGAGCCGTAGCCCGCGACTTCGTGCCCTGATCCTGGCACAGCACCAGGCAGCCCCTGTCTCAGATCGCGACGGCCCTGACGGCGCCTACCGGTGACTAACCGTCAGCTCACTGCCCGAACTGCGACGTCGTGAGTGCGTCGAGGCCGCGTCCCGCGAGGCACCGCACCGTGCGGACGCCGGTGTCATAAGCAGCCTCGTCTGGTGGCATGACCTGGATGCTCCATGCGCTCTGCGGTACCTTCAACGCCGCGCCGGTCCTGGAAGCGAGGAGCACCTCTCAGGCGGTGCATACGCCGGGGTCAGCGCGTCCCGCGACACCGACTGCTCGCCGCCGGCCGCGATGATCGACGCCAGCCCGAAGTCGGCGATGCCGACGACGCCGTACCGGTTGACGAGGATGTTCGCCGGCTTGAGGTCGCGGTGCAGGATGCCCAGTTCGTGCGCGGCGGCGAGCGCGTCGGCCAGGTTGATCCCGATCTGGCATACGGAGGCAGGAGCCACCGGCCCGTTCCGCCGCAACTCATCGTTGAGCGAGCCGTCCGGGCACAGCTCCATCACCATGAACGGGCGCCCGTCGCGCAGGACGTCGATAACCGTATGTCCGGGAATGTCCGGTGCCGGGATCACAGCACGGGACATTAGCCTTTCCTGGCCACAGTGACCGCGCGTTTCGCCGGATCACCCGCGGATCGGCGCAGGCACCGTGTCAGCGGGGAGTGAGGACGTCGAATTCGTTCCCCTCTGGGTCGGCAAGGCATGTCCACGACACGTCGTCGCCTTGACCGACGTCAATGTCACGGGCACCGAGAGCCCGCAGCCGGTCCGCCTCGGCCGCTTGATCGTCACCGGCGTACGGCGCGAGGTCGAGATGGACGCGGTTCTTCACCGTCTTCACGCCGGGCGTGCGGAGGAACTCCAGATACGGGCCGACGCCGGCGGCGGAGCGAAACGAGGCAAACTCGTCGGTCACCTCGTGCAGGTTCCAGTCCATCGCCTCGCCCCAGAACCGGGCCATGGCCCTCGGATCGGCGCAGTCGACCACCACCGCGGCGATCGGCCCGGTATCCCGGTAGACCGGCCTGGGTTCCAGCACGCAGAACTCGTTGCCTTCCGGATCGGCCAGGACTGCCCACGGGACATCGCCCTGACCGACATCAGCGGGCGTCGCACCGAGACCGCGCAGGCGCGCCACCAGCTCGGCCTGGTGCGCCGCCGTCGTGGTGGCGAGGTCGATGTGCACCCGGTTCTTCACCGTCTTGGGCTCCGGGACCGCGAGGATGTCGATGCAGACGGCCACCGGGCCGGGGTAGGTGAAGTCAACAGGCTCGAGGTTGGTCACGCCTGGCCCCTCGCTGGAGATACCCCAGCCGAGCGCTTCCCCCCAGAACCGGCCGAGCGCGGAGTCGTCAAGCGCATTCATCGCAACCTGAACAAGTCGTGTGGCCATGGCGGCGATCCTAGTGCCCGCGCGAGCCCGGCATCCGGTCAGCAAAAGTTAGCCTGCAACGCTGGCGGCAGCTCGACGACCGTGTACGTGAGCGCGCAGCTGGTCGCCGGCACGCCGAAGGCGGTGGCCGGCGCGATCGCTTACGCCAAGGCCCACGAACCCGCCGTGCGGGTCGTGCCGGCACAGACACCGCAGCTCTGACCGCAGCTTTTGCCAGCTGGCAAGATTGAGTTTGCCCGCTGCTGGGAAAACGCTTGGAAGATCGTTCTGCGCTCGCCGGCGCGGGCTGGAGCGTTCGTCCCCCTTGCAGTTCGCAGCGCTCGCTGATGAGGGCCTCGTGCCTGTGCGTCGCGCGTCGTTCACAAGCCCCGACCGGGGCGCGGCAGGGGGCAGGGATGACTGGCAAGCGGGTTCTCGGCATTGTCTTGGCGGGCGCGCCCGGGCAGCGGCTCATGCCGCTGACCGCGGAGCGGGCCAAGGCGGCGGTTCCGTTCGGCGGCTTGTACCGCCTCGTCGATTTCGCATTGTCCAACCTGGTCAACAGCGGGATCCGCCGGATCTGCGTGCTCACCCAGTACAAGAGCCACAGCCTGGACCGGCACCTGGCGACCACCTGGAGGCTGAGCGGCACACCGGGCGACCACGTCACCCCGGTGCCCGCGCAGCAGTGGCGGGGACCACGCTGGCAAGCGGGCTCGGCGGACGCGATCTACCAGTCGCTCAGCTTGCTCGACGAACACCGGCCGGACCTCGTGGTGGTCTGCGGCGCCGATCACGTCTACCGCATGGACCCGGCGCAGATGATCGAGCAGCACCTGGCGCGGGGTGCGGGAGTCACGGTTTCCGCGATCCCGATGCCGCGGTCGCAGGCAACCGACTTCGGGGTGATGCAGGTCGCGGCCAACGGCTACTCGATCAGGGAGTTCCTGGAAAAACCCGCCAGCCCGCCCGGCCGCACCGGCCAGCCGGACCAGGCGCTGGTGTCCATGGGCATCTACGTGTTCGACCCCAACGTGCTGACTGAGGTACTGCACAAGGACGCCGCCGACGATGACAGCGCGCACAGCATGGGCGGCGATATTATCCCGAGGCTGGCGCGCGAAGGCGCCGCGCATGCCTACGACTTCCGCCAGAACGAGGTCCCCGGTGCCTCCGCACGTGACCGCAGCTACTGGCGGGAGCTAGGAACGATCGATTCCTATTTCAACGCGCACATGAATCTGTGCGCCGTGAATCCGCCGTTCAACCTGTACAACGACCAGTGGCCGACGGTGGCGCGGATGTCCTGCCAGCCGCCGGCCAAGTTCGCCCACGAGGACGGCGACGTGCCCGGGCGGACGGTCAACAGCGTGGTCAGCGCCGGAGTGATCGTATCCGGAGGGCTGATACGCAACTCAGTCCTGTCGCCGGGAGTCCGCGTGTTCGGCGAGTCCCGGGTGAACCGGGCGGTGCTCTTGCATAACAGCTACGTCCACCGTCGCGCCGTCGTGGAGAACGCCATCCTGGACAAAGACGTGGCCGTCTTGGCGGGCGCCACGGTGGGGGTCGACAAGGAGCATGACCGCGCCCGCGGATTCGCCGTGTCGGCCGGCGGCGTCACCGTGGTGACCAAGGGACAGGTGGTGACGCCGTAACCGGTCCGCGGCTTAAGGGCTGGTCGCGCCCGTCACCGAGCCTGACGACCATGCCAGGACCGTGACAGCGCTGTGTACGCGCGGTGCCAGCGGGATCCGCCAGGCTGAGAAGCATGACAGAACTATCCATTGAAGCCACCGGCCTGGTGAAGACCTTTGGCGAGACCCGGGCCCTGCGTGGCGTGGACCTGG
>DASYAD010000031.1:0-12575 GCA_036501515.1 Trebonia sp. | reverse complement strand
ACCCAGTCACGGAATCCCTCCCGCCAGCTCGCGTACCGCGGCTCCCAGCCGAGGCCCTTGCGCGCCTTCTCGTTCGACGACCCGCGCGCGGTGGTCATCTGGGTCACGACGAACTCCCCGGCGAGCAGCCGCCCGAGCCAGACGGGCACGCGCAGCGGCGGCTTCGCGCCTGCGACCCTGGCCAGGTACGGCAGCCAGTCCGTGACCGGCGCCGGGTCGCTGTCCACGACGTTGTAGATGCCGGGCGCGCCACCGTCAACCGCGGCGATCGTCGCGGCCGCGGCATCGGTGACCTCAATGAACGACCAGATGCCGGTCCCGCCGCCGATGACCGGCAGCATCCGCTTCCGCAGCACGTCGAGCAGGACCTGCGAGGCGCCGGGCCCGTAGAAGCTGCCGTAGCGCAGCACGATCCCCTCAGGGACCTGGAGCGGCACGGTCGTCTCCACGTGCTGGATCGCCGCGAGCGTGCGCGCCGCCGAGGGGACGAGCCGCGAGTCGAACGGGTCGTCCTCGGTCTTCACCGGGCCGCCGGAACGCTCGTTCGTCCAGCCCGTGTAGCTCTGCGCGATGACCCTCCTGGTGCCCGCCTCCGCGGCGGCCGCGAGCAGGTTGTCGGTGCCCCTGGTGCGCAACTCATTCGTGGCGGCGAACACCCGGTCAGTGTTCCGGAGGCTGCGCATGTCCGCAAGCGCGGTCATCTGATGCACGATAACTTCCGGCGCGGCGGCCCGCACCGCCGCGAGCACCGCGGCGCGATCCAGCCCGTCGACGACGGCCGGCGCCGCGCCCGCCGCCCGCAACTGCCCGGCCTTGCCCGGTGTCCTGGTGGTCGCGGTGACCTCGTGGCCCGCCGCGACCAGCCCGGGCACCAGGTGCTGCCCAAGCGCCCCGGTCGCTCCCGTAACGAAGACTCGCATGGTCTTTTCCTCTCGCGTGATCCTTTCCCTTCAAGACAAGGCACCACGCGAGCCTGTGACACGGACGCTACCGGCCGATCTGGTAGCCGCCCGCCTCGTCCAGGGCCGCGCTGACCGCATCCGGAGCTAGCGGCGCGTCGCTGGCGACCGTGACGCTGGAATTGCCCCCGGGCACGAGATCGACGGTCACGGCGGATACCCCGCCGAGGCCGCTGAGCTCGCTGGTCACCGCGTTCACGCAGTGCTCGCAGCTCATTCCCCTCACCGCGTAGGTCGTCGTTGTCATCGGGTGCCTTCCTGTGATCGTCGTTCCGGTTTCTGGTGCGGAGCATGACGGGGTTCTGGGTTCAGGAGCGGACGAGGCGGGCGATCGCCTCGGACGCCTCGCGGACCTTGTCGGCCGCCCCGTCGCCGCCCTCCGCGACGGCCTGGGCGACGCAGTGGCTGAGGTGCTCGTCAAGCAGGCCGAGGGCGACCGACTGCAGGGCCTTGGTGGCCGCGGCGACCTGCGTGAGGATGTCGATGCAGTACTTGTCCTCGTCGATCATCCGCTGCAGGCCGCGGACCTGGCCCTCGATCCGTCGCAGCCGCCTGAGGTAGCTGTCCTTGTCGTGGGTGTACCCGTACATGTGGCTCTCCGGCTCGTGCGGTGATGTCATGCCGTGTCCCGGATCTGGTACCGCTGTAGTCGCAGGCTGCTGGCCACGACGAAGGCCGAGGACAGCGTCATGGCCACCGAGGCGATGACCGGGTTGAGGAAGCCGAGCGCGGCGAGCGGCAGGGCGGCGGCGTTGTAGCCGAAGGCCCAGGCGAGGTTGCGGCGGATGGTCCGGAAGGTGGCGCGGGCGAGCATGATCGCGTCCGGTACCGTCTCCAGGTCGTCGCGGAGCAGGATCAGGTCCGCCGCGCTGATCGCGACGTCGGTGCCTGACCCGAGGGCAAGCCCGAGGTCGGCGGCGACGAGGGCGGGGGAGTCGTTGACGCCGTCGCCGACCATGGCCACCTCGTGTCCCTGCGCCTGGAACCTGGCGATGACGGCCGCCTTATCGGCGGGCAGCGTCCCGGCGATGACCTCGTCGATGCCGGCCTGCGCGGCGACGGCCCTGGCCGTCGGCTCGTTGTCTCCGGTCAGCAGGAGAGGGTGCAGCCCGAGGCCGCGCAGCCTGGCGACGGCGGCGGCGGCGGACGGCTTGACCGTGTCGGTGACCGCCACGGCGCCCCTGATGGCGCCGTCCCAGCCGATTAGCACCGCGGTGCAGCCGGACTGCTCCCATGAGCGGCACTGCGCGGCCAGGTCGGCCGGCACGGCCATCCCCTGCTCGGTCAGCAGCTTCTCGCGGCCCACCGTGACCTCGCGGCCATCGACGATTCCCCGGGCGCCGAGTCCCGGCAGGGCCCTGAACTCGTCGGCTTGCGGCAGCGGTCCGCCCTCCGCCGCCGCGGCCGCGCTGATCGCCGCCGCGACCGCGTGCTCGGACGCTTGCTCGACGGCCCCCGCGTAGCGGAGCAGGTCGCCGCGAGCCACGCCGTCGGCGGGGCGGACCCCGGCGACGGACATTTCCCCGGTGGTGACGGTCCCGGTCTTGTCAAGCACCACGACCGTGACTGACCTGGAGGTTTCCAGGACCCGGTAGCCCTTGATGAAGATGCCTAGCCGCGCGCCGCGCCCGCAGGCTGCCACCAGCGCCGTGGGAGTCGCGAGTCCGAGCGCGCACGGGCACGCGATGATCAGGACGGCGAGCCCGGCGCTGAACGCGCGCTCGGCGGGAGCGCCGGCCACCAGCCAGCCTGCCAGGGTGAGCGCCGCGCAGGCCAGGACCGCGGGGACGAAGACGCCGCAGATCCGGTCCGCCGCGCGCTGGATGCCCGCCTTCTGCGCCTGGGCCTGCTCGACCAGCCTGATCAGCTGGGACAGCTGGGTGTCCTTGCCTGTCTTGTCCGCGCGGACGACGAGCCGCCCGGTGAGCGCCACGGTTCCCCCGGTGACGCTGTCGCCGACGGCCGCGTCGGCCGGCACGGATTCCCCGGTCATCATGCTGCGGTCGACCGCGCTCTGGCCGAACAGCACCTCTCCGTCCGCGGCGATGGTCTCGCCGGGACGGACGACGAACCTGTCCCCTGGCCGTAGCCCGCCGGCCGGGATGCGCCGCTCGGTTCCGTCGGGGCCGAGCACGCACACGTCCCTGGCGGCCGTGGCCGCCAGGGAGCGCATGGCCTCGCCGGCGATGCGCCGGGCCCGCGCCTCGTACAGCCGTCCGGCGAGCAGGAACGTGGTGACGGTGGCGGCGGTCTCCAGGTAAATGCCGCCGCCCGAGGCGTGGATGAGCTGCTGCCACACCGTTCCGCTGCGCTGGCCGCTGTCGAGGCCGAACATGGCGTAAACCGACCAGCCGCAGGCGGCGATGATGCCAAGCGATACCAGTGTGTCCATCGACCAGGTGCCGTGCCTGGCCTTCTTCAGCGAGGCGCGGTGAAACGGCCACGCGCACCAGAGCGCCACCGGTGCCGCGCAGGCGGTCAGCAGCCATTGCCACCCGTCGAACCGCAGCGACGGGACCAGCGACAGCATGAGGGAAAGGTCGGTGAGCGGGAGGAAGAAGATCAGCGCCACGATCAGCCGTCGGCGCAGGTAGGCGAAGTTCCTGTTCGCGTCGCGCTCGTCGGCTGGCCCGTCCTCGTTCGCGCCGTCGGCCGCACCGCGCTCGGCGGCGGAGTAGCCGGCCTGCGCGACCGCCGCGGTGAGGACCTGCACGGGCAACTCGCCCGGCGCCGTGACCAGGGCCGTCGCGGTCGCGTAGTTCACTGCCGCGTGCACGCCGTCCAGCTTGCCGAGCTTCTTCTCGACCCGGACCGCGCAGGCCGCGCAGGTCATCCCCTCGACCGACAGCTCGATTTCCCGCGTACCGTTGCCGCCGTGCGGCGCCTCGGGGGCTCGCCGGGTGGCTCTGGCAGGCGCGCGCGCCGGGCTTGCCGTCGTCACGCGACGGCTTCCTTGCCGTCGCCGTCCCGCCTGGGCCGTGACCGCGGCTGGCGGCCGGGGACTTGGTCGGCCCCGGCGTGCTGTGCGCCGTCGGGCAGGCCGGCCGCGGGCGTCACGCGGACGGTGTCCGGCGCGGTGCCGCGGGCGGCGCCGTTGCCAGGAAACCGCGGCGGGCCGTTCAGCCGGGCGACGGTGCCAGGCTCGGCCGCGCGAGAACTCGGCGTTGCCCGCGGCCAGTCGGTCGCGTCGGCCGTTCCCGCGTCGGCGGCATCGGTACCGCCGACCCTGCCCTGCCAGATGAGGAGTACCGCGCCGGCCACGGCGATCAGGTGCTGCGCCTCGTCCGCGCCGAGCGTCTGCCCGCCGATCAGGTCCGCGATCGCGGTGCCCGCCAGTCCGGCGGCCGCGATGCCGCACGTCCAGGCGAGCCCGGCCGACAGCGCCGGGCGGATCGCGCCGACGGCGAAGGCGATGGCCAGGGCCAGGTCGAACGAGCCGAGCTCATGCGCGGCGTGCGTTCCCGCGTCATGGTCGTGCCCCAGGATCAGCAGTGGCACGGTGACCGCCAGCTGGCCTAGCGCCGCCGCGAGCAGGGCGCCCCGCAGGGCCAGCCGCAGCCGCCGCCTGGCCGGGACCGGGGGAATAGCGGCCAGCACCCGGCCGGTCAGGTCGCGGTCAAGGAAAGTGCCGCCAAGCCGGGCGCGCCTGGTCATCACGTGCGCTCGCTGCTGCCAGTCCCGGCAGGCTGCGCAGCCGGCGAGGTGGGCGTCAAGCGCGCCGTCCGGCACTCCGGGGTCCTCGCCGTCGATCCGGGCCGAGATGGCCTCGCGGGCCCTGTCACATTCCATGTCCCACTAGTGCGATGATGACGGCGAAAAGTTCCCGCCCGATGTCCCCGCCCGGTGCGGAACCTCTACTACAGATTGTCGTAGGCTGCTGCCGTGGATGAGCTGACCTCCCTCGCGCGCGCCGCCGGGCGCGGTGACCAGGCTGCCCTGGCCAGCTTCGTCCGCGAGACCCAGGGAGACGTGTGGCGGCTGTGCGCCTACCTGGTCGATCCCGCCGCGGCCGATGACCTCGCCCAGGACACCTACCTGCGGGCGATCCCGGCGCTGCGCAGGTTCCGCGGTGACGCCCCGGTCCGCGCCTGGCTGCTTGCCATCGCCCGCCGCGCCTGCGCCGCGGAGATCAGCGCCAGGTCACGCGACAGGCGGCTGGCCGCCCGCCTCGCGGCTGTCCCTGACGCTGCCCTTAGCCAGCCGCCCGCCGAGCCCGGCGGCCAGGCCGCCGCCGACGAGCTGGTCGCCGCGCTCGAGCCAGGCCGGCGGGCCGCGTTCGTACTGACCCAGCTGCTCGGCTGCTCCTACGCCGAGGCTGCCGCCGTCTGCGGCTGCCCCGTCGGCACGATCCGCTCCCGCGTCGCCCGCGCCCGCGAGGACCTGGATGCGATGCTGGCCGGCGGCCAGGACGCCGCGTCCCGGCAGGCCCCGGCCAGCGACTCACGCTGCTGAGCAGGCTGTAATCGCCGCACTCCGGCCCCTGCCGCGGTGTATCCAATGCTCCAGCACCCCGGCGACGAGTTCAGGACTCGAGGTGCGGATCAGGGAGTGCCCGGGGCGGTGACGGGTGCTTCGATGGTGACCTCGCCGGCGCGGCGGAAGACGAGCGTCAGCGGCACGTCCCGGCTGTTCTCGAACGGCACGGGGTCTTCGAGTACCGCATCGTCGGAGAGCGGGCTCAGGCTGAGCGCGCCGTGCCTTCTGGCCCGACTCCCCGCGAAGACGCTGTCCGCCGGGATGCCAAGCTGGCTGGCGACCGTCAGGGCGGTGCGCTCGTTGTCTCCGGCGAGCAGGACGGGACGCAGGGCCTAGGCCGCGCAGCCGCGCGACGGCCGCGACGCGCCGAGCTCGGCGCCACGGCCGACCGCTGCCACCAGCGGTGGGCCTGGCCAGGCCCACCGCGCTGGTGGCAGCGGACCACGAGGACGGCGGCGATCCGGTCGGCAGCCGCTGCGCGCCGGCCTTGCTTGCCTTGGCTTGGGTGACGAGGCGGGTGATCTGGGCGAACCCACCAGGGGTATTGACGAGAAGCTACGACTTAAGCCAACCCGCAGCGCGGTCCTCTTAGCTGTAGCTGGCGCTCGCCGGCGCGGTCCGCGGGGGTTCTGTCCGGTTGCCGCTGCGTTGTGACGCCGGTCAGGAGGAGCCGTATTCGATCGGCACATTGATTACCTGTGTTGTGGTCCATGAGGTGGCTCCCTGGCTGAGCCGCCAGACGGTCAGCTTGCTGCCGCTGACGGCGAGCGCGTCGAAGCCGCCGCCTGGGTTGGCGGCGAGTGCTGCGGTTCCAGGCGGAACGGCGGGCAGCGCGCGCCAGGCGGTTGCCTGGCCGCTGATCGTCTCGGCGCGGCCGTCGGTGAGCACGGCCCATGCGGCGCCGTCGGCACCGAAGCCGGAGGACCTGACGGTTGCCGCGCCCAGCCGGAGCGGCGCGGAGACGGTCCAGTGCGCGCCGTCGTCGCTGCTCTGCGCGGCGAGCAGGCTGACGGCTGCGCCGGTGCCTGCGACCAGCAGCGCCTCGTTGCCGGCCGGCGTGCCGGTCAGCCGCAGCACCCCGGTGGCCGTGCCGGCCTGCGGGGCAGGGAGGGAAGGCCCGGCGGCCTGCCAGCCGCCGGCGCTGTAGCGGAAGATGCCGGTGATACCCGGCCGGGTGCACGTCGCGGCTGCCAGCGGCGCGCCTGCTGGGGTGAAGGATACGGCGGTAAGCCCGGCGGGGGAGCAGCGCCGGCCCGCCGCGGTCTCCGCGAGGGAGCGCGCGTTGGACAGCGGGGACCAGTGCGCCCCGTCGTCGGCTGATTGCGTGAGGGTGCCGCCGAGCACCAGCGCGAGCATCTGACCGCTGCTGGGCGCGGCGGCCAGCGCGTCGGGCACGTCGGCGAGCCCGGGTTGCAGCGGGCTGCCGGGCTGCCAGGTCGAGCCGTTGTCGCGGGTGCCCGTCAGCGCGGAGAACGTGAGGTCGACGCCGGGCCGGAACCCGGCGATCAGCGCCTGGTTGTCCTGGGTTGCCAGTACGAGTCCGCCGTTGGTAGCCACACCGGGCGGGGTGACCAGCTTCCAGTTGGTGCTCCCGGTGGGGCGGGCGAAGAGCTGCGAGAACGCGTTGTCGCTACTGGCGGTGCCGCCCATGACGACGGCGGCCCAGGTACCTGCCGTGGTGGCGAGCGAGGTGTTCAGCGAGGACGCGATGACAGGCGCGCTCGGCGAGGCCTGGTGGCTGGCCGTCTGGCCGCAGCCGGCGGCGCACCCGGCCAGCACCGTGGTCGCGACCGCCACGCAGCCGCGGCGGGCTCCCGCCAGGCGAGGGGCGGGCCGCTTCACGTTTGCCCCAGCGTCTGCCGCGCGGCGTCGGCCAGCAACACCGCGTACGACGACGTGGTGCTGGTGGTGCCAGGACCGGGGTCGTCGCTGAGTTCCTCGCGGATGTGCCCGGAGCGGTCGAGGACGAAGGCGATGTCGTCGTGTGCGATCATCGCGCCTCCCGTGCTGATTTCCGCGGTGACGCCGTAGCCGCGCCAGATGTTCTCCAGCTGGCCGGGTGAGCCAGTCAGGTACAGCCAGTTGGGCACCGTGTCGAGATTCTCCTGCTTGTCGAACGCCTGGGTGTACGCCAGGTTGTAATAGAGCGGATTGATGACGATGGCGACCAGCTCGACCTGCCGGTCGTCGGTGCCGAGGAGCTGCCCGGCCTGGCGGACCTCCTGGGCGATCAGCGGGCAGTCCGACACGCACACCGGGTCGAGGAACGTCAGCAGCACCACCTTGCCGCGCAGGCTCGCCAGCGTGACCTGCTTGCCGTCCTGGCTGGTCAGTTGGAACGCGGGAGCCGGCTGGTCGAGCACACCGGTGGAGCCGGAGATGGCCTCGGCGATGATCGGGTCCGCGTTGCTGTTGGCCGACGCCGCGGCCATCGGGGCGGCGCCCACCAGGATGACGCCGATCGCGCCAAGGGCGGCGGCTGTGCGGACGCTGACGGCGCCAATAGCGCCGCGGACCGCGGCCGGGCGCAGCCGCTCCCGCCACGGGACCTCGGCCGGCGCGGCGGCTTGTTCCGCGGCCGCCGGGACCGGGGTGAGCGCGAGGTACCCGGCGGTGAACAGCAGGATCATCGGGATCATGCTGTTGGGGTCGGTGCCGAGCCCGCCGAGGAAGCCGAGGTCCTCGATCAGCACCCAGTCGGCCAGGCACAGCACCGTGGCGGCGATTACCGCCGGGCGGACCAGCTGGGGCCGGCCGGCGAGGAACGCCGCGCCGAGCACGGCCAGCGCGATCACCGTGAACAGGTTCACCGCGAACCCGTGCGCGTCGTTGAACGACGCGAAGCCGGAGACCATGGCGGACAGTAGGTGCGGCTGCGATGTCTGGGCCATCGACTGCACCATGCCGGTGAGGGTGCCCGGCTGGCCGCCCGCGGTGCCCTGCCAGAAGCCGCGCCCTGGCCAGGCCTGCAGCACGGCCATGCCGATGAAGAACGTCCCCGTCCCGGCCAAGGTGAGCCGACCGGTCCTAGGCGTCTGCCAGGCACGTGTTGGCAGCGCGATGAGCGCCCCGGCGGCCGCGTAGAACAGGACCGCGCCCGGCGCACCGAACAGCCAGGTAAGGCCGGGTGCGAAGATGCCACCGAACGACTCGCCGAACACCCACACCACCAGCCCCCACCCGACGCTGGCCAGCCCGGCGGCCCGCGACCACCAGCCGCGCTCGGCGAGGATCAGCCACAGGCCGATCCCGACCTGGATCCACACCGCCGAGGCCCCCGCCTGAACGGGGTGGTAGGACCAGATGGTCCCGCCCCAGTTCACCAAGTGCTGCACCCAGGCGGGTGAGTTCGCCGCGGCGGGCTCGATGACCTGCGACGGCATGCCGGCGGCCATCTTCGGCTGCGCCTGCAAGAGGCCGTCGAACACCCAGATCAAGCCGAAGGCGATCCGGAGCAGCCGCCGGGCCCGCGGCTCGGCCGGGGCCTTGGCCGCCGGGCCACCGGTGCCCGCGCCCTCGCCGCCGGCCACCGGAACTGTGGTCCAGGCCCTGGTGGTGCCCCACACCAGCATCAGGAGCACGAAGATCGCGGCGGCAATGAGCCACTGGTGCAGCAGCGCGGACCTGAAGGCGTTCACGATCGTCGGGTCGGCTGGGTTCAGCCCCGAGTTCATACCAGGCACGAGGCCCGCTCCTCTCGGAGGCTGGCGCGTTGGGGTGAAGGCACGCAGCGCTGCGCTGCGCTCACAGTACGCAGCGGCCGTGCCGTGACGGGAGGCTCGTCGGGCAACGTGAGCAAGATGCCATCTTCTGATCCCCCGCTCCGACAGGTCATGCGGCGTTCTCGCGGCTAGCGGGCGGGGTCGCCGGGTCACCTGATGCGCCGTCTGCCGGCCAGTTGAGCGGGGCCGAGACCGCCTGGGGGATAACTGCACATTCCACATCGTGCTAGTGCGCTCAGCGGGCCGGAAAGTTCCCGCATCTGCCCTGATTTCTACTACATGTTGTCGCAGGCTTGGCCGCGTGGACGAGGCAGCCGCCAGGTCATGTACTGCCCCGACCGAGAAGCTCTCGGCCGACGCCCTGGAGGGCGACCGCTATATCTTCCGCGACCCACTGCGGGACGAGGAATGACCAGTCGCCCGGCGCGCCGTGACGGCGACGGCCAGGCAGGCGGTCAGGCCCGCGATCGCCTCGGCGGCCCACGCGTGGTGGAAGCCCGCGACGGTGTGGGCGACCCCGGTGCCGAGGATGACCACCACCACCGCCACGCCGACGGCGCTGCCGACCTGGCGGGCCATGTTGAGGACGGCGCTGCCGGTCGTGCAGTCCGGTGGCAGGGTGCCCGCGGCGGCGAACAGCGGGGCCTGGGTCAGCCCGGCGGAGATCCCGGCGGCGAACAGCCCTGGCAGGAACGTCGCCGCGTAATCCGGACGCGCGCCGGTGAAGAGCATCCAGTAGCAGGCCGCGACTGCCATGAACAGCGTGCCTGCCATCGCGGGCAGCAGCCGGCCGAACCGCGCCTGGATGCGGCCCGCGTTGACCGCGAACATCGCGGCCGTGGCGGGTCCTGGCGCGATCGCGAGCCCCGACTCGACGACGCTGTAGTGCCACTCGCCCTGCAGGAACAGCACCACGCTGAGCAGGAAGATCGCGAACCCGATGAAGAACACGAACAGCGCGACCGACGCCCCGGTGAACGGCCTGCTTGTGAACAGGTCCCGCTCGATCAGCGCGTTCGGGTGCCGCAGCGTCCGCGTCACGGTCAGGGCCGTTACCACCGCGGCGACGGTGAGCAGCGCCACGGTCCGGCCCGAGCCCCAGCCCCAGGCCGCTCCCTGCACGGTGCCGAGCACCAGCAGCGTCACCGACGCCAGGACACCCGCGGCCGACACCCAGTCGGGCAGTCGGCTGCCGGCGGCCGCGCGCACCTCGGGCAGCACCCTCAGGCCGGCGAGCAGGGTCGCGACCCCGATCGGCACGTTGATGAGGAAGATCCACCGCCAGGAGGCCTCGACGAGCAGTCCGCCCACGGGCGGCCCCGCCGTCCCCGCCACGGCGGCGACCCCGGCCCAGAGCCTGCCCGCGCTGACCGGGAAGCTCGACGGCTACCAGGCCCTGGCCGAGGCGGCGGCCCGGAACAGCCAGGCGTGCCCGGTCGTGCTGTTCTGCTTGATCTCTCCGCGCCGCGAGCAGTCCGCCCGCCGTGCGCTCGCTTCCGCCCGGGAGGCCCCTGCACTGCGGATCGCGACGGCGACGCTCGACCCGCGCCTGACCAGCCCGGCCGGGCCGGCGTGGCTGCCACTGCTCACCAGCACCGGGAGTCAGGTGCCGCTGATCGACCTCGACGACGCGGTTCCCGACCCGCGGCTCGCCTACCGGCAGGAGCAGGCACGCCAACGCCGCGAGGTCGCCGAACGCGACCGGAAGTACCGCGACGACCAGGACGACGAGGACTGGGGGGCTAGCCAGTGAGGATCACGCTTTACTCGCCGCTGGACTGCCCCGGATGCGGCTGCGAGTTCGACGGGACGTAGGTTCCCGGCGCGACCACAGCCGACCAGACCTGCCCCGCCTGCGGACACGTGTTCACCGCGACATGGAAAGGCTGGGACTTCCCCCCGGAGCGGGTCATCCAACGTGCGGTCATTCCGTACGGGCGGCCTCACCCGCCGGCAGCGGCCTAGCCCTCCTACAGCTCCACGCCGGGGCAAAGTCGTCGGCTCCGATCCGGAAGACCCGCTCTTGTGGGTTCTTCCATTTGCCCCAGCGCGTCATGTCAGTTCTCACTGCATCTGTCGGGGCACGATGCTTCTGACCTGCGATCCGACACTCGTACGGCTTGGTCGTTCGCCTACGGGGCTTCTCACGTGAAGTGTCGGTTTTCGGGGCGGGTTGGCCCGTTGGCGCGTCCTTTGACCCAGAGTCACCGACACATGTCGCGTCTCTGCTCAGTCAGCCCGGTCTCACCCAAGTCGGCGATGAGGTGCGGCGCGCTCCGCAGGTAACGCAGTATGGTCGGTTGATTAACGGCAGTGTCGCGCGTTGTACGGTGGCCCTGGGGCGGTTTGTACGGGATTTTCGGCTGCATGGCCTTCTGGACGGGGGGTTAGCGTGGCGTCTGGGACGTATCGACTGGATGATGTGCAGGTCGGGCGGGATGCCCTGTGGATCAGGGGCACTCGGGTGGAGTGGGGGCGCGTCGGGGACGTTAGGGGCTGGCCGCTGGCCACGGGCCGGTCGCTGGGGTGGGCCATCGTCCGCCTGGTGCTGGCGGTCCCGTTGTTCTTGTACGGGGTGTCGTATGTCTTCTACGCGAGCTTCGCAGCGCCGTATCGATCGGACTTTGCTGAGTGGACTGTGCTGGCGACGGGCGCGGTGTTCGCTGTCCCGGGAGTCCTGCTCGGCGGCCGACCGGTCGTGACGTGCTGGCGATTCGGGCTCTATGCCTTGATCATCAACGTGGCTGACTGGGGACCCGTCAGGATCCACTCTCACCGCAGGAGTGCGGCGCAGGCTAAGGAACGTGATATAAACGCAATTCTCGGCAGGCCAACGACCCAGACCCACTATCACCTTCAAGGAGCCAAAGGCGTCCAGCTAGGCGACGGCAATACGCAATACAACACGTTCCCCGGGCAAGCGGGTATGCAGGCAGCAACGATCGTGCCGGGAAGCCGGGTCTTCATTACGGACGCATTGGGGAACAAGATCGAGACCAAGGCACTAAGTGGAGTGGAGACCTCCCAGCGCGGGTTCCCGGTGGTCTGGGTGGAGCGCCCGTTGAAGGACGGAAGCACTGAGCGCGCTCCATGGCCCCTGTGGGCGGTTCGTCCAGCCTGAGTGGCTTCGGGCTGGGGAAGGGCTCAGCCGCCACCGACAGATTGGAAGAGAGACCGACACCTTCACCTGAAGTAAACCACGGGATGAATGATTCAGTCAATGAACTATCTTGGCGGAAGGTGCGCTGGCGCCTGCGTGGCCGCCAAGGCGCCGCCCGCGCCGGGGAACGTGCCTAGGCCGGCCGGGTTCGGCGCAGCCCGGGGATCAGGGCGACGGTCACGGCGAGCGAAGCGCACCCGAACACGCCGATGGCGGTCGCCGCGCCCGCGGGCCCGCCGCCCAGTCGCTGCGCGAGGA
>DASYAD010000030.1:0-1648 GCA_036501515.1 Trebonia sp. | reverse complement strand
TTTCAGCAATGTCGTCAGGACGTTCACCGTGGTCGTCTTGCCCGCGCCGTTCGGGCCGAGCATGGAGAAAACCGATCCCGCGGCGACATCGAAGTCGATGCCGTCGAGCACGACTTTGTCCCCGAAGGCCTTCCGAAGTCCTGAAACTGCGATATCCGAAGTTCTCATGCGTCCACCATCGCCGTCGGCGCTGACAGCCGCCTGACACGCCCCTGACACGACCGCTGACATGGCGTTCCGCGGTCACCACGGGCCCGTTCCGACTATTACTTGCGTAGCGTATACACCCAGTGTATATTCGCGAATAAGTGATCTTCGGGGTTCCGCCTCAGGCGAAGGAGAGCGATGAACAGTCTTGTCGCGACGCGGCCGCATCTGATCGAGGCCCGCGACGTCATCAAATCCTTCGGCCAGACCCCGGCCCTGCGCGGCGCGAGCGTGACCGTCAGCCCTGGCGAGATCCTGGCGATCATGGGCCCGAGCGGATCAGGCAAGTCAACCCTGCTGCACTGCCTGGCCGGCATCTTCGCGCCCGACCACGGCGAGGTGTGGTTCGACGGGCGGCGCCTCGACACGCTAGGCGATGGCGAGCGCACGAAACTGCGCAGGACCGCGTTCGGCTTCGTGTTCCAGTTCGGGCAGCTCGTGCCTGAGCTCACCACGGCGGACAACGTGGCGCTGCCGCTGCTGCTCAACCGCATGCGGCGGCACGCCGCCTACACGACCGCCGAGGCCTGGCTGGACCGGCTGGGCATCGGAGACAAGATCGCCAACAGGACCGGCGAGCTGTCCGGGGGCGAGGCGCAGCGGGTGGCGGTCGCCAGGGCGCTGGCACTGGCCCCGGCGGTGATCTTCGCGGACGAGCCGACCGGCTCGCTGGACTCGCTGACCGGGGAGAAGGTCATGGACCTGCTGACCGGGCTGGCCCGCGAGGCGGGCGTCACGGTGGTTATCGTCACGCACGACACCCGGGTCGCCGCGTACGCCGACCGCGTGCTGATGGTGCGCGACGGGCTGGTGTCGGGAGACCTCGGCGAGGTCGCCGGCCAGGTCGCAGCGGCGAAGGCGGCCCGGTAATGGTACGCCTCGGCCTGCAGCTCACCCTGCGCAGCGGCCGGGAAGCGATGGTCCGCCTCGTGATCACCGCCGCGGCGGTCGCGGTCGGCGTCGCGCTGCTGCTCGGCGTGCTCGCCGAGTATCACGCCTTCCAGGCCAACGCCAACCAGGCCTGCTGGTCCTGCACGACGGGCCAGCCGGTGCCCTCGCCGCTGCCGTCGCATGGCGAGCTGTGGAACGACAGCGTGGACTTCTACCAGGGCCAGACGATCACCCGGCTGGACGTCGCGCCGCTGGGCGCCGACGCGCCGGTGCCGCCCGGTATCACGAGGCTGCCCACGCCCGGTCAGTACTACGCATCGCCGGCGCTGGCCGCGTTGCTGGCGGCGGTGCCCGCCGACGAGCTAGCCGACCGCTTCCCCGGGCACCTGGCAGGAACGATCGGCGACGCGGCGCTCAACGGGGCCAACGACCTGGTGATCTACATCGGGTATACGCCGGCCGGGCTCACCGCGCTTCCCGGCGTCCCCACTGCCAGCAAGGGGGGCCCGGTCCCTGGCACCCAGTGGGTCACCTCCATCTCGACCGCGCC